>NZ_CP011451.1:0-312910 GCF_001007935.1 Nitrosomonas communis
GAAAAAGTATCATTAATTAATAGGTTACAAAAGCCTTTTACCTTGGTGGCTTTTTTAAATAATCATCCTAAAAACTCTATAAGCATTTCCATCTGTAAATGCAAAAAAATTTTACCTCCGACAAAACATATTCTTGCTAAGCCCCTATCCCACCAACAGCCAACAAGCGGGCATGGGTCACACTCTATTTCGGTTATTCAATTGTTTACATGTTGTAATATGCTTTAGTCGTCTTTTTATTCATGCTCTGCCTTCGGGCATGACTGCATTGCGGGAGAGAATGTTATAGTTGCTCCATGCCCGACCTCTGCTTGATGACTTATGCGGCCAGACCACGTTAAAAACCGCGTGTAGGTTTCTTATAAATTACTCTACCTAAAATTAATCTTAATTTTGTCATGTACTCCGTCAGTAAAAAAGCAAATAAAAACCTGGAAAGAAATGATCACTTGGCAATAGTAATAGGCAAAGCGAGAGATTTTGCTTCAGTAACAGTCAATCGAAACAGAATATAAAGCAATTGGAAAGCATTCTGATTCCAGTGTGCATCTGGTCCGTAGGTATTAATTGCATAATATTGGCCATCCAAGTGGCCGATAGCTCAGTATTAGGAACAGGCTTATTTGACACGAGAATCTCCATAATATTAATAGGATTTTCATCTCTGAGAATAGGAGGAGTACGTGAGTCTTTTTCTACATGATACTCTGATTCTTCCCCAAGTGAGTGACCGAGAAAATTGAGAATCGCATGAAAGCTTCTTAACCGGAAAGAACCTCTAAGGGGCCATTCTCCCCCGACATAGCCTGAGCGGATATCAAAGATAACATCGTTATCTATCAAAGAATTTGCCAAACTATACAAATCTTCAACTTCTTTAACACGCAGTGTATCAGGATCATAGTTAGTTATAAGAATAGGTCCCGACACTTGCTTGCTAAGCGTATACGTACTCTCCTCCTGGTTGTAGCGGACAGTAAATTCTTTTTGCAAAGACTGAAACCCTTCTGCTGAAACAGCGCCTGCAGGAATAGTCCAGCTTCGCTCAAACGTCAGCGGCTCTGCATATAATTGCTTCTGATCCTGAATGGCTGAAAAATGGAGCGCTACACGACGAAACATCTCGTAGCCCTCTCGATCTGATGGGCTGTTATAATAAGTAATCTTTTGAGAATATCTTTGCTGCGGCAAGCGAACACGGTCCTCGTGCTCCTTGGCAAGCTGGATAGCAGGAAGATTTAGTAGCGTAACTTCCTGCGCCATCATCCGCAGCATCAGATCTACATCAAAATGCTGCCGAAGCAACAGCGTAAATTTGTGTTGACTGAACGGAGCAAGGAGTCGTTGAGTAAATTCTTCACCTGCAATTGGCTCAATACTGAAAGTAGGGTTTTCTGAAACACCACCACCAAATATCGGCACCAACATGCCACCCTGAGCGCCTGTTAGTGCTGGAGAAGCGCCCGCATTCGCACTGAAATTGAAAGTAGCCGCAATAGCCGAAACTCGGGTGAAATGAAGAGGCTGATGATGTCGAGCCCGGGCAATATTAACGAGTAGCTGCTTGGCATCCGCATTGACAACTGCTTCATCATATGCCATCACTGCGCGGTTGAGCGTAATAGGCGACAAACAAGCAGAAAGGGTAGAAATAAGTAAAATACACAATGACAAACGGCAAATAAGTTGTTCCATGATCGATGCGTACGGCTAGCGGTTCAAATTTTGCATTTTGCAAGCAACTCGGAAACAACGCAATCGAAGCAATGTATTGTATTGTTAGTATTCTTATGAAATCAGACGATAGGTCACCTCTAAAAATTTATATTTGCGAGCATCCGCTTCTCGGATTGTCTGCCTACCCGTTTCGTCACCATACTTCGTGGTTCACAAAAAATGCTTCCTTACCTATTAGTGATAAGCTGCGTCAACATTTTTTTTTGCTCGCCTTGTCTTGTTTAGAACTCTCAATTTTTAGAGACACCCTATATTTATTTTTTATCAAGCTAAAGTTAACTTTGATTTATTGGAAGAGCGGTGACTTAGTAGCAGCATTAATTTATATTAGGGTTTTCAATGCAATGAAAATAGGCTAGATTGATTGCACATTTTCAATATATTCATATTCTTGATAAGAATTTGAATTAGTATAAGTTTTACCAAATTTTCAATACTGCACATCGTAGGAGAAGCAATGAAAAAACTCGTAACACTACTTTTATCACTCACTGTATTATTCTTTTTAGTCTCTCAAACAGCAATGGCACAAAGCTATACCATGTATGGTGAAAAAATGGAGAAGAATTACCCAACCATGGCAGGTGAAAAACTGATGAATGGGCTTGTTAATACAGCGACCGGTTGGGTGGAGCTTCCCAAAACAGTCATCTTGACTAGCCAACGCGATGGCGCGCCTTATGGTTTAACAGTCGGGTTGCTCACCGGCCTTATCCACACAGTTGGCCGTACAGTACTGGGTGCATTGGACGCTGTTACATTTTTCATTCCTACCCCTCCAGTTGTTTCCCCACCCTATATCTGGCAAGATTTCCATAAAGAAACCACTTATGGATAAGTATTAAGCTGATTGAAAATTCAACAGATCGTTGAAATAAAGTAATGATTATGGCTATTTTTCACGATCTGTTAAATATGAAAAGAGTTACAAGACCAAATCGGAAATGTCTTCCTTTCATGAAAGCATTGATTAACTCTGCATAAACCTGATCGATTGTGAAGAACTTTGAGGGCTTCTAAAGAAGCCTATCACCTTCTTTATGCTTTATTTCTCAGGATCATACAATGCCGCTTGTTGTCCCCTTTGCACATCCACCCGCATTAAAATCACCAAACCAATAAGAAAATAACCACCCGTAATCAGCATAGCAAGACGATGATCACCACGTGACATCCAGCTAACCAGACCATAAGTGATCGGCCCAGGATAGAGGACAGCTTTACCGCCAATCCCCATAGCCCAAAGAATTCGGCCCGTCGAGAAGAAGGACTGAATACTCCAACCAATGCCCGCGCGGCAGATTGAGATGCACCTAAGCACAAACCAGCAATATTGGCGGCTAACCAGAACATGGCAGAGCTTTTAGCCATCCATGCCAATAAAATCATAATGATCCAACCAATGAGCGTAAGTGCGATAGTAGGAACATGACCTAATTTATCCTGCAAGTTACCAAAAATAAATGCCCCTATTGCAGCAGTAATATTCACTAGCAGGACCAATAAGATCGTGTCTGTAGTGTTAAATCCCATCGCTTGCTGGGCATAAATTGCTGCCAATGCAATCACTGCTTGAATGCCCGCTTGATAAAAAACAAGGCAGACAAGAAAGCGCACCAGATCTTGGTAATGGTGTACATGCTTGAGCGTATTGCCCAATCGTGCAAAAGCTCCCCGGATGATATGATCACTCGTTTGATGCAACTGCGGCAGCGCTCGTTCTTTCAAGTAAAGAAAAGTAGGAATACAAGCAATAGCGAAAATGAGTGCAGTTATGAGCATGGTCACTGGCACGAATTGATCGGCTTCTTGCCCTTTCCCTTGCGCCCATGTCACATACGCAAGGGAGCAACCCAAGGTGAATAAACCACCCATATAACCAAGACTCCATCCCCAGCCAGATACTTTCCCTAGCGCATCGCTTCGTGCTAACTCAGGCAAAAAAGCAGCTATCAAATTTTCACCACTCCCAAAGAAAAAGTTGGTGAGAATAATAAAGAGAATTGCTAACCACAAATCACCCGGTCCGACAAAATAAAGTAATGCAGTAAATAAGACACAACCGATAGTTGTCAGCAATAATAAGCGCTTCTTCATGGCGTAAATATCTGCATAAGCACCGAGCGCTGGTGCAGTTAGAATAATAAGGATATAAGAAACTGCTAATGATGCTGTCCATGCAAATGTACCCCAATCCTGATTATCAGCCACGACCGCTACAAAGTAGGCATTAAAAATGGCAGTAATAACGACAGTGGTATAGCCTGAATTGGCAAAATCGAACATTGCCCAGGACCAAACTTCGCGCCGACTTACACCCTCAGTAAAATATGGTAGTTCTTTCTTCGGATTCATGTTACAGCCAATATCATTATTTTCTGATTGAGAGCATATGGATTTTTTATAAGAATTTTGGCAAAGCTTGCTGCCAGAGTGAAAATTATTTAATAAAACGGCAGCTTCAGCCATACGTTATCACAATTTTCTATCACGAAGTTCGGTATCACCATGGCTCCGGATAGGTTTTAAAATGCAGAAATACCAATAGCTATAGAAACTATCTTCTTATTTCAATCCCAAATTAAAAAAGACACAATGGCGAGCCGTAGACAGTATAAATAATACGGCAAGGTGAAGCTGACAAAGTCAGTTTTGATTTAGAAATGGAATCAGTACTTCCATTACTATTGCTTTTCTTATACTGGATATTTCGTCAATTCCGGCCTGATGGCAAGCCAGTTAATGAGTAAATTTATATATCTGCGCAAGCTGATATTCACGGCAATAGGCATGAAGTGGAACCGGAAGATGTTGAGTAGGTTCTCACAATCTGGAAATACATATCTGAACATTACAGAGAGGAATGGAAAAATATATACCACATTCCCCGCTGCAACTGATTAGCTCAAATGAGAAAAGCCCTTAGGCCCATCCGATCTTTAGATCAGGTAAAACATCCACTTTCTGTAGCAATCTTCGATTAGCCGAACGTAGAATACCGAGTAAAGAGATTAATTGAGACAGGAACTCTTCTCCAGAAGTCAATCGATACCATTCGTCGCCATCAGGATCTTCTTCATCGAGAGTACGCCAGAATAGTTTGTCGAAACCCCTAAAAGAAACCGGGCGTCCTGCAAGCAGGTCATGCTTGATTTCATCAACCCAAGCATGACGCCTGCAGATCAAACCTTCAGCACCTTTGTAGACAACAACGGAGAGATAATCGTAAAGATCCATCGGTCCACAAATCTTGGCAAGTTCAGTAATTCGTTGACCCACCATGGCATCTCTAATTAGGGCACGCAAAGCTATTGTTGAGACTTCAAGACTAACGCCTGTTTGTAGGGAATGAATTTTGTCGAGATACATTTTCAGAAAACCAGAAAAACCAGAAAAAATAAACCATCACCAATTAATAATCCGATTTGAAATTTTCACTAAGGTTCATTTTCTGACTAAAAAATTTAGTCTAGAAAGAAAATTAATCTTATTAACACGCTGTTTAAAATGTATTCGAGGCAGCTGATGATAGACAAGAGTAGGAGAAAAAGCGGAGTTTGTATCTGATAAATAAATATTTTCAGTTTATTGTTAAAATGACAGCGACAACATAGAGTGTTTTTCAACAGCTTGTTAAATTATTTTAAGATATCGTTGCAAGTAATTGGAATGAAAAATTTCTTTTAGTCATCCCTAAGGTATCTCTATACCATATAGAGGAGATGAGTGAGGGCATAATTTAATATTAAAAATAGGGAAGCAACTATTTCAGAACGCTTGTTACTCATACCGTAAAAAATTCTCTGCGAGCGCTTCTTCACCATATCGAGCAATCAGCGTATCAATCTCTGCAAGCAGCGCGTCGTCTTCATCTTCATCCAACGCGCCATCACCGACTAAACTAGCGATCAAACCCGAGAAAATAGCTTCTTTTACAGCGCCAAGCGTTGGCGGAGCCCGCCGATTCTCATTATACATAACCGCTTCGATCACTCGAGAAAGCGGTTCGCTAGCAATATCTTGCACAAAGTCAATGGCTAAGGCTGTTTCACCAAATTCCTCAATCAGTGCATCTAACTCATCAAGTAATGATTCATTCACATCAAAATGATGCAGGTTCTCTGTCTCAGTAAATGCTGGAGGCAACAAACCTACGAGAAGAGCACGAACGCTAGCAAGTGTTATCGGTTGATCAGTGTCTGCCTCATTGAGCCGGCTTTCAATCAACGCAGACAAACCGGGACTAACACGGCTAGCAACATCAATAGGATTACGGATCATAATGTTTTCCTTTTAGTGATAGCAAATACTATAACAAGGTTAATCCATACACTATTCATCATACAAGGTAGCAACCTTTCAATAAGTTTATACCCCTCAATTTTTAATTCCATCACGGAAGAGAATTAGCTGACTATTTTTACAGACTACGCTATCAACTCTTAAATTAGATTAATAACCAAGGCATTTGCTGATATCTAAACTATTCTCATCAGAATCCTGATGATTCAATATGACGACTACATCCATACTCCCCCTTTCCTGAATCGATCGTTAGGAAGCTGATATTTCATTGCATGCTCTTTCATGCGCAGGTGAAGTTCCTTCC
The DNA here is from genome assembly GCF_001007935.1 of Nitrosomonas communis. Classification (NCBI taxonomy): domain Bacteria; kingdom Pseudomonadati; phylum Pseudomonadota; class Betaproteobacteria; order Nitrosomonadales; family Nitrosomonadaceae; genus Nitrosomonas; species Nitrosomonas communis. The sequence continues at coordinate 6,347 of NZ_CP011451.1, forward strand.
TAAGTTGTTCTTGCTTTTTTGAAGCTTCTGTTGGATGTGCATGATCGCGAGACGTTTGCCATCCCTGCTGCGTCATAAGTTGATTTTCAATAATCTGTTTCTCATTTTGTGCTTGAATATCTTCTATCGATTGCATGCGATCAAGCGATAATATAAATAATCCAATACTCAACGAGATTATACTTATCACAGTAGAAGGGATTAATATTTCCTGTTTCATAATCAACTCCTTGAATGGGTTAGTTGAAAATAGGACTCCAATCACACAACCTTTCAAAGGATGATAGTTTTTTGTTCATTACAGCACTATTAAGCATAATGAGGCAGATAATGGGTTAAAACTTATATTCGATATACGTGAATGTAAGTTTCATGTACCTCTCAGTCATTACTGCACAGTAATACTACGTCGCTTTGAAGATTCAGCTTTTGGCAAAGTAATTTCTAGAATCCCACTTTTCAAAGATGCAGTCGTTTTGGCAGTATCCACTTCTCCTGGCAATGCAACTGAACGAGAGAATGAAAAATTGGAAATTTCGCGTCTATGATAATCACCTTTCTCTTCTTTTACATCGCTAGCACATTGACCTTTGATCGTGAGCAAATTGCCGGTAAGAGAAATATTCAGGTCTTCCTTCTCTATACCAGGGATTTCAGCACGAACCAGAATTTCATTATCTCGATCGATCACATCCAGCTTCGGTGAATGTGAAGCTTCCAATTCAAACGGGTTATCCCATGCCGGGACCCCTCCCATCGCCATAATGACGGCCAGCCACGCCGAAAGAAGCGATCAAAAGCGCGTTCCATCTCAGTAAAAGAACGTTCTATATCAGTGGCTGGTCGCATAGCAGATACTTCACCTTTTGTTGCTTCTTTTTTTGCTGCTTCTTTATTTGTAGAGACTGGAATATTCTCTTTATTTTCTTCTGCCATCATGATTCTCCTATTCCGGGTTAAAAAATTCTGTTTTTTTTCAATGCAAGGTATGTTCTTGATAAACAGGGTAGATCATGATAATCATCCGGTGTGAACCACAATCTTTCATATCGCTGAAAAAAAGCTTTCCTGCGAAATGTACTCCACTCATACTCACCACTTCAAAATGGTGTCCTATGCGTGAAAGAAAACGTAGATAGGGATTAGCCTGTTCTCCTTTTAGCAAATCGATCTCTGCCAGCTTTGGCAATAATCTGGAAATATGTAGTTTTGGCAAATTCTTGGGCCATCCTCCCAATAAATCCGCGCCCGCCTTGTTGCAATCACGAATGATGCCGTCTTCAGAAAGTATCAAAACTACATACTCGCTTTCGTTAATCTCTGCCTTAGCAGTAAAATTATTTCTCAGTAGTGCCTTACTGGTAATACTCATTATTCACCTCCACTTCAGCAGTCAGCCAATCATCCAGTTCATGTCCGGGTTGGAATCCTCTTTCCTGTGCTTTGTAATAAGCTGCAATAGCGATACGAGAATTGCGGTTTTCCTGCATATGCTCGCCATTAGATTCGTTACCTGTAACCGTTACTTTTTTCCTGGTATTCTTGGTAAGTGGTTTAGTAGGTTCCATCTTTGCCTCCTTGTTTAATCAATAAATTAATTGAGCAAAAAATTTATATAATCTTTCGTGACGGTATAAAAACCGTAATCATCAATTTATCGAAAAACAGAAGATGATTAAATACGTATAAACACGTAGATCATTCAGCAGAACGGCTTTTTCCCGATTTTCTTTGATTCTGCGCAATAAACTGCCCATCATTAAATAAATTGTAAATAAGGAAGCCAAAGCCAGGCTATTTGGTCGAGAAGACCGGAATAGGGTGGATAAGATGATTCGACAGAATATGGATAGGCATCAGACCGACTTGAACTAGAAGATAAATTGTTCATCAACCATGAAACTATCCATCAATACTTTTATGCAGACAAACTGGCAGGGGTGATGAGTGGCAACCTGCAACCTATCGCTGCCTGAAGCCGCGACGCAAGCGCTATGCAAGCGGGCAAGACCGACGCGGCACAAATTTGCAATCGAGTCATCACCGATGTGCAGAGCACGCGTATAGGTGATGGAAAAAGCAATACCATGAGCGGTAAGCACCCTTAGCGGGTGGTACTGTCGCCTCGGCAAGGCGGAAATGGCGCTGCGGAAGAAGCTTTCCCTATCAATTCAAATTCATAGCATCTTTGCGCCTAACCATCCATGACCGGTGATTTGGTAGGGTAGCATAGTGGTGGTTGCGTATGGAATTTACCGGACTTGGTTTCAGGGAAAGGTTAACCAAAAATCCTCGAGATTCACTTGCCAGAACAGCGTAGCAAGCTAAGATTGCGGATGTGTTTGTGTTGCTGTTCAGGCGGTGCAAGGAATGGAGGGAGAATATCTAGAATAACGTGAGTTCGACATAAGAAAAGCTGTAAAAGAAACCTGAATTCCTTATGATGAAATGGTTTTGCAAAAGAATTTCATCATGAGAGGAGTCAGATTTCCATGGATACTACAACGATTTTTTGTGAGAGTGACGAATTTTGTAAAGAGTTTGAGCCGCAATGGGAGCAGCACTTATTAGAGTCATCGCTGAAACAGCGTCGGCGGCAAGGAGCGCTGTGTCTAAGCGAAATCATGACCATCATGGTCGGGTTTCATCTATCCGGGTACCGGACGTTTAAACACTATTACCTGAATTACGTGTTGAGGTATCAGCGCGATTATTTTCCAGGGTTGGTGAGTTACCACCGCTTTGTGGAGCTGTTGCAAGGTAGCCTGGTGCCTTTGTGCTGTTTTCTGACCAGTCGCTTTGGGCAATGTAGTGGGATCAGTTTCATTGATTCGACTAAGATTAGTGTGTGCCATAATCGCCGTATTGGGTCTCATCAAGTAATGGCAGGGTTTGCTGCCCGGGGAAAGGCCAGCATGGGTTGGTTTTATGGATTCAAGCTGCACCTGGTCATTAATGACCAGGGAGAATTGCCAGGGGTAAAAATAACGGCGGGCAATGTGGATGACCGTGACCCGGTACCAGAGGTGACGCGCTCCTTGTTTGGCAAACTCTTCGGTGACCGGGGCTACATTTCGCAATCACTCTTTGAGCAACTCCGCGAGCAAGGCGTGCAGCTCATCACCAAAGTACGCAAGAACATGAAAAACAAGCTGTTGCCGTTGTTTGACAAGCTGCTGCTACGTAAACGTTCGATCATTGAGAGCGTCAATGACCCATTGAAGAATATCTCGCAAATCGAGCACTCCCGCCATCGCAGCCCAGTTAACTTTTTTGTTAATCTGATAGCCGGATTGGTGGCTTACACCTTTCGCGAGAAGAAACCCTCACTTAATATCAGGCTCCCTCAAGCTCTTCCAGTCGTGATTTGATGATTCTTATGTCGAACTCACGTTAGAATATCTAATTCCATTTCTAAATCAAAACTGACTTTGTCGGCTTCACCTTGCCGTATGATGGATACTGTCTGCGCCTCGCCTTCCTGTCATTTTTGATGTGGAAATAGAATAAGGAAACATTTTATGGACAACGAAGTATTGTGATGAAATGGGGGTAAGCAGGTAATTTGTGAAGTGGATGCTCGCAAATATGAATTTTTAGAGGTACCCATAAAATAGAGCCAAAGCAGAATCAAGCAGCATAAATCTCTACCAAACCAAAATACATGAGGACTTAGCTGCCGTAACTTCATCAGAACAGTATCAGTAAGCATCAGCGTTCGAGGCATAAGATAGTGTACAAATAACACTCACCCCTACTCACTCCGGCAAGTGATGCTTACCAGCACTCACCCGCTTGGCTTGTGGAGTTTCGGCTCCTAGCTCCTCGATGAACTTGACTTCATCCCCTTCCTGCAAGAGCTCAAAGCTTGGATCAATGACATTATCGCGATGAAAATAACGTTCCACGCTATCCTGTCCTCTAATAAAACCATAACCTTCTTCATAAAAGATACGCGCAACGTGTCCAATCTGATCAGCAGCGTGTGCTTTGGTTTTAAGCTGCATTCGACGTGCATGATCCTCAAGCTGACGCTTGGCAGCGTCGAAAGCCTCGCGCAAGGCGACATAGGGATCTTCGTGATGATCGCGGTTAACCACAATATCGTTGCCGGGCACACCGATATTGATGCGGACATTGAACTCTTTCCCTTGATGATGATGCTTATGCGGCATTTCAACTACTACATGGCAGGAAACAATGCGATCAAAAAAGTTTTCGAGCTTTTCCACTTTGTCGCGAATATGCGCTTCTAGTGCATCGGAAGAAGATATATCGCGTATGGTAATTTGTAGTGGGCTTTGCATAATTATTGTTCTCCTTCCATAGTTGATCTTTAATTACTAGCGGCGAATACCCGCTTCCTTTTGCTGCTCGTGTGCCATGAGCTTTACGAGTGCATCGAGTTCCTCAGACAGTAACCCTAATAAGTCATCGAGCGTAACAATACCGATCAGCATATTATTATCATCTACTACTGGCAAACGACGTACCCCCTTGACACGCATATATTGAATTGATTCAAATACACCCGTATTTTCCTTTACGCTAGCAAAATCAGAGACCATAATATCACCAACAGTGATAACATTTGTATCGAGTTCTGGTGCAATAACTTCCATGACCAAATCGCGGTCAGTCACTATACCGACCGGCACGCGCTTTCCTTCTCCCTCGTCATCGACCACCAGCACATCTCCAACATGGTGCTGGCGCATCAGCTTAGCTGCCTGTAATACAGTATCATCACGTTGAGCAACGACGACTTCACGTTTACAAATTTCACCTATAGGCATTCTATTCACCTCTTGTCTATAATTAAGAAACCTCTGCATAACTGTGTTTCTAGAGGGTTTCGCTGTATGTGTAACTCATAAAATCAATGACTTAAAAAAACCAAATTCCCCAAAAAGGTCAGTTATGCGGAGACTGATTAATTTTCTAATTAGATTGAAGCAATATATGCTGCTTATTTAGCGTGTGGAAGCAACGGATCTTCAGTGTCAGCAGGAATAGATTGTTCCTCTAATTCTTCCATCTTTTCAGTGTCAGTTTTTGTTTGAGGAGCAAATGATTCAGCAGAGCAGGCTTAGTTCTCTCTGCGGCCGCTTTATTTTCTATTTCAGCGCCAGGAGAAGATTTCTCTTGCTTTGGTTCACTACAAGCGGCAAGAGCCAAAGATACGAAGGCAACAACATATATACTTCATTTCCTTCTCCTTTATAACATAATAAAAGCTTAAGAAAGTGATTTAGCTTCCGATTATCACAGCTATCACACATTTCATCTGCATTCATATATATTCAACTTTTTAAACTTAATAATAACTCTAAATTCGTAAAGCTTACTACCAGTGATAATGTATCGAAAAAAAAGAAAGGGTTAAATACGTACAAATACGTATAAATATTTTCTTATTATGGTATTGATTGATAGACGAAAGCTGTTTTTTTGTCGTAGACTGTAGCTTATCCAAGATACAAATAATTTTTAAATATACTGTGATTGATGATTGACTCATTTACAGGGCTAAGCTTTCAAACACTGCTCAATGCAGTATCAGATGCTATATTGTTAATCGATGACTCGGATCGCATTGTGCTAACAAATGTGGCCGCGCAACAACTATTCGGTTATGTAGATCATGAACTTTGCGGTCTCGCGATCGAAGAACTCATATCTCCTCACTATCGGGATCTTTATCAGTACTACCGAGAAGTTTATCTCGGCAAGCCATGGGAACGCGACATAGGAAATGATAGAACACTGGTTGTCTTAACTCATGACAAACAGGAGCTGAAGGTAAATATTGGCCTGAATCCCCTGACAGCCCACGATCAACTTTATATTTTGATCACGCTGAATATCAGTGATCGACGTCGTCAGGCAGAAGTCGCACTGAAAGTTAGTGAAGAACGGTTGTGGCTAGCCAAACAAGCAGCAGCATTGGGTGTTCTTGATATCGATTTCGAAAACAACGTCATACACATTGATAAACGGATGCGCGAGCTCTGGGGTTGCGCAACTGGGGAAATCATGACTTATGATAAGTTTATCCGTGCGATTCATCCCAAAGATTATGCCACTCACCAAGCCGCTTTTGAGAAAGCCATGGATCCTGCTGGTGATGGCCACTACCTTGCAGAATTTCGTGTTATTAATGCTGCTGATGGATTTGAGCGTTGGATCACCATAACTGGGCAAGTGCACTTTGAAATAAGACGTGCAAATCGCCTTGTCGGCATGGCTCGCGATATCACTAAACGCAAAACACTCGAGAAAGAACTTCAAATGCAGCGTGCTGAATCAGAAGTACTTTTTAAGCAGCAAGTAGCGATTCATACGGCTTCTGCCATTGCCCATGAGCTAAATCAACCGCTTACTGCAATCTCTGCATACAGTGAGGTCACATTGCGTGCAATGGAAAGTGAGGCTTTCAATATCGACGAAGTAAGACAGATGCTTGAAAACTGTGTCAAACAATCTCAGCATGCTGGTTGCAGACTGCACGAACTGGTTGCCTTTCTGCAAAAAGGAGAATTGGTTACTGAAAAACTCAGTCTGAATGAAGTGGTAACGGATGCTTTAAAAATTGCTCACAGCGAGGGCTATAACGATTTTCATCACGTATTACATTTGGAATCTAATCTCCCTGCAGTGCTTGCCAATCGTCTTCATATACAAAAAACCCTGGTAAATCTATTGATAAATGCTGTGGAATCAATGCGCGCAGCGAATATCTCATCTCCTGCAATTACGATTGCCATCAGCATATTGAACGAAAAAAACTTAGCCATGGTCTCAGTACTTAATATTGGCCCTGGTATTGATCAAGAAATAGTCCGGTATATTTTTGATCCTTTCTTCACAACAAAACCAACCGGGATCGGCATGGGATTGTCGATCAGTCGCGCCCTCATTGAGGCTAATGGCGGTCAACTCTGGCTTGATCCTGATACCAAGGAGGGTGCCAAATTTAACTTCACACTACCTTTTGCATCATGATCTCTCAACACTTCATTGTTTTTATCGTGGATGATGAGCCAGCAGTAAGAGATTCTTTGGCTCTTCTACTCAAGCAGGAAGGAATCTTTGTGCAAACTTTTGAAAATGCTGAAACCTTTCTTAATGCTTATCAACCTGGTCACAAAGGTTGTATTATTCTTGATGTACGCATGCCCGGAATAGGTGGCTTGCAGCTTCAGGAAAAACTCTTAAATTATAAAAACATAATGCCCATTATATTTCTTACTGGGCATGGTGATATTCCTATGAGTGTCAGAGCAATCAAAGCGGGTGCAATCGATTTTCTCACCAAACCCATTACCCGCGTAAAACTTCTTGCCTCCGTTCAATCAGCTTTTCTGGAAAGTGAAAAGCTAATAGAAGCGAATAAACATAACCAGGATGCGCTATCACGCTTGGCAAGTCTCACGAAACGTGAGCATGAAGTTATGATGATTGCTATTCAGGGATACCACAACAAGGAGATTGCATCTCGTCTCGGTATCAGCTTTCGCACGGTAGAAATTCACCGATCCAATATCATGCACAAGACAGGCGCAATCAATTTGCTTGATCTTGCACGTATTGCCTATGAAAGTGGATTAAACACCTCAACATAATGCTGTGCTTTGCCAGCGTTAACTCAACGTCACCGCTACAGTAAGCAGCAAAAGATATATACGTATTTATACGGATAGCCTCTCGCATCGATTCTTGATACGGTAACCAAAATAAGATTTGCAATAGGAGTTGGCTATGCAAGAAACACAGGTTGAAATGACTGTTTTTGAGGCCATTCTAGCTAGGCGTTGTGTTCGTAATTACACTGAGCGAGTAGTTGACTTGGGCGCTATACACATCTTGCTAGAAGCCGCCATACATGGTCCTACAGCATTACATGAGGAACCATGGACATTTGCCATTATTCGCGATAAAGAGCTATTAAAAGATATTTCAGATTATGCCAAACCTCTGTTTGCTGGAGAACTTCAAATAGCAGGACGCGCCCCTGGTTCCTTTACTGAACCTGATTTCAATATTTTCTACGATGCGAGTACGCTGATTCTGATTTGCTCGAAACAAACCGGGTCTTGTGTAGCTGCGGATTGCTGGCTGGCAGCCGAGAATCTGATGCTGGCAGCATGTGCCATGAAATTGGGGAGCTGTGTAATCGGTGCTGCATTGACAGCTTTAAATACACCAGATATCAAGGTTAAATTAAATATCCCGGAAAATTTTCTATTATTGTCCCGATTATTCTTGGTTACCCAAATGGGGAGACACCCCCTACTCGGAGAAAGAAACCTGTCATTATCACACTAACCAGTTAGCTGCTTGGTATCAAGTAAACTAAACAAGTTCTTCCATTTCCAAATCAAAAATGACTTTGTCAGCTTCCACCTTGCCGTATGATTGATAACTGTCTGCGGCTCGCCTTCGCGTCATTTTTGATTTGGAAATGGAATAAGACTCTATACATAATCTTGGAAAATAGCTTCCCGTCAGTTAAAAAACAGAGATAAGCTGCTTATCAATCCTATCCACAAAACATAAACTAATCGAATTCTAAATGGTGTCTTTAGCAAAATTTCTCAGGTGGCCTTATCTACAACATTTAATATGCATCCTAACAATGTACTCCCTGGCAACATAATCTGGCGGCTTTGTTTTATCGGGTTACTTGCTGCGGCAGTGGATGCAGGTTCTTTCCTATTGCTAATGCATAGTGAGGCTGGTCTTTCATTAGCGCATATCACAAGCTTTCTCATAGCTGCTTCGATAAATTACTCATTCTTTTCGAAATGCTTGCCTCAATCAATTGACCCAAACTCCCTGCGATGGCAGCTATTCAGTCGCTACTCGATAGTCAGTATCCTGGTTTTGCTGATGCGCGGCGGCTTATTAACCTTGCTTCTTAACGTCTGGCATATACCACTCACACTGGCCATTTTTCTGATTATCGTTATAACCGCTGCGATGAGTTATATGGGGCTCGTATTTTATATATTTCCGCTTCTGCAGCAGCTGCCTTCTCCAGCTATAGGCTGGCGTGAGGCCACGATTGGGATTATCGTGTTTGCTATCCTGCTGCGCTTGATCTATTTAGTTCAAGCTCAGCTAATTCCAGACGAAGCATACTACTGGGTATATGCTCAGCATATGGACCTGAGCTTCTTTGATCACCCACCCATGGTTGCATGGCTGATCTGGCTTGGTACCTCAATCTTTGGTGATAATGAGTTAGGGGTCCGCATCAGTGCATTCATTTGCAGTCTGATAACAATGGGTTATCTATATGCATTAGCATGCAACCTTTACGACAAACAGACGGGGTTGCGCACGCTGTTGTTACTGGCCATCTTACCCTTTAGCTTTGCAACCGGCATGTTGATGACAGCAGATGCACCCTTGATCGCAGCCTGGGCTGCCACACTCTATTACATGGAACGTGCGCTAATAGCCGGTCGCAGTTCTGCCTGGCTGGGTATGGGAATCACATTCGGCCTCGGTCTTCTCTCAAAATATACCATTGGCTTATTGGTATGGCAGCTTTATTGTTTGTTATCCTGGATCCCATCGCGCGTCGCTGGATGCCGACGTGCTCATCCCTATCTTGCTGCCCTACTTGCCTTATTATTATTTACCCCGGTCCTTATCTGGAATGCCGAACATAACTGGGCTTCATTCCTGTTTCAAGGGCGACGACTAGAAGGAGCGGGTGATGATCAATTCTCAGTACATCTTCTGTTTCTTAATATTTTAGTGCTACTCACACCAGCTGGATTCCTTGCTGCAGTATGGGCGCTCATAACAGGTGGTAATCAAGATAGCGATCAATCTGCACAAAGACGTCGCTTGTTTTTGCGGGTTTTCACTGGAACGCCATTTGCGGTATTTTTGTTCTTAGTATGTTCGATTCAATGCGTTTTCACTGGACTGCTCCGCTATGGTTAGCGGTATTGCCAACGATAGCATGGATGATGGGACAGACCCATCATTTAGGCAATATCGCAAGCCGTCTGCAGGCAGCATGGAACCCGACTATCGCAATTTCCATGATTGCCTATGCATTGATACTACACTATGTCGTACTGGGATTTCCAGGTATCCCCTATCCGGAGTTCATGAAACGCTATTTCTGGCGTGAAACAACTATTGAAGTTGAAAAAGTCGTTCAGAATATACAGCAACAAACTGGACAAAAACCGCTTGTCGTAGGCATGAGCAAATGGCCGATTGCGAGCTCACTGTCTTTCTACAATCGAAAAGAACCTATGGATATTCGCTCACGTAATATGTTTGGTGATAGCGGCGCTATGTATCAATTCTGGTATCCATCGGAACCGCCAACCATGCGGCCGATCATACTGGTTGGTATAGAGAAAAACCATCTTGAGCAGGGCCGCTGGGGTAACGATATTACTTATATGCTTGATCAACCTGGCCCCATACAGAGCCAGTTAATCATGCGTGAGAATAAACCGTTGCGGTGGGTATATTATAGAATTGCCCGAGGATATCGGGGTAATTGATGATAGCAGATTAACCTAGCGGCAGCTCTCAAGTTCGATTGTTCCTGTTTCTTTTTGCCAGCTGATGGCAATAGCGGTAATGACAAGTAGTAAAGTAGGAATTTTGCTATAAAGAATAAAGGTGTCCGTTAGGCCTGATAAGAAAACAAAACTGACCAGGGTTACTCCCAAGATAGGAAGTTGGTAAGCTCGTAGCGTTTGAAACCAGCTTTTTAGAAGAAAGGCTAACGCGAAAATGCCAAGCACTCCGACATGCATGCCAATTTCAATCCAATCATTGTGATAGTTAGTTGTTTTATGATATTCAGGTAGATTCTTATAACGACCATCTTTATAAGTGGTTATCGTATCTTCGAAATAACTGCCTGCTTTTCCTGTACCATACCCAGTTAATGGTTTTTGCATAATACCGTGCAAACCTATATCCCAGATGGCAAGACGATATCCAAGGCTCGTGCCATATTTTCCTTGCTGGTATAACTCTACACCGTCAAGGATTTGAATCAGCCTTCCCTGAAAGCTGGCGCTATTGAATGCAAATATAAGGACCACAGTCATTAATGACAATGCAATGCCAGCCAATATTCTGATGTTTGTTTTATAGAATAGAAGAATTAATAAACCCGTCGACACCAGGGTTGCCAGGAGAGGCCCACGTGCATCTTGATTGAATTGAAGAAACAACAAGAAGCCGCCAAAAAACCAGAGTGCTGACTTTAATTTTTTATCGCTATTTATGCTTGCCAGGTAGATCGCCAGCATGACTCCAATCCCGAGCATTAATGAAAAATTTAAATAGCTAATATTGAGAGGAGGGATTCCTTGTACTCCAACAATTGCCCATTGATAAAACCCCATCAGTAAAACACCGAAATAACCAGTGAGCAATCCCCCGATTGCCCAAGGCAAGCGCTCTTTATTCAACAAAGATAAAAAAGGAATAAAGATCAAGAAGGCAAAATATCTTCTCCACTTTATATATCCAAACTCAGGATAATCACCCCAGAGTGTTCCGAGTGCAACCACACCAGATAAAATGAGTATTGCCATTACGAAAGGATCTTTGATCATTCCTCTCAACCGGTTAAAACCACCATCCAAAATCCAGAGTACAGTCAAAACGATACCGGCAGGCAGGCTCAGCCACTTGCTCCACAAAGCAATACCCAAAAAAAGTAACATGGCTTTTGTCAATATGTTGTGCCATGCATAAGAAGTCTGTATCAGATTGGCTGAACTGACTAGTTTATTTTGCATCAGTAATTTTTATACTTAATCTTGAGATGATCTGCGAAATACACCCAATGTCGCTGTTAAGAATGATTTTTTTGAGAAGTCATGTTCATCTCTAGATTGATTCCAAGGATCAGATCGCATGCTTCTCGCACAGCACCATGTCCAGCCGGACGGATGCAAACATAATGAACTCGCTGCATAATTTCTGGGACAGCATCTGCTGGGCAGATAGCCGCGCCTACCCTGCTTATGCAGTCTAAATCACAAAGATCGTCTCCCATATAGGCGATATCTTGTAAAGACATCCGCCAGAGCTTAGCCTTACTCTGGAGCACTTCAAATTTATTTTTTATTCCTGGATAGTATTCATCAATATTCAGTTTCTTCATTCTCGCGGCAACAGCAGGGCTAGCTTCGGAGCTCATGACACAGACCTTGATGCCGTTTTCACGCAGCAATTGCAAACCATGTGCATCGCGGGTATTAAACTTCTTGAATACCTCACCATCCGATCCATAATACATACCGCCATCAGTTAGTGTGCCGTCCACATCAAGGATGAATGCTTTAATCTGTGAAGCACCGAGGGTGGATTTTAATTTTTGCCTTAGCAGAAGTTGCTCCACCACCACCCAGTCGACTTCATCATCAATCTCAATCGCAGTTTCAGCAGTCATCTCATGAATACCGATGCGCCCGCCCAAACGGCTGGCCGTTTCTTTCAGCAGTTTTGCTCGTGTAAAGTAAAAAGCCCCATTTTCCATGAGACATCCTTCAAAATCTTGCCGTCTTGGGCGATTAGCCGGATCATAGTTAATAGGTATTGCTGATTGGGTCCAGAAAAAACGTTTCGATGACACGGCAGTTAGCAGAGAATCCAGATTGTCAGTAATAAATTTATGCTTAGCCATACGGAAATCATCTGCACGGGTAAGCGGTGAAGTAGCCTGGATCAGACTAACCACATCAAATGATATTTTCTGGTGAAACTCGAGCATAGCGCTTTCGGTACTCGCTGTGTCTGTGCACGTTTCAGCCGAACGATCCAGCACTTTAACAGCAGAAGGAAATTCTTCCAGTACTCTCTTTCGGATTCTTGGTGAATCGGTAGCAACGTAAATCTCATCAAAACACTGTGAAGTAAGCGCTTGTTCCAGACTCCAGGCGAATAGAGGCCGACCTGCGATGGAGCGAATATTCTTATCAGGAATCGATTTCGAATTCGCACGCAGAGGCATAAAAGCAACCCAGTGCATCAGTTGAAATGAACTCCTTGCAAACGTTTGAGCTTATTACGCTGCGGTAACTCAATTTCCAGTATAGGGGTATCTTTAAATGTCAAAGCGTTAGATACAGCACGCACATCGCGTACCAGCTTGCGTAACCCATCTGGCTCCAATGAGGCGGCATGATCAGTCCCCTTCCAAGTCCGATCCAGAGTAAAATGCCGTTCAATCCAGGATGCGCCCAATGCCACGGCTGCAGAATCAATGGCTATTCCGAGATGATGCCCAGAAAACCCAATTTCCTTAACGCGAGAACCAAACCGTTCCTCTATAGTTCGTAACTCCAGCAAGCAAACCTGCTCAAAAGGAACGGGATAACCTGAGGTACAAGCATATAACACAACCCGATGAGCGGCATCATGTGCTTCCATCAAATTCACAATCTGTTCTAGCTCAGGAGGGGTTGTCATTCCTGCGGAAATATGAATATCACCGCTATAGTTACGAGCAAGGAATTCCAGCATAGTTAAATTGAGATTGCACGCTGAAGGTATCTTAATGAATTCTGGATTGAGATCTGCAATTTCCTCTGCAGAAGTAAGATCCCAGACTGAAGTTGAATAACCGATATCATGCTCTTTGCAACACTCTTTTAACTGTTGATGTTGCTCAACATTAAATTCCAGAAATTCACGGTGTGCTCCATAAGTTTCCCCATAGCTATTCTGTGGATTGGGGTGAGGTGCATGGTACTCCTCGGGCGTAAGCAGCTCCTTATTCGATCGTTTCTGGAACTTGACGAAATTGCATTGAGCAAAGCTCGCGGCGACTTTTATCATCTCACGTGCAATCTCAATGTCACCTTTATGATTACAGCCTATTTCAGCAACAACTCTGGGTGTTTTCATAGATATCAATCAGTAAAGTAAGAAACTTATGCGCTGATCCTGAATACATGCTTAGCATATGGCGCAACTTTAATCTTGTCAAAGCGCTTTAATAAATCACCAAAACGCGCAATTTTCTGTTCAATTTCTTCTACTGAAATTCCAGGAAAACGGTGATTATGATAGGCCAGCCGATTGGGACCTGGGCGACGCATATAGAGATTCGTTAAACCAGCTTTTAGCTTGGTAAATAGCCACCCTTGAAGATAGACTCCGAGTGGTTTGGCCGGTGGTTGTCCTTTACTGTAACCACTGGCTTCCAAAACATCTACTATCCGCTCACAAGCTAATGGCCCTTTTTGTGCCGCCAGGAAATAATCGATGAGATCCTGGCGTTCCTGACCATCAGCTGCCCCTATTTCACCCTTAAGAATCTGAGACAAAATCTCTGCCAATTCCTCAAAATTAAAGCATTGATAACTCAGTTTAGTAGGCAGGCCTTGAAAGTCATAGTCGTAATATTTGTTAAGCGTTGCCAGGTAAGAGATCGCAGGAACATCGAGCATATAAGCCTCCAGCCCGGTCGTGCAGCCATTGTGTACCATCGCTTTTGCAGCGAGTAACCAAGGAATGACATTGCCTTGATTGGTTATGACTACTCGCGAGCATTTCGCAGCAATTTGATGATAAATTTGATAACTTTCACTGGGATGAGGTCGAACAATGATAGTTAACTCAGGAAATGCCTGCTCGAGCATTGGAATAAGTTGTTTGAAATCCTCCAGAACTGAAAGTTTATGCGCTCGCAGACCTTCAGCAAACTCCTTGCTCATGCCAATACCAGACTGCCCCAAACGTGCTGGCTGCGAAGGAGCTTTTGTTGGCAGAAATAAGCCCACGCTGGGAATATAGGGGTTTACATCACTAAAATTGGTGTTAATAAGAATGAAATCTCCATAAAGACTACGCAGCTTTTCAACGTCTGGGGCAAAGTAAGGACGGATTTCTGACCGCAGCATATCACCACGCGGATTTCCGGTAATATGGATGGGCATATTCTCAGGCAGTACAGGATATTGTCGAAGCAGATCAACATTTTCCTGACCCCAGGCAAATACATGCGACACATTTTTAATGGTCTTAGGAGACAAGCGAAGGGAAAAATACGTCTCTGAAGGTGGATGAACCAGCGCCTCTTCTTCCCATGCCACAATCTCATGACCTAGTTGGCGCAATATCTTAAACATTGAACTACTCAGGCCACGCATACTTTTCGCTAAATAAATTCCCCGAGGAACGGAGGCTACCTGGAAATGAGCATACGCTCTGGAACCCATGATGACTGGAAAACCACGCTCAGCTGCAATACAGGATAAAAGAATTTTCGCATCTAACTCACGAACTTGGCTTTCAACAGGAATAATTAGCGGTGAAGCTCGAGTTTTCATATGATATAGCACCTAACTTACAACCATTAAACAGGAATTAAACTAAACCGCTCTGGCGTCACAGGTGATATGGCTTTTTCATTTGCCAATATACTCCATCGATCGGAAAAAGCATTAAAAATATGCGAATTGCTGGAAATAGCAATAATTTCATGATTTAACCAGAATGAAGGCTTCGTCCAATTAAAACTACCAAAAATGGACCACTTCTGATCACCGGCTTCAACTAGTATGAACTTAAGATGCATGGGTAAATTATCACAATTTCGCTTGAATCGAATTCCCGCTGAGAGCAATCGCTGCTCTACGCTCGGAGTAACACGTCTAAGCGTTTGTTCTGCAATGATTTCCACTATTGCTCCTCGCTTAGTCAGGCCTACGATCACATCAACAGCCCGCTTTGTTCTGATATGAGATGCTGCAATACGAATACGCGCATTTTTGCCTATGTCATTCAAGAATTGTATGACGGGATGGGGACGCATGCTGGGTAAAAAATAAATAGTAGTATCCGTACCTTTGATGGCGTTATTTGCATTTGCAGAGAATCGATAAAATAGTCCTGATGATTTTTGGTGTAACTGTCGGGCATGCTTTACCAGTTGCTCAATGAGCAGCGGATCATAGCAACCAATCAACATATTATGACCCTGATCCTGATCACCAATCTCTCGGATAATATCCGATCTTTTTTCTAGTCGGTTTCCTGATGGATTAAAAGAGCCGATGAAGGCGACGGGTTTCGGGTGCGAAAAGCAGTACAGCTTTTCATGTAACTGAGGTCTCCATGCTCTTCTTGGCGGGGAAGGTATCCCGGTAA
The DNA here is from genome assembly GCF_001007935.1 of Nitrosomonas communis. NCBI lineage: Bacteria > Pseudomonadati > Pseudomonadota > Betaproteobacteria > Nitrosomonadales > Nitrosomonadaceae > Nitrosomonas > Nitrosomonas communis. Next base: position 22,502 of record NZ_CP011451.1, read on the forward strand.
GCGTGACAGTACGAAGCTTATCACCTAGACCTTCTGGCGCTGAAAGCATGGCAATCACCTCATCATTAGCATCGGAAACACGTGGCTTGCCTGCCAGACAAACAGTCACTTTGACGCCTCGATTTTGAGCCTGGATGAGCGCTCTGGCAAGTTCTAAATCACGAAAATAATAAGCAACCCAATCGATAGAACCCCCTGCTGGCACAGCAGCGATCTGCTGTGCCAGCAGATCGCGCAGATAACCTGGCGACCGGTCAGGCCCACCAAAATAAACCTCGTAAGCTGATTTCATTTGCATAATGAATTTACCTCCAAGGGAGCATATTTAGCTTCGATTGTGCGTCTCAAATTAAATGCCAACAATTTGCCAAGCTGCTCATTGCCAACAGGCCCACCCCTCGTTCATTGGATGATATCTAAATCGGGCGCTTTATTCGCCTCGATTAAGCAAAAGGGCCGGTGTCGAGTATAGCAACCTCCCAGCCGATTACCACCTGATCAGAGAAAAGACAGCCATGAGCATCCTGCACAAAGCGGATAAATTCAGGCCAGCATGGAAGCCTGCGATGCAGGATGGGCACATTGGTTTCTGGATGTCGGTCGTACCATCCATCTGCAACTGTTAACCAGGCTCCGCGAATGCCTCTGCCCAGTTCACCTGTCTGAATATCGACATTCGCAGTAATGCCGCTGGCATGGTAATTGTCGACGACAGTTTTGCTGCTTCGCGCCATACGAAAGACCGCATCGGTCACCTCGTAGTGATCTGACTCATTACGACAGCTCATAACACGAATAGTGGCCAACGTGTCATCGGCAAGATTTGTGATTTCCCTGTGGTTTATGAACAGTGACTGCACAAGATAAGTCTTATGCTCTGAAGCTGTTCGCAAGTACTTAATTAATTGTTCTCCCGCCGCGACCATCCCATCGCCGCCTCGGTATTGCCGCCCCGAACCTAGATAATCCCAGCGCGAAGTACCTCCTCCACCCTGTCCGGCTAACGGTTTGATGAAAAGATCCATTTCGGGCAGTTTTTCATCCTGCCAATCTATTTTTCTGATTTGTCCTTTCTTAAAATTCCAAAAGATAGGTGTGGTTGCAATACCCTTATCATTACAGCGAACCTTAAGGCATGCTTTATTCTTGATACACGCTGTAGTATGCTCAACGGGAATGGGGAGACCACCATTATATTTACGTAACTTATAGATACCTGCTTTTATTTCGAAGCGATTAAGATATTCACCTGTGTGTTCTCTCTTATCCTCATCTTGCAGTTCAAAAATGTAGTACCAGGGTGATAGGATTGCATATCGGGTAGCAAGCCTTATTTGCTCGTAAATTTGCCTGATTATTCCCGTACCTGTTCGGTTTTTGATAAAGGGTCCATTAAGTGTGATGAAGACTATTGTCAGCAAGAGGATCATGAATGGCACCAATAGGAGCGCTGCATACATTATCAGGCGGTCAACCCTCCTGTTTTCATTCCAGACTTCACGTTGGTAGTACTGATGGGTGAAAGTAGCCGTCGTACCACCATCGAATAGTCTGGTAAGATCAAGAATGTACTGCTCAAATCACGCGTGATCCTGTCTATACCTAAATCCAATTTTTCCATTGCAGTTATCTCTTTATTTCTCATCTAATAAACGTATGATGATTTGAGCTAATTTACTACACTTCCTTATTCCTGATCTAGAGAACACAGGCTCTTTCTTTAATTCATCCCGTTTTTTGCATTACAAATTATGCAAAATGATTATTCTATGTACTTACCTCATAAATAGACAGAACTTTCCTTCAACGCTATAAAAATAATGAGTATTTGATAGTTTATAAAATATGGATAGTTATCTTATAAAGATAAATAAGCGCCTAAATACGCAATACATTCTTTACACGGGGAACGTTTTTGATGCCAATCTGTTTGATTGGAAAAGTGAATGCTTGAATTGTAAAAATCTCGTGAGAATTTTTCGTCATCACCTCAAGATGCTGATTTGCTGATGCTCTCCTAAGCGCGGCATAAAATTCGCTCATGATCAAGCTATATAGATTGCATAATAGAGCGTATTTACTTTCTCAGCTATCTCCTCAACTATGAGGACACGTTTTTTTCTCTGTTTTCACCGTATAAATAAACAACTAAATTACAAATTATCTTAAAACCACACATAAGTGAATACGTATAAATACGTAGGTATAAGCTTTATATTAGTAGAAAAAGTAGATTTATTCACGGGAATTAAAAATTTTTTATTTTCCTGGCTGCGTTTTATAGCATAAATAGAAATTAGCTATGATAAAACAATATCAGAGTAATCAATGATCAACAAGAAGCCTGAAGTGGTACCCAAAAACTGTACAGGTTGTTAAGCTCTGGCAGAATTAAAAAGGAGCTTAATAACAATGAGTAAAAAGCGCATACAATATTCGAGCGAATTCAAAGCAAAACTAGCGCTGGCAGCGATACGTGGTGATGAAACTGTCCCCCAATTAGCAGCGCGTTATAATGTACATCCCACGCAGATCAATAGCTGGAAACGGCAACTCATTGAGCAAGCTGCCGAGCTGTTTTGTAAAAATAATACTGCCGCCAATAAGGAGCAGCCTACAACAGATGACCTGCACCGGGTTATTGGTCAATTGGCGGTAGAACGCGATTTTTTAGCAAGAAAGCTCAATCATTAAGTCTTGTAGAACGCAAAGAGATGATTGAGCCCCATGGCAAACTTAGTCAAACTCGTCAATGTCAGCTGCTGGATCTGGCGCGCTCAACTTATTATTATCAACCGCAACCAATCAGTAATGCTGATCTGGTTCTGCTGCGCATGATGGATGAACAGTACTTAAAGACGCCACAATATGGCTCACGCAGTTATGCTACCTGGTTTCAACGCCAGGGAATCATGTTAGGGCGCAAGAAAGCCTCTTCCTTAATGAAGACACTCGGTATTGTCAGCATAGCTCCAAAACCCAGGACCAGCATCTCAAGCAAACAGCATAAGGTCTATCCTTATCTGCTTAGAGAACTTGTCATTAATAAACCCAATCAGGTTTGGGCTGCCGACATAACCTATGTCCCCATGGAGAAAGGCTTTGGCTATCTGGTTGCCATCATCGACTGGCATTCGCGTAAGGTGTTGAGCTGGCGCTTGTCCAATACCTTGGATACTGACTTTTGTACTCAGGCGCTGGAGGCAGCCATCCAGGATTATGGCTGTCCACAGATCATGAATACCGACCAGGGCGTACAGTTTACCAGCGAAGCATTTACCTCCATACTAAAAGATCATCATATTCAGATCAGCATGGATGGCAAGGGGTGCTACTATGACAACATTTTTGTTGAACGACTTTGGCGGACAGTTAAGTATGAGCTTTTATATACCAGAGAATTCAATAATCTGAAGGAGATAAAGCAGAATTTATCCACATGGTTTGAATGGTACAATCAAGAACGATTTCATCAAAGCCTTGACCGTCTTACGCCTGATGAAATCTACTATAGTGATCCAAGAATTGATCGGGTTGCCTGAACCTGTTTAACTATACATATCAGAGCTGAACTTTCTTTCAGGTTGTCCAGTTACAGGGAACCACATCAGCCTTGATGAATGAGCTTGTTTACCTTCCTTTCTTTTGGTTGGTAATATTGAAAATTACTTCGAAAGTAATCTGACTGAACAGTTTTGTATCGTCTTTTCTTTAAACGATAATTCTTTTATTTCCACTCTAAATGCACGGCCCCATAATGCCAGTGCGGCGCGTAATAGAAGTGGAATGCCGGGCATCATCCAAATTTCTGTAATACGCCTGTCTACCCGCCACCAACCACGAAGCATAACACTGATTAATGCACTTAAGCATAAGGGTTGACTATACATCTGCAAGCATAGCAATGTAGGAGATATAGCCGGTATAAGCCAATGTACATAACCCCCTTCATGGAATACATTCTCAATTGCATCGAGGACCGACGGAGGAAAATCTTCTAGTGAACAATCTCCCGAGAGCAAGAGTATACTCTGTCGTGCTTTAGGGTAGCGTGAAAGGTATATAGCTCGATTACGCTTTATGAGTTTCTGGAAGGCTCGTCCACGACCAAAAGAACCGCCCACTTTATGGTAAATTTGAGCGCCGGGATGTACGCCAAGGCGCCAACCGCGAAGAGCAAGCCGGCGGCCAAGATCAATATCTTCATAATAGCCTCGCCCAAATACAGGATCGAAACCACCCATTTCCTGAAAAATATCGCGACGAATCATAATGGCATGCCCTCGCAAGTAATATGTCGCAATATAGCCGCCCTCTCTCAGCAAATATTGATCCAAGTTATATTTGGCATAACTGTTACCGGCAGGAATAATGGCTGCTAACTTTGCATCAGCCGCTAATGTCGCACATAACAATGGCAGAAAATCATGGCTTATTTCAGTATCTGAATTAAGAATCAATATATAGAAAGCATCAGATCGATTAACTGCTTCATTTACTGATAGACCAAAGCCCTGATTCTTTTTTGCATGATAGACATCCACGCAATCGTACGGCAGATTATCTAGCATCTGCCGTGTCTCACCAGCGGAAGCATCATCCTGAATTAATATACGTCTAATGGAATTGCCAAGATAGGTCACGACAGAATCGACGCAGCGCCGTGTCAAATCTGGTGCATTGTATACAGGAATCACGACATCAATTGATTTGTCGGAATAGGCCATTGATCTACTCATGATAACTTACTCGAATTGGAAGAAACCAGACAATGCATACCTCCTCCATTTTTGTGCTCGGGCTCTCCATTCACTCTGAAAGACCGCACCGGGGACCGCTAGTTCTTCCAACTTATCTAATTCTAAGATCAGATCGAGATCCCTCCAAATTATTATTATTCTTTATCTTTCCGTACCGAACGTATTTGTGCTTGCGTCTCCAGCAAACTTACATAACGCGGCAATACATTGACATTATGACCATCGATCATTTCCTTGATAAAGCGCTGTCGATGCTCCTCGACATAGAAAGAGCTGCAACCATGAGAAAGAAATTTATTTATTTTTTGATAGACGTCATCACGACACCGCAGTTCTGTTTCCGGTATAAACTCAGCGACTGCAGAACGGCCCACATGCAGGTAATCGGCTGCCAATACCGGTTTTTTTGCCTTGATCGCTTCAAACACTACCGAAGTTGCAAGATCGATAATGACATCCGCCCAGTTCATCAAGTGAACCGAATGAATGGCGTCTCCAGCGATGCGCACATTTGGCAAGTAGCGCAGGGAAGCATCTTTGGTTAAAGATTGTTTCCAGCCGCCACGAGTATGAGGTTTGATCACCAATACAATTTCTGGAAAAGTAGCAATCATTCTAATCACCTCGCTGACTTCCTCCCAGAAAATGGTGAAATCATCCTTTCTCAAGAACATCGCTATTTTGAGCTGATGGCTGGAGCCTGTCAGCGGTGCAGGAGGTAATAATTTTTTCAATCTAGCGAGCCATTCATCGCAATAGCGCGGTGAACCTAGTATTTCTAATAAATGATCAGCTATAAAGGGGGAGAAACGTTTGGCACATAATTCATTCGGCACAACTAGCTTGTCAAATATTCGCCCAGCAGAATATAGCGTATTCGGCTGAAGATCCCATTCTCCACGTCGTATCAATTGATTAGCGTGTGGACTATCTCCGTGAGGAAGCGATACTGCCCCTAAGCCCATGGTATGGGCCATGGAGACAACTGTTTCCACCCACTCCAAAGATACCGGCGAATTTTTGGTAATCCAGTCAAATACCACCACCCCCTTATCCAGATTTACAAAACTATATCTTAGCAGTTGATGAGCAGCGCTTCTCCAAGCGTGTCCTCGTTGTTCATCATCAAAAATTCTACACAAGGCAACAGCAAAGGGTCCTATAAACGAGCGTCTTAAACTATGGCTCAATAACAGCGTTTGCATTCGCCATACAGCATATACAAGTGCTGGCAACAGTTCTCGTATATGAGCAACACGCACAGCCGCCAGACTGGCTAAATACTGAATGCGATAATCATCCCGAAATTTCGGATGGCCTATCAGAATGACGTCACAAGTATGACCCGATTCAATCCATTTGGAAATGACCGGGGTAATATGATCAATATCATTGTAATGGCGAAGAAAGAAAAGCGCTTTCATTCAATATTTACTAAAATATTCATTCAAAATGGTGAAATTAGATTAACCCTGGCAAAGCTGAGCGAAACCTTAATTTTTGTATCCTGCCCAACTAAGGAACTAGGGTTTAATGAATTATGGTAGCAAATGGCTTCTTCAATAAACCCAACGCTAACATGTTACTACATGGCACTGGAATTGAAGTCAAAACTAATTTATCTGGACAAAAAGGTGGCAATGTGATGATATTACCTGGCTTGCAGCTTGTTTATACTTATATATAAATCAATGATTTGTTATGGCAAGTAAGGAACATATTTTCCCTAGTCGAAGAAACTGAAATTGTGAGGATGCCGACAATTAGGCCGGGAACCGATTTATCAATGCCTGAGGTACGGAGCAAAGTCATCGAAATATTGGAAGCGAGAGGAGTTATCTACTTGCCCCGAAGTGGATTCGAGTTATCTGAGCGAGAGCAAGAATTGATCTCGAACACATCGAATATATTGATACGAGTGCTCGATGTCGAGGACGGCCGGCCAACAATCATTTTCGATCCAGCGCATGATCGCATCAAGAAATATCATTACGTACACGTAAAAGGAAAATGATGCGAGCCCAAGTCAAAGATACAGCGCATCCTGACCTTGAGGTAATCATGTCACATGGAATCTCCAACTGGATCAAGCTGGATCGCTCTTATCGATTTGGTACTGCATGGCGCGAAAGGAGACAGCACAATCTCGACCAAACATTCTATCTGCCGGCAAATGCGATAAATGATCCATCATGCTCTCCATTATACATCTTAGAAAGATAAACCGACGAAGCTTTGGTTTAAGGATAAGCAGACCCCGTTGGGTATACCAATCATTTTGATGAACGGCAATTAAAAATACCTTATCACAAGGGGGGGCGATACCGAATTCCGAGATTGAATTTAACAGGATAGACTACAAAAACTAAAAATTTAATTTGATGCGTTTACGTTTATTAAACTATGGAATCAAGTAGACATCATATACTCCGCCAGCATATCGACAGTATAATTTGAACCACTTCTCGCAAGTATCTCTGAAACTTCTTCGATACTTATCCCTCTTTTTATTAAAAGTTTTTTTGAGAAAAGGAAAGTTAAATTCCGTAAGGAGAGGCTTCCATAAGCAGGTAGTCGCATCTATCCAATTCTTTGGTCTGTCATGATAGTGGATTTGATTTAAGATACTCTCCAAGCTATAAAGAGCTGATAGTCTCAAACGGCGTCCAAATGATTGAGAAAAGCCAACTTCATATTTTTTTATTATCGCCATCTTAAATTCTAACACTTCAACTTCGCTAAAAAACCGGGTGAATTCCTGTGAATTTATTACAGTCTTTTTGCAATAGAGGAAGTACGATTGTAGATGGGGATGAAAATGTAAAGAATCTGTCATTCCTATAATATCAGCACTATTATTTTCCAATCTCGCGATTATATTTTTAATACTGAAATGGCCCTAGAACGCTATCATTTGCTAGAAGTAGTGCACGATGTAAATGATATTGAGGATACTCCTGCAACCCTACTTTCCAACCATAAAAATCATAACCCCTGTTCTCGCGTATAATTATTCTTATATAAAGTTTCGAGAATTCCTTTAGTTCTGTATCCAAGATCATCTCGCTTGAGCTGATGAAAATGATATCAAATCCTGCTAGCTTAAGCTCGCTAAGATAATAATATACATTCTTCCGAATGACGCTCTTTTCGTCAAAACTGCAGAATAAACATATTGGTCTAGCATAAGTTGGCGATAAATGCCCTGGTTTTGAGTATCGCACTTTTGGTTTTTCTTCTCTTCTGCTGTTTATGAATACGCTAGCCGAAATCTCATGCAAAAACTTTAAGTCTTCAGCTATTTTTAGTTTTCTAAAATACTGATATTTTAATAAATTTTGCTAAAGTCGCATAAACCTCAAAATTTTAGCAGGGCAAACAATTTTGCGCCAACACATGTTGGCACGTCACTCAAACAATGAATCGATCCCAAGTACCGTAGCGGTTGTGTACGGAACCACGTGGCAAACTGAATATGATTAAAAGTAATCCGCAAAATATGCTGGAAATGAGTGACTCAATACTTGTGTCATAAAAGAAGGGAGTAACTAACAAAGCCAAACCAAGTGGTATGAGAAAAAATCGACTAGCACGACCCGATTCAGCCAGAGCAGTAATAGCGACGGTCAACACAAGCGAGCCAATTAAATGATCTGCATTAGCCATACTTGTTCCAGCATCCAGCGTAATACGTGTAAACATCAGCCAGATTCCAATGGGTAAGCACATTACTAAATTCCAGGGCAAAGTCACGCCGCCCCCTAATATTTCCTTGAAAATTTTTGAGGGTCTTTGTGCAAAATTATCTTCAATTACCTCCCGTCTTCCTTCATCCGTATCTCCCTGGAAAAAAACGTGTATCAGGGAACGCCCCTGTTTTTTTCTACGGGATAGAAATTGTCCCGTCGCGACCAATTCGTCAATAGAATAGGGAATTTGTATCAGCATTGCCACTGCAGCAATCAAGCATAACGTGCACCAGGTTCCAATCAAGATCGGTTGAATGATAATAAAGAAAATGGAAACAATGCCCAATGGCACGATCATAATCCCGAATAGTATCACCAGCCATGGCATAGTTCGCCAACGCCTTGCTGAGCCTATGATGCCGGTCAGAATTTCTAATGCATACGTCATTGCTCCCAAGCCAGCATCGGGTACGGGCCAAGCTTGCGAAATAGATGAGGTGATTATTTCTTCGGTTCCATTGCGCGGATCTTGCGGTGAACCTGCAAAAAATGGCTCCCATACACTATCGATATGGCCAAGCTGATAAGCACACAAGTAGCGGGAGATAAAGAAACCAATAAACGCCAGTATGATAATGGGCAAACGCTGAAACCAGCTAGAAGGAGAGTACGACCAACCTGGCGGTATTGTCGGTCCGGTTTGAGCAGCAACAGCTGCAACACCGGGTACTGGTCGAGTTAAAATTGCAAAACCCATAACCAGCATCCCGACAATTGTGTCGTTGAGATAGGCAGCTGCGGTTGGTGCCCAGAAGATCAGTGGTGCACCCAATAGCCAGAGGCCTACTGCGCCACAAAGCCAGCGAGCTAGACCAAAACGCCACGACAAGGACATGAACGATAAAATAAGCAGCACCACACCAGAAATAACATCGCTCCAAACCATAGCTTGCGATTCGTATGCCAGGATGAAAGGAGCTGTCATGAGCCAGAAAGCCAGCCCTAGATTGAGGAAATGCGCCCAAAGATTTTCGTTATGTTGCCGAAAGTATTCTGTTTCATGTTTGTGTCTGATCTGGTCCGCGTTGAGATCTTTCTCTTGTGCCGTTCGTACCCAGTCTGGTAATAAAACACCGTTTCTTTTGTACCAGGCAGCAGGATCTTTCTTCAGGCTAGCAATGAGATTTTTTAATCCCTCATAAATCCTATGCTTCGGTTTCCAATGCAGTAATTTTTGTGCCCGACTGATATCGATATCGTAATGATCAGAAGCCAGGTCGATCATAAATGGTTTGATAAAAGGTTTTTTGCCCTGATCAATGGTATCAGGAACGATCGGCTCAGCCTGTTCCTCCAGCCATGCACCGGACTTGGCAATAAATTCCGGAATATCTACCGTTTGCCATTCCTTCTTGCCAAAAATCAGATAACCAATCCGATTTTGCAATTCCTGATAACTCATCACCTCATCCTCGCCAGCCAGCATGATGTTGGTGTGCGGTAATTTCTTGCGGCGGTCTACTACACGTTTGAATAGATCTACCATGTCTTCTTTATGGAGAAGAGCCTGGCCGGCCATCAGATCGCCCGAGTAAAGATGGCTTCTAAAGTCGCGTTCATAAATTCTGGCTATTTGGTGAGACAATGTCGGTACCGCCCTATCGTTATCATATACACCAGCTAACCGTAAAATGGTGTAAGGAATCTTGTTATGTTGCTGCTTGATGACTTTTTCTGCTTCGACCTTGGATTGTGGATAAGCCCACCGAGGCTTAAGCGGCATACCTTCATTGATTTTTTGGCCTGGTACAGTTGGTTCGTGAACCAACATTGTGCTAGAAAAAATAAATCGGTCAACTTCAAAGTCTTGCAATATGTTAAGTAAACGCTGGGTACCTTCAATGGTGACACTCTGATAAAGTGGATTAGGCTGCCCGGTAAAATCAAAATAGGCGATCAAATGGATAGCGGCAGCAATTTTTTGTCCATACTGGGAACGTATTTCATTAAATGCTGATTTGACGGAATTTTCAGAGGTTAGATTACAATCAATACTGATATCTGCTTTATCACACGGATTGATATCAAGCCCAACTACGAAGTAATCTTTTCTCAAGGCGTCACAGAGTGAACCTCCAATATTCCCGGAAGCCCCAGTTATAATGACAAGTGGTTTTTTTAGATTGGTCATATTTTTCTGATGATCCATCTTAAATGAACGTGCTCCAGAATTATTTTGTACACTATCAGCAAACAGAGCATCTTTATGGCAAAAAGAAAGCACTAAAACATATAAAGCTGTTTCTCAGCTTTATAGATCTTTTCTGCATTGCTTTATGACGACATAAGACTTTGGGTATAGATAAATTATTAGAATATAGACTCTTGAATCAGTTTCACCTTTTTACGAATAATTTCATTTCCCAATCAAAACTGACTTTAGTCGGTTTCAACTTGGCTTATGATTTATTCTCTCTGCGGCTCGCCTTTGCGTCAGTTCTGATTTGGAAATAGAAGTAGTGAATTATGTAATGTGACAGCAGCCTTCAGCTTTGCCGCCACAGATTCAACAGTTGTGGTCTCTATTACCATATGTGCTTCAGCATGAGTCAGCGCTTCCTGAGTTTTCAATTGAAGCTCCAGAACAGAAATATCTGCCTCGGAAGCATCCTTACCTGTTACGTTACGGGTTTGAATACGCTGCCTGAGCAATGTTTCCGGCACCGGAAAATCCAGGATATAAAATCCTACTCCGCAACGCATCGCAATTTGCTGAAATAACTCACGTTGCCAACGCGCAATGAAGGTAGCATCTATTAATACATGCCAGCCCGCCTCAAGCAGTATTTCGGCAAGCTCTGCCAAAAAATCATAAGTGCGCCGGGAGAATTCCCGGCTATAAATACCGCTTTCAACAGATGAACCGCTTTTAGCCAGCGCCTCCAGTCCAGCCAAACGTTTACGTTCGATATCGGAACGCAGGCTGATCATTTCAAACCTCATAATGAGACTCTGGCTAAACACGGTCTTCCCCGAACCGGATAAGCCATGTGTAATCATCAGAACAGGTTTTACCACCCGGGTAAGCCTTTCAGCTAATTGGAGATGATCCAATCCCTGCTGTCTTTCGTATTCCGCCATTTCCACAGACAATCCTGACTGAGCTGCACGGATAAAGGCTACTTTAGCGCGCACCATCGTACGATAAACCGCGTAGTAGCGCAAAAGCTTCATGCCGGCATAATCGCCTGTACGTTCCAGATAGCGATTGAGAAAACGGGAAGCCAGATCATGATGATTCCGAAACAGTAAATCCATATAGCAAAAGGCGACTTCTGACATCACATCAATCCAGCGCAAAGCTGGATTAAACTCGATGCAATCAAAAATTAATAACTTGCCTGCTTCCCAGGCCATATTGCCAAGATGCAGATCACCATGGCATTCTCGCACATAGCCTTGTACACGCCGCAGCTCAAAATCAGACAAGAGTTTGTTATGCTCAGCAACACTCCATTGATGAATCGCCTCTAGCCATTGAAGCCCTTCTGGCTTCTCTCCAGCTTGTTTACTAATGTGTTCGAAGTTATGGGCAACCGAATCCCAAATCATTTCTGCCGTACCCCATGGCGAATCCATCAGGGCAGATGGGATATGTAAATGAAAATCTGCCACGGTACTGGCAATGGTATCGACATGCTGCACCGATAATTGCGCCAGATGGTCGAGTCGATCCAGAGTTGTATCCGGATCAAACTGATCCATTTTAATAGCATAATCCAGCACAGGACCTGGGCCATTGAGGCAAGGTGCTGCTATTTCCCCATTAAAAGTAATGACTTCAAGATAAATATCCGGCGCCAACCGGCGATTGAGTCGCAACTCTTCTTCACAATAGAAGCGACGCTTGTCCAGCGTGCTGAAGTCAAGAAAGCCGAGATTCAGTGGTTTCTTTAGCTTGTAAACAAAATCGCCGGTTAGTAATACATGGGAAATATGCGTCTCCACATGCTGAATGCGCCCGACGGGGTGAGGATAACACCCCGGATCAAGCAGCGCTTCAATCAACTGCTTTTGTGCAGCTTCTTCTTTCATGGTCTGTTGCTATTTATATCTTCTTTAGAGGCTTGGATGCCCTTCATGCGCATACATTTGTTCGTGCCTCTCCTGGCAGCTCACACACCGCATGGCTATCGGATAAGCCAGCAAACGTTGTAAGCCGATTTCCTTACCACAATCAATACATTGATTTGCACTGCCTTCTTTGATCTGCACCAGTTTTCTTTCGATCTCGCGTAATTCGTTGATCTGTCGATCTACACGCACAATGTTCAGATCAGCCAGTAGATCAGCGAGCGAGAAGTCACAGTTATCACCAGGATCATTCCCCATCATAGCAGCAAAGGATTGGTTTTCGCGCTCGTCCAATTCATCACGAACTTCTTCGAGTAAATCCTGCTGGCGTTCACGTAATTTATTTTCAATCGATTCGATTTCTTTTCTGGTCAATTGTGTCATGGTTCACCTTCCTGCTTCCTTGGCTAAAAAATAATAATCTACTGGTAACAAAGCGTGCCTACAGAAAAATCACTTATTGTTCTTTTGGAGTCAAGCTTTAGTTTAGCGTTCTTATTCTTTTCCATTTGCTTCCCTACCTGGTTCCAGCTCTGATCCATGTATATGTGATCTCTTGCACGCTGCTTACTCAAGTCAAAGCAGCATGAGTTCCTGCACCTTATCTTTTCATATATCGTCATGGTCGGCTATAAGCTCTTTGTTGACTCAGATATTGAAATAGGACGCATAAAATCCAGTATGATGCAAGCAGTTAAATAGTAGCCCTAAAAAACGCCCTTAAGTAGGCTGTCATAAAATATTTGACTAGATCAAGCATTTTGCTGGACTCATCCATACGTGTTCACACGTATTTAATCATTCTCCATTTCCCTGTAGATTACGGTGACCAGGCCGAAGAAGGAATATTCAGTGAACTTATTCAGTCCTTTATTTAATTTGGATGAGTGAATTTTTAGAGGTAATCAATAACCATTAAGAATGTTGGTTAAGATTTGAATGGTTTCCCAACCTCTCATTTCTAACTTGTATTCCAAATATGTCATTAATAAGGGCTAAGATATACATGGGGACGTCTTTCCCTAAGCTGGTTTGTAATTCAAATATGGCATCTGTTGTTGTGCTTATGTTTTTATAGTTTGTGTAATACTTTAAATTAACAAGGAAAACATCATGATCACCATCGACAATAACAAGTGTTTTAAATCCAACTTAGTAGCTGAGTTAATTAACCTCAAACAAGAAAACCCTCAGCCCGATGTTACGACATACGCGTTTTCATCGGATGACCAATTATTATCAATTGTAGTCATTAGTACCGATCAAAAAGAAAATCAACGTGACACCACAATTATTCCCCTTCACTTCTATAACGTGAAACGTTCTTTGAACGATCAATGGGACGAACAATAATCTGAGTAACGATACACAGGCTGTGCTCACCTTCCTGCTCACAACCGCAACAATCATTAATAAGCCACTATAAATTCAGATTCCATCAGAAGTACATTGCATGACAAGACAAATTCCTAAAGAATCATCGCAATAGTTTTTTACAATTTCGACTTTTTGCACGAATGAGCAAGATTGGCACAGCCTGAGGATTGCCCTCTTTTATTGCGTCTTCCTTTCTCAAATTCTCAATAATATTGACAACCTTGCTTATCCCATCTAAAGTAACGCAACGTTGCTAAGTACCAAAGAACGCAAGTCCTCAGAAAAGCATAAACATAATTCAATGCTAAAACTACAGGTAATCGCCTTGGATGATCTGCGCATATCCATGAGCATTTGTTCTGCTGGCTAAGATGCAAGCAGTTAAGATACTCACCATACTGGTGAGTGCAATTTCAATAAAATGTTAATCTTAATGGAGGGAAGTTAATGATAAAAACAACCAAAGCATTATGTGCGAGTTTTGTACTTGGGTTGCTGTTGACAGGCACTACTCAAGCAGAAGATAAAAAAGCAGAACACCACCAACACAAAGAAGAACAACACTTCAAGGTCATTGTTAATGCTTATGACACCAATATTCCTGAGCTCAATGTCGAGGGCGTAACCGTTAAGAACATTCGTGCTTTTAATGTTCTCAATGAACCTGAAACGCTAGCTGTTCATAAAGGAACCAAAGTAAAAATTACCATAGAAAACAAATCTCCTATCAGTGAAGGATTTTCCATTGACGCTTATGACATCAAGGAAGTGGTCAAAGCAGGAGAAAGCAAAACAATCTCTTTCGTAGCAGATAAAGCCGGCGCCTTCCCCATTTGGTGCCAGCTCCATCCAAAAAACATCCATTTGCCAGGCACTTTCAACGTCCTGGAATAATGAGTTAGGTTGGAACCTGCAAAATTATTAGCAGACTCTAACCAACCTTTACCGTGATTATATGGCCGGATTTAATCTGGCCATACTTTTGTTACTAAGTCCCCCTTTTTTCTCTCGCTATATTTTCAGGCATCTGCTTACATAGGGGTCAATTCCTGATGGTGCATT
The DNA here is from genome assembly GCF_001007935.1 of Nitrosomonas communis. Taxonomy (NCBI): domain Bacteria; kingdom Pseudomonadati; phylum Pseudomonadota; class Betaproteobacteria; order Nitrosomonadales; family Nitrosomonadaceae; genus Nitrosomonas; species Nitrosomonas communis. The sequence continues at coordinate 37,524 of NZ_CP011451.1, forward strand.
TTGTTGTTTATCGCTCAGCCTACTTATTCCAATTCCAAATAAAAAAATAAATAATTTTTCCCATAAAACTATTTATTTACAGTTTATTATGTAATTTTATAATTACTTTTTCTATTAAAAATTACAATTACTATCACCCAGTTGAGTTTTTGCATAACATTTATCTACGTGATGGCAAAGACAATCTTCCTCTCATCTACTTACCAAGTTATATGGTATCCTGTCTGAAAATTTAATCTTCAAGGTTGCCGATATAGAACTTAATTGATGTATTTGGATAAAACATAAAGAGAAGATGCGCTCTAAGCCGACTCTATAGCGCGGCAACTAAATTACATAAGAAGATTTTTGCGATGCGCCTCTTAACGAGGGATAAGATGTATGCATTTACATTCTTGCGGCTCTATTATCTACTCCCCAATATTAATCTTGTCATAAAATTTAACTAATTTGATTTTTTCCTTCGATATTTCTTAATTAATAGGCAGTTAAGAAAATGGACTCTGGTACAATCATTGGCATCCAATTTAAAGTATGTGGATAAAGAATATTGTCATACTACTCATACTGACACTTTTTCTTCTATTAGAAAGTAGTCTTGCTTTAGCAGAACCACCAAAGCCACCGCTTATCGTATTATCGCAAGACCGCACAAAGATATCCATTACTTGGTCTCCAGTTTTAAATGCCAGCAGTTATCAGTTATTTTATGCACCTTTTCCTTTTACCGGACCAGAAAGCATCAAAAATGCTGACATGGGCAACGCCACATCTGGTTCAATTGAGTTATGGGATGGGGCTGCCTTTATTGTTGCGGTAAAAGCACTTAATGATGCGGGTAGTAGCGATTACTCCAACATTGAACTATTTATGCTTTCTAAAGCGCCGTTACTTGATCCTGAAGCATCACCGGTTACCGGTAATTGGTACAAACCGCCTGTAGCTATAACTTGGCAATGGCAGTTGAAAAGAGCAATAGAAAATGGTGGGATCAATGAAATCAAGGAAATCAATGAAATCAATGAAATCAATACAAGTTATCCAGTTCAGCTTTATGATATTGATTTATTTAATTCTTCTCCATCCTTGATTAACACACTCAAAGCTTCTGGCAAGAAGGTCATCTGTTATTTCTCAGCAGGCACTTATGAAAATTATAGAGAGGACAAGGATAAATTCAAGCCTGAGGAATTAGGTAATACTTTGATTGACTGGCCAGAGGAACGATGGCTTGATATTCGTTCACAAAATGTAGCGGAGATCATGATCTCACGGCTAAATTTGGCTCTGCTGAAAGGCTGTGATGGCGTGGAACCGGACAATGTGAATGTCTACGCAAATAATTCCGGCTTTGATTTAAGTGCCAGGGATCAGCTGGCATTTAATAAGTTTATTGCCAATGAAGCCCATAAAAGGGGATTGTCGGTTGCGCTTAAAAATAATTTGGAACAAATTCCTGAATTAATCGATTTTTTCGACTTTAGTATTAATGAGCGATGTCATGAGTTAAATGAGTGTGATTCGCTGACCCACTTTATTATTAACGGCAAGCCTGTATTAAATGCAGAATATCTGCAAAGTTACATTGACAGCCCAGCTGCGCGCCAAGCGCTTTGTGATACTTCTAAGGGAGCACAATTCAGCACCTTGATTCTGTCAAGAGATTTAGATGATAGTCAGCGATTTAGCTGCTTTTGAAAATACACACTCAGTCCTGCCTTACACCTGATACAACGCGCTACCGGATTAGATCTGCTGAAATTATATAAACCATGCAAAAAGTAAGAGGTACTCTAAGCTGTGATAATAGATGCAATTTAGGGCTATGTCTTAAGCTTGATATGGTTTCCCTTGGAAAAGAACTTATATGAATATTGCTTCAATTCTTCAATGACCTCATCTCTTCGTCGACTATTAATAAAGTCGACATAGCAAATAAATATTGAAATACGATTAATCATACTATTTTGGCAAAATAAGCCATATTTAATGCGAGATTCTATTTCTTGAGAAGATAGAGTAATCAAACAAAATATGATATTCGCGGAGTTTCATAAGTGGGATGTCCGGTTGGTGTATGAACACCGAGGGGAGCATGAGTTGCCATGACAAGTACTGGAATCGATAAGATTTATGAAAGATTGTACTGCTGAGGCGTTGCGCGAACAAGTGTAACAATTAGAGACTGATCAGAACATCAGAATAAGCCTGCCAGCCTCGGATCGTGAGCCACACATACAAGTTGGAGCAGGAGAATAGTATAAGGCTAAAGCAGTCAATGAGATATTGAGCGAGACACAGCATATTTTACTCAGGCAAAGCTCGACCGCCGACCGAAGCTATGGTGATATTTATCAATCAGCACAAGAAGCAGTACAAAGTCGACCCGATCTGCAGGCAAATTCAGATTACCCTGTCGAGTTGCTATAAGCATGAAACAGAGAACGAGATTCTAATCAGCTATCCGATCACACTAAAGCGTTTAAATGAGCTACACAAAGTATAAAGAAAATCAAATTTAAAGTTAAGACGCCAACCAAGTATAGGGATGATAAATAAGCAGAGGTATTCAAGATGCCCATTGTACAGTCAAGCGACTGATGGAGAAGTATGGAATACAAGCCATCAAGCGAGAAAAAAATGCTAGACGATAATGGCAGACGGCTTGCTTGAGCCCAACAAACAAGATTAGTCAACAATTTGTAGCGAATCGCCCCAACCAATTAAAAATGGCAAGCATCACTTTTTTGGCAAGTTGGACAGGATTTTTTTAGGTAGCTTTTCTCCTAGAAGTTTTTTCGCATTTATGGATCGGCTGGATAGTCGATACCCATGACATATAGGCTCACTATTCAAGGCATTACAGCAGAGTATGGTGGGGTCAGCGGGAAACCAGTGGGTTAATCTATTATAGCAATCATAGCACTGAATAATTGTCGATTCGCTATACCGAACTTTTAGCAGAAGCCAATACTGATTCTTCAGTTAGCAGCGTTAGCGATAATTATGCCAATGCGCTGCCTGAAACGACAAAAGGATGATACAAATTATAAGCCACCCAGCATGAGGCATGTAGCACAATATTCATAAAATGAAATTTACTGCTATGGAATGGGTTGGCTGGTTCAATAACCGCTGATTATTGAAGTTAATCAGAAGTACACAGTCGGCTGAATTTAAAATAGCATCATATTAATGTCAATTGAAGAAGTCAGTTAATTCAGCCTGACTCAAACTAAAAAATTCTCTGAAAAAACGGAACCTTTGATTATTCCTCTCAGCCTTCTCAGTCCTCTTAACTATCATCTTTCTTTTTTATTATGGTTAACAATGAAACAAAACCATCACCTATTTTTTAGTCAAACAGATTAGCCGTCTAAAGCAGGCAATCAAGACACAACCATAAGGTAATAACTAATTTGTCATAAATGTATGCTTTTGCATTATTGATATGCTGTTGTCCTCGTCATAACATAATCACAAATAAAGCTGGATTATTAATTTACTAGCCCGGTGCATGTCTTTGTTTTAGGGCTGGTTTCAGTCCGCTTTATTTTAATTGATCTATTTGGTACACAAGGTTTAAAGAGACCGACTATTCATTAGGATTGCCTCTATTTCCAAGGCTTTACTATAAATTTAGCTGGGCTGTCAAAACATTGTTTTGCTGGGTAGGCATTTTTGAGAAACAAGATGTAATTTTACTTGTTATGGACTCTTTGGTCTTATGAATTCCACTCATTAAAGGGAGATAATCATGAGTGCTAGCAATGAACAACAAAAAGAATATGATGCACAAGGATATGATCAAGAAGGATATGATCGGCCAGGGTATGATCAAAAAGGATATGATCGTGAAGGGTATGACCAGCCAGGGTATGATCAAGAAGGATATGATCGTGAAGGGTATGACCAGCCAGGATATGATCAAGAAGGATATGATCGTGAAGGGTATGACCGGCCAGGATATGATCAAGAAGGATATGATCGTGAAGGGTATGACCAGCCAGGGTATGATCAAGAGGGATATGACCGGCAAAGAAAAGATCAGCAAGGAAATGATGGACATAAACATGCTGGTCATGAAGCCGGTGGAATGAGTGGTGGGCCTGGCAGTAAAGACCAAGGCAGCAACGACGAAGGTAATAAAGATCAGGGCAGTAATGACCTTGGTAGTAAAGATAACCAAGATAACCTAGGCGGTCAATACAAATACTACCATCAGAGGAATGTCGACACACGTCCAGATCAACCTTGCCATGGTGACCAGGGAGCAGATAATTTTATTTTTCAGGGTATGGGGAACTGGAAAATTGACAACTTTGCTTGCCAGGAAGGCGATAGGCTGGATCTCAGTGGATATGGTTTGGCTCGTGATGAGATCGCTAGTTATGTCACAAATGTCACCATTCAGGCTGATACCTTGATCGTCAACTTTGGTGACAATGTATCGATTACGGTAGTAGGACAAACGCCCACCTGGGATCACGTAATTTGCGCTCAGCCACTTTGATGATATATCAATAGAAAGAGAAGCTTTATTTCCTCTCTTGCTAATACTGTAAAATTTGGAGCCGAAGTAAATAGAGCTTACTCAGAAAGTACAAACACTTGTTTTTACGTAAGAATATCGTAAAAATCAAATATTAAGTGCAAGTTTTCCAGATAAGTTATTTAGAATAACTTGCACTTGATTTGAGCTCAAGCTTACCTAAGTTCGATCAATTTTTATTAAACCGTATACTATTATGAATAATATTGTTTACAAAACAATATTATGGATAATCAATTTTGAACGAAATTACAACAAATACTTTTTGAGTAGACTCTAAACAAGGATAAGGTTGCTTTGGTCTCAGTATTCTTCGCCAGATATAGCATAGCTAAATAATACGTTGATTAATAAGAAAAATAATTTATTGTCTTTCCTTGGCCCTGCCTGTTCTTCTTATCCTGGAAGATTCTACTACTTCCAAAAAGCATTTTCTAACTCATAGGGTGAATGCGACATAGTAAAATATCACAGCAGCCTTCTAAACAAATCTAATTTAAATTAAATAATGATCAATACAGACTAAATGCTAAATTTTTCGGTCTCATAACGCGAAGGTTGTAGGTTCAAATCCTACCCTTGCAACCACCAACTATTACACACTATTGCTGTAACAGCTTCAACGATAGCATCCATCAGGAGCTAACTCCTCCCATGACTAAATGCTTCCTGCAAAATCATCTCAAAGCAATTCAGATGCCTTTTTACCTTTTTTAATATCGAGCACACGTGAATTACGTAAAATCTGGCTTTCCTGTTACTAAAAATTGGCTGATATGCTCTAGGCCAGAGTAACTTTAAATTTACCTTACTCCAGCCTAAATTTCCAGCATTAACAAAGAGAGGAAAAGTCTTCCCTCTCTAACACGCTATTAACCTTCAGCAGTAATAACGTTATCCCAGGTGGGCGGTTGGCCTACCAGTGTAATCGATATATTCTCGCCAAAGTTGACGATGAAGGTATCAGCCTCAATAGTGATATTGGTAATATGACTAGCGATCTCTCCACGAGTTAAACCATACCCAGTGAAATCGAGCATATCGCCTTCCCGTCCATTAAAATTGTCAATTTTCCAGTGTCCCTTGTCATGGAAGACAAAATTGTCTGCACCATCTTCCCCACGGCAACCCTCACCTGGGCGTGCGTCGACATGTTTATGTTTACCACCATGATCTTTGCCACTATGGTCTTTACCACCGTGGTCATTTCCATCTTGGCCTTTACCATCGCGGTCTCTACCACCGTGGTCTTTTCCATCTTGGCCTTTATCATCGCGGTCTTTACCACCGTGGTCATTTCCATCTTGGCCTTTACCATCGCGGTCTCTACCACCGTGGTCTTTTCCATCTTGGCCTTTATCATCGCGGTCTCTACCACCGTGGTCTTTTCCATCTTGGCCTTTATCATCGCGGCCTTTACCACCGTGGTCATTTCCGTCTTGGCCTTTATCATCGCGGCCTTTACCACCGTGGTCATTTCCATCTTGGCCTTTACCATCGCGGTCTCTACCACCGTGGTCATTTCCGTCTTGGCCTTTACCATCGCGGTCTTTACCACCGCGGTCATTTCCGTCTTGGCCTTTACCATCGCGGTCTTTACCACCGCGGTCATTTCCGTCTTGGCCTTTACCATCGCGGCCTTTACCACCGTGGTCATTTCCGTCTTGGCCTTTATCATCGCGGCCTTTACCACCGTGGTCATTTCCGTCTTGGCCTTTATCATCGCGGCCTTTAGCGCCTTGGCCTTTATCACCGTGGTCTTTACCGTCAGGCCTACCACTCATTCCATCTGCATCATGACCAGCATGTTTATGACCGTCATGTTTATGGTCATCATGTTTATGGCCGTCATGTTTATGGCCGTCATGTTTATGGCCATCATTTTCATCTCGATCGGATCCTTTCCAATCAAATCCTTTCCAATCGAACCCTTTCCAATCGAACCCTTTCCAATCGAATCCTTTGTGCTGGTCATTGTTAGTACTCATGGTTATTCTCCTTTAATGAGTAGGATCTATAAAATTAGAGTGTCCATAAAAAGTAAAATTACATCCTGCTTCTCAACAATGTCCATCCAGCAAAACAGCGTTTTAATAACCCAACTGAATTTATAGTGAAGCCTTGGAAATAGAGGCAATCCTAATGAATAGCTGGTCTCTTTAAACCTTGCTTGCCGAATAGATCAGTTAAAATAAAGCGGACTGAAATTTGCCAAAAGGCAAAGGCAAACACTTGTCTAATTAGTGCTCACCCTAAAATTCTCAAACCAAACAAAAAGAAAAGATTACGCTTACGTTCAAAAGTATAAGATGCTAGGAATGTGACAAAATGAAGATTTCTAAGAATGTGAGAAATGTACTGATATTTAATTAATTAACGCCACTCTGCCTCAAACTATTAGAAATTCTCGTCTCTTAAACTGGATATAACTTATTATTTCTTACAGGAATAAGGATTTTCGGGTAGACACTAATTAATAATCCAACTTTATTTGTAATCATACTAGAAAATATAAAATATCATGTCAATAATGCAATTGCATACATTTATACCGTAATAATCATCAGTTTATAAATGCATCCCAACAGCCCAGGAGGAGCAAATAACCTGATTGACTAAGAGATAGGAGGTAGTTTTAGTTCATCGCTAACCATAATAAAAAAACAATGTGATGGTAGAGAAGGATAATCAAATCCGTAGTGTAGAAAAAATGTATGAGATGCTCATACCCTGCAATGCACAAAAGGTCTTCGGCAAATGAAAAGTTACATATAGCGCTGGAAGATCTACATGATGAAAACTGCATGAGCCTTGTTTCGCTGATGGAAAGGGATCAATCTATTTTCGTCATCTGACGAAATCAGAAACTTTGTGGATTATTGTCACCATTTTTGTGCCCGAAGCTTTTGTGTGACACCTATGCTTCTAGTTGTTTAGCCCCACAATGTGCTGAAGTCATATATGGTTAATCATCGAGTAATAAAACTGTATGCAATTGTATTATTGTCCTCCTATTTTTTATCTCTTAGTATTAATTACGTAATAAAGTTAGGCAAGTTTGATTTATTGCTCCTGATTTACCTTTAGTGACATTTATGAGATTGAATCCCAATTCAATCATTTTATTGTTTATTTACTTTTGCATTTAATTAAACTATGCGCACAAATAATAATGTCATGCAAATCGTATTGATGCTTTTTCTTCTATTAATTAATAGCAGCCTTGCTTTAGCGGATGAACTAAAGCCACCTGCTATTTTAGTGACGCAAGATGGCACCAAGGTATCCGTTACATGGTCTTCAGTTCCAAATGCCAGTGGTTATCAGTTATTTTATGCGCCTTTTCCTTTTACCGGACCCGAAAGTATTAAAAGTGTTGACATGGGTAACACCACATCCGGTTCAATCGAATTATGGGATGGCGCGGCTTTCATTGTTGCGGTAAAAGCACATAATGATACAAATAGCAGCGATTTCTCCAATATTGAATTATTTATTCTTTCTAAAGCACCCTTACTTGATCCTGATGCACCACCTGTTACCGGTGATTGGTACAAACCTCCTGTTGCAATCACCTGGCAATGGCAGCTGAAAGGTGAAGTCAATACAAATCACCCGGCTAAACTTTATGATATTGATCTATTTAATTCTTCCCCATCCTTGATTAATACACTCAAAGCTTCTGGCAAGAAGGTCATCTGTTATTTCTCGGCAGGTAGTTTTGAAGATTCTAGAGAAGATAAGGATAAATTCAAAGCTGCTGAATTGGGCAATACTTTAGTCGATAAGCCGGATGAGCGGTGGCTTGATATTCGTTCCCACAATGTAGCGGAGATCATGATCTCACGCCTTAACTTGGCTCTGCTAAAAGGATGTGATGGCGTGGAACCAGATAATATGGATGCGTATGCCAATAATTCCGGCTTTGATATAAGCGCCAGGGATCAGCTGGCATTTAATAAGTTTATTGCCAATGAAGCCCATAAAAGAGGATTGTCGGTTGGGCTTAAAAATGATATAGAACAAACTCCTGATTTAATCAATTATTTTGACTTCAGTGTTAATGAACAATGTCATGAGTTCCATGAATGTAATATGCTAACCGGCTTTATTGCAAACGGCAAACCTGTATTAAATGCAGAATATCAACAAAGCTATTTAGATAATCCAGTTGAGCGTCAGGCGCTTTGTGATTCTTCTAATGGTGCACAATTCAGCACCTTGATTCTGCCAAAAGAGTTAGATGATAGTCAACGATTTAGTTGTTTTTGAAGATGAATACTGAATAAATTCTCACAAGTTTGGAGAAGTGGCTACATACATAAGGAAAAAACCAGTTACGCTCTAAGCTTGTGAGATTAATTTGCAATTATCAAACCATGTATCCAACTCATGGTAGTTATTGAAGTGTGGAGTCTTTATCCAGTCCCAGCACTACTTCATGAACAATTCGATAAAATGGCACAAGTTCTTCCCTTGCAGAGATAGCGGGAATTTTCCCTGCTCTATTTTCACCCTATTTCTCAGGCATAGCCGATATTTCGCAATTATGAATAAGTACCTTAAAGGTCTCAGAAACTAAACATTCCAATTTAATAAAGCAATCGAAATCAAGTTGATTTTTTCTAATTTTTACCCTGCTGTTGCACCTGTACATACGACTTACCGATCGCGGTAAGTTCTGCGAGTCGTGCTGCTACCTGGTGATTAATACTGCCTTGAGGATAGGTTCCGTTAGCATCAGCTTCGCCTGCTGATACGCCAGTCAGCAGTGTAATGGCTTGATCGACATTTTCTACAGCATAGATATGAAATTTACCCGCGGTTGCGGCCTCGATCACATTCTGACGCAACATCAAGTGCTGAACATTGGTAGCGGGAATTAATACACCCTGTTTGCCAGTTAAGCCGCGTGCAGCACAGATATCAAAAAATCCTTCAATTTTTTCGTTGACGGCGCCAATTGCTTGTGCTTGACCGAGCTGATTAACTGAACCGGTTATCGCCAATGATTGATCGATCGGAATATTCGCCAGATTGGAAAGCAATGCGCACAATTCGGCTAATGAAGCGCTATCCCCTTCCACCATGCCATAAGATTGTTCAAACGCGAGGCTGGCGGACAGCGCCAGGGGTTGATTTTTTGCATAACGTGCAGCAAGAAAGGAAGAAAGAATCAATACGCCTTTAGAGTGAATCGCCCCTGAGAGCTTAACTTCACGCTCGATATTGATCAAATCCCCTTTGCCAAATCGGGTCGTGGCGGTGATTCTGGTCGGCTGTGCAAAAGCAAACCCGCCCAACTCGATCACCGAAAGACCATTAACCTGTCCTGTCACAGCACCTTGTGTATCGATCATCAAAGTATCACGCAGAATTGCCTCGTATAGTCGGTCTCTCACCCTATCCTGACGGTGAACCTGGGAATCGATGGCCTGCTGGACATCGCTTGCCTGCACCACCTCATGACCTGCTTCACGCGCCCAATAATCTGCCTCATGCAATAAGTCAACAATGCTGCGCATATGCATGGAAAGTTTTTCCGAATCGCCCACCAGGCGAGCACTATGTTCGATCACTCTGGCAACTGCATAGCGATCGTAAGGCAATAACTTCTCTTTGCGCGTCAGCGTAGAAATCAATTGTGCGTAAAGCATATGGGATTCTGCATTCCGTTCGATCGTCTCTTCGAAATCTGCTGCTACCTTGAATAACTCCCTGAATTCAGGATCGTATCGCTGCAACAAGTAATAGAATAAGCGATCGCCGAATAAAACGACTTTCACGTCCAATGGAACCGGCTCTGGCTCGAGCGATACGGTGCTGACGAGGCTGTATAACTGCCCCAGCGATTCAATATGAATTTTGCGCGACTGTAACGCCCGTTTTAACCCTTCCCAGGCAAATGGTTGCATCAGCACTTTGCGCACATCCAGCAACAAGTAACCTCCATTGGCACGATGCAATGCTCCCGGTTTAATCAGCGTAAAATTGGTCACCAGCGCACCAAACTGAGAGACATGCTCCACTCGCCCAAGCAAATTGCTATAAGTCGGATTATCCTCACTGATGATCGGCGCACCAGGTTTTTTATGATTGGAGGCGAGCACATTGACCTGGTAATTATTAAATGTCTGGTGAGTGATAACCGTCATGCCGGAAATGTTGACGGATTCTTCGGGTTTGCGGAAATCATCCACATGCATTACCATATCCTGCTGCACCTCATCCAGAAAGTCGAGCACGTCAGGTAAATCTGTATAGATCGCGCGCAATTCGTTCATCATGTGCTCGACGATAGAGAGCATGATATCGCGGTTTAGCTGCTTAATTCGCTCACTACGCTCGCGACGACGCTGGGGCAGATGACTTAGAATTTTTTCCAGATGCGCTTGCAATTCAATAATGGCGGCTTCTATCCGATCTTTTTCCTTTTGAGGCAGCTTGTCATATTCTTCTGGCGGAATCACTTCCCGATTACGGCTCGGCGCCAGTGCAAATCCTTCTGGTGTGCGTAGCAAAACAATCTCTTTCTTCTCAGCTTCTTCTCCTAATGCTCTTATCTCCCGTTCCTGCAGTTCATTAAACTCTTGCTGAATTGCGCTCACCCTGTTGCGATATTCTTCGCTCTCAAACTGCGCCGGGATGGCGCTGCGTAAATAATCCACCAATCGCTCCATGTGTTGCTGCAATTCCTCTCCTCTGCCGGAAGGAAGCTTAAGCACTCTGGGTTTGTGTGGTTGGGCAAAGTTATTCAGATAGCACCAATCTGGCGGTTCAGGCTCCTTGCTTGCTTTTGATTCAAGTAATTGCTGGACTAAGCTACGCTTGCCTATCCCGGATGGACCCAGCACAAAAAGATTGTATCCTTCGCGGCGAATGCCAGAGCCAAAGCGCACTGCATCCATTGCACGAGCCTGACCAATAATTTCCGTCAGATCGGTTACCTCTGCCGTAGTCTGAAATGTGAACTGATCGAGGTCACAGGATAAATATAACTGTTGTGGTTCCAGAGGAAGAATAGTTGCCATTGTTTTATAAAGGAATTATATTAAAAATAATGCCACCCCGATTAAACCAACCTGAATAAGGTATGACATAAAATTATAAACGAATAGCATATTATTTCACTACGCGAAGGCGAACCGCAGATAGTACAAATAATACGGCAAGGTGAAGCCGGCCTGAATCGCTGCACCACAAACAGGCACCGTCACGACCGCTTTTCTAACGGCTCATTCACCAGAACTTGTGTGTCACTGGTCGCTATATAACTTAGAAATGTCTTGCCGAAAGCGCTGATGCCTTCAGCGCTGGGAATGATAATGGGATGCCCCCTGCACACAAGACTACCGTTGCCGAATTATATTCTTCGTATCTAATTCAATTCAGTAATAAGAATAGTATAACCACATCATACTTCATCCAACCACATTGTGAAGTGCTTATAACACTCATGACACAAATGACACAATGCCTCTCAGCGACAATAATACCAACTAGTGACAATTAGAATTGTCAGATCGAAAGATAAAATCATGATTAACAAGTAAATGCGTGCCTTTTCTATCGGTTTCTTTAAGCGATGCTGTTATCAGCATACCGCATAAAATCTGTCATTTTATCTTTTCTTCGAGATACTCCTTCAGTGCAACGGCATTATTGAAAGCGGGCTCGCGCGAACTGTAGATCAAGGTGACCGTTCCATGCTGGGCAGCGGTAACAAGGGGTTGCCATATTTCTGGCCTGGAATCTAATTCAGCGAAGTATCGTTTACGAAAATCATCCCATTTCTTCGGATCGTGAGCAAACCAGAGGCGTAGATCATGGCTGGGCCCAATGTCCTTCAGCCATTCATCCATTTTCAGGTCAATCTTCTTAATACCGCGCGGCCACAGACGCTCTACCAGAAAACGAAGACCATCAGTAGTTTCTGCTGCATCATATACTCGCTTTAACTTGATCATTTCTCAATCCCCAAGAAGAATGATTGGCTATAAACTGCCACATCAGAAAGCAGGTCAATTAATTTTTTCAAAGCTGCATAGAGCACCTCTACATTACCACCTTGTGGTTCACAGCATACTCTAGCACATCATTTGTAGATCATCATCACGCACTAGGTTCTGTTGACATTTCGTAATAATCCACGAGAATCTGATTCATTTCCTGTGAGAAGGAATAGCAGAACAGAATTAACCGATGAATAATGGGAATTTTATACCGACTCTTGCTGGTTCAGGAGCAAGTTTATATCGGAAGCGTTGAGACATGTCGCCGTTTTTTGAATGCAGTGTTGTGGATTCTACGTAGTGGCGTACAATGGCGTTTGTTGCCACAGTCATTGGGCAAATGGAATTCAGTTTTTAAACGTTTTTTCACGCTGGTGCAAGCATGAAGTCTGGAAATTTCTGCACGTAGGTTGCAGCCAATATCCTGACCTACAACAAATTCTGATTGATAGTACGATTATCCGTGCACATGCTTGTGCTGCTGGCGCAACAAACAGTTCGGCGCAAGCAGAAGCCCTGGGGCGGCGCTCGAAAGGCGGCTTCACCACTAAAATTCATGCTGTACCGATGCGTGAGGCAGCCCGCTGGATTTTATCCTGACTGGCGGTCAAGCCAGCGATATCGGACAAGCTGAGAATCTGTTGGCTCTGACGGCAGAAGGCGCGGTCGCTCTGGTGGGTGATAGAGGTTATGATAGTGATGCTTTTATTCAAACGCTCACTGAAAAAGGCGTTGAAGCTGTTATTCCGTCTCGCAGCAATCGAATCAATGCAAGAGATTGCGATTGGTTCGTTTATAAAGAGCGTCATTTGATTGAGCGTTTCTTCAACAAAATTAAGCATTACAGAAGAATATCCTCACGCCATGAATAAATGACTGGAAATTATATGGGGTTTATACGATTTGCCTCAGCATTAATTTGGCTCCGCTCAAATGTCAACAGAACCTAGAAGTTATTCCATTTCTAAATCAACCTTGGCTTTTCCGGCTTTTTCTTGTCGTATTATTGATACTGTCTGCGGCTCGCCTTCGCGTCAGGGTTAATTGACATATAGGATGACATAGGCAGGTAGCAACACAGTCTTCGGTCTCGAAAAGTGAGCGCAGTTTACACGCACTCTTGGTACGCACCCCTTGTGGTACAGCCGTAGCTTTTGGGCAATTAAATGAGCATCCAGGAGAATGTTTAAGTTCACGGCAACAATGCCATCGCGTGTGTAACTACATTTTCCACATTGAACCCGAGCTCGTGCATCACAGTCTCGCCTGAAGCCGAAGCGCCAAATCGATTCATACAGATGATGTCGCCGGCATCACCGACATATTTGCGCCAGCCAAGAGGTGCAGCCGCTTCCACTGCAAGCTTAGGTATTCCTGGCATCAGGATACTTTCTTGATACTCACGCTGTTGTGCATCAAACAACTCCCAGGACGGCATCGAAACCACACGCGAATGCACATTCTTTTTAATCAACCTTTCGCGAGCTTGCAAGAGGAGAGAAACTTCAGAGCCTGTTCCAATCAGGATCAAATCCGGCCGCGCTGCCTGCGCTTCCGCAAGAATATAGGCGCCACGTTTCACACCGGATACAATGGGATAATGGCTTGGATCAAGAACAGGCAACTTTTGACGGCTCAGTACCAGCGCCACGGGACCACGACGAGATACGGCGATTTGCCAGCATACACGCGTCTCATTGGCATCAGCCGGACGCATAACAACGAGGCCTGGAATAGCGCGAAGACTGGTTAACTGCTCGACGGGCTGATGCGTAGGACCATCCTCGCCAAGACCAATACTGTCATGCGTAAAAATGAATATGGAATGCGTCTGCATCAGCGCAGCCAAACGTATGGGCGGGCGCATGTAATCAGAGAAAATCAAAAACGTCGCACCATACGGCAGGATTGCGCCATGAAGCGCCATACCATTGACGATCGCACCCATTGCATGCTCGCGAACGCCGAAGTGGATATTGCGACCGCAGAACTGATCAAAGCCAAAGTCACTATAACCCATTAGCGTGGTCTTCGTGGAAGGGCTGAGATCCGCCGAACCCCCGATCAATACCGGTAACTTTTCCGCAAGGGCATTCATCACCTTGCCGGAAGCATCTCGCGTAGCCATCTGGCCGTCTTTAGTCGAAAACAAAGGAAGATTCTCATCCCAGCCACCCGGAAGCTCGTGATGCAACAAGCGCTGCAAGGTAGCCGCCAGATCCGGATGTTCTTTTTGATAAGCGTAGAACATCTCGTTCCATTCCTTCTCCCAGTGAGCACCCTTCGTTAGTGCTGCCTGAAAATACGCTTGCGCTTCTTCAGGAATATAGAATTCCGGCTCCAAGGGCCATCCAAGAGTTTTCTTTGTTGCCTTTAATGCCTCTTCCCCAAGCGGCTCACCGTGAGCACTGGCGCTATCTTGCTTTGGGCTTCCATAACCGATATGGGATCGAATCAAGAGCAGGGAAGGACGAGACCATTCGCTGCGGGCGATTTGGATCGCATGTTCGATCGCACCAATATCATTGCCATTAGCAACCGGCTGCACATGCCATCCATATGCCTCGAAGCGGTGCTGAACACTCTCAGTAAAGGCCAGATCAGTGTCACCCTCAATAGAAATATGATTGTTGTCGTACAGGTAAACCAGTTTGCCCAGACCTAAGGTGCCCGCCAGCGAAGCCGCTTCGGAGGAAATCCCCTCCATCAGGTCGCCATCCGATACAATGGCATAAGTATAGTGGTCGACCAGTGAAAAGCCTGGGCGATTGAAACAACTGCTCAAATGTCGTTCTGCGAGAGCCATTCCTACTCCCATGGCGAATCCTTGCCCTAGCGGACCTGTTGTTGCCTCGACGCCTGGCGTCTTACCATATTCCGGGTGTCCCGGCGTCTTCGATCCCCACTGCCTAAAACGCTTCAGGTCATCGAGTGAGAGATCATATCCAGTCATGTGCAACAGCGCATAGAGTAATGCGCAGCCGTGCCCGGCCGACAACACGAAGCGATCACGGTTTAACCATAAAGGATTTCTTGGGTTATGCCGCAGAAAGTGTGTCCACAGAACGTAAGCCATGGGTGCTGCATCTAACGGAAGCCCAGGGTGACCGGAATGCGCGCACTCAACGGCATCAACCGCGAGAAAACGCAGCGTATTGATGCAAATTTCATCTAGAGAATTCACACGACCTCCTTGTGGAATTTTGTGGCAATTCGGGCGAGCATGGCCACACAGATGATGCTCACGTCAATACTCACTCCAGTTTTGATATTCTGATGTCAAGCGGCAATACCTTAAAGCTTGTGCCAGATGTCCGACCTTATCATGCCAACTGATTATGGTAAGCCTTCAATCACACCGCCACCGACAATAACGACATACGGCTTAAAAATATCGATAAAACTGATAGCTACAAATTTCAGGTTGGCCCACAGTGTATAAGAAAAATAAACGCCTTTTTATTGAACCCTAATACTTCAATAGCTTATCGAGATAAACAGGTTAAGAAAATACGTGCGAATACGTAGGAATGAAAAAGAACTGCTTTTGACGCTCACTTAATCAATAAAAAACTGTTTCAGTACTCGCACCATAGATTCATGATCCTGCACACCAGCACTTTCGCGGATACTATGCATCGCCCACATCGGACAACCTACATCCACACTGCGTATGCCAAGCTTTGCCGAGGTCATCGGCCCGATCGTGCTGCCACAGGGTAGATCTGAACGGTGCGAGTAGCGTTGATAGGGAATACCCGCTTCCTCGCACCACTGGATGAAGCGCGCAATGGAGATACTTTCGGAGCTGTAGCGGCGGTTCGCATTGGATTTGATCACCGGACCTTTGTTGATGAACACTTTGTGATCAGCATCATAGGCCGAGGGGAAATTGGGATGATAGGCGTGTGCCATATCCGCACTGATCAAAAAGCTCTGAGCCAGCGCACGTGCAGTATCCTCACGATCCGAAGATGTGGCGATGCTGATGCGCTGCAATACATCAGCTAAAAAGCTGCCAGCAGCACCCACATGACTTTGACTGCCGATTTCTTCATGATCGAAAAAAGCGCAGACCAGCGTGCTCTCGGGATGACTCAGCACGGTATCATCCAGCAAGGCGTGCAGTCCGGCATGGCAGGAAGCCAGGTTATCAATCTGGCTGTTGGCGTAAAATTCCTGATTTGCGCCCCAGAATGCGCCTTTTTGGGTATCGTACACCGCCAAATCCCATGATAATACTTGGGACACGCTGATGCCTGCCGCTTGTGCCAGC
Organism: Nitrosomonas communis; assembly: GCF_001007935.1. Lineage (NCBI taxonomy): Bacteria > Pseudomonadati > Pseudomonadota > Betaproteobacteria > Nitrosomonadales > Nitrosomonadaceae > Nitrosomonas > Nitrosomonas communis. The sequence continues at coordinate 54,364 of NZ_CP011451.1, forward strand.
AACGCCAGAAAATAAGGATGCGGCAGTTGGTCGCCGGTCAATTGTGCGAACAACAACGGCAATTCGTTTTGTTTATGGAGTTTTAAGCCATCTTCATTGACACCCCGGTTCATGTGTATCGCCAAATTTGGCAAACGCAACAGCGGCTGTTCGAAGCGCACCAGCTTATGCGCGAGCTCCCCTTGCTCATCGGCATAGCTGACCCGCCCGGCCAAACTTAAATCCCGATCGGTAAAGGTCGCAAGGATGGGCCCGCCATAAATTTCAACACCGAGCCGCGCGAGGCCATCGCTTGCCGTCGCAGCATTCGGTCTAATCCGTAACCCCGGCGAGTCGGTATGCGCTCCGATAATCTTGAAGCCCGCGTCGGCAGGTGTTTTACGTCCCAGTACGAACAGGACAATCGAGGAATCGTCGCGCACTACATAATAGCGCCCGCCCGTTTGCAATCCCCATTTGGCAGTTTCATCAAGTCGGACAAACTGAAATGCCTGGATCGCCGTTTCGATCGAGGCAACCACATGCCAAGGGCTCGGGCTGGTGTCGATAAAATCGAGTAAATGCTGTGCGCGCTGCTTAGCGGTCATAATTTATGTTTATATTCAGGTATTTATAATAAGGAAAAATACCTTTTTACTATACGTAAAGCCAGATATTTAGTCAAACAACTGCTAATTGATCAAAAAATTTGTTTTTACCGGGTATTAAAAAAGAAGCGATTTAAAAAATACGACAAGTTTAAAAAATATGCAGTCTTTTCCAGACGTGCGGCGCATTAAAGAATGAGCCTTACGCGCTGCAGCGTACTTACGCTAGAGCAAATAGCCACTACTCCCGCCGCCGCGCTATAATCACGTCAGGCAGTTGCCGAATCAGCGCGAGCAAGCGTTGCAGCTGTTGCAGATTGATGACCTCAAGTGAAAATTGCATTTTTGCTAAATTGCCACGGCTGAGGATGTTAGCTTTAGTGGCGTTCACCTTGGTGGCGTTAACCTTGGTAGCGTTCACCTTTTCGCGCACGAACAGATCACTGATATCGCGCAGCAGGCCTTGGCGGTCATGGGCTTCTACTTCAATATCGACGCTAGTAGCAAGATTTGCGTCAGCACCCCAGTGGGCGTGCAGTAGGCGGGCATGCCGATCTTCTGGCAAACGCGTGATAAAAGGGCAGGTTTGACGATGAATGGTCATTCCGCGATCGCGCGTCATATAGCCGACGATGCCATCCGGCGGCACTGGCTGGCAGCACTTGGCCAGGCTGATGAGCAGGTTGCCGACGCCTTCGACCACAATGCCTGACGTCACCTTGGGCACAAACATGTGTCTGGCAGCCAAAAGCGGGAGTGATTCCGCGGGCTTGGGCGATGTAATCTCTTGAATGGCATGAGCAATCTGGTGCTCACTCACATCGCCACGGCCAATAGCCGCAAGCAAATCCTCAAGATGGTTGTAGTGCAGCTTCTGTGCCAGCTTTTCCTGATTCATACTGCCGATACCAGCCCTATGCAGTTCGCGTTCCAGCTTGACGCGGCCAACAGCCACATTCTCCTCGAAGTTCTGATGCTTGAACCAATAGCGCACTTTGGCGCGGGCACGCGGGCTTTGCAGATAGCCGAGCGCCGGGTTAAGCCAGTCACGGCTGGGTGTGCCCGACTTGGAAGTGAGGATTTCCACACGCTGCCCATTCTGTAGACGCGTGTTGAGCGGGACGATTCTGCTGTCTACTTTGGCACCGCGCGTGCGGTGACCAAGCTCAGTATGCAGCGTGTAGGCAAAATCGATCGGCGTAGAACCCTTGGGGAGGTCGATCACCTTTCCTTGCGGCGTCAGCACGAATACCTTATCCTGAAAAAGCTCGCTTTTGAATTGTTCAAGCAACTCGCCCCCTCCGCTCACTTCGTCTTTCCATGCCAGAATCTGACGTAGCCAAGCGATTTTCTCATTGAGTTTGCTATCCGACTTGCCGCCCTCCTTGTAGCGCCAATGCGCGGCTACGCCCAACTCGGAGTTGTGGTGCATATCATGAGTACGAATCTGTACCTCGAGCGCCAGGCCGCGTAGACCGATCACCGCAGTATGCAGTGAGCGGTAGCCGTTGCTCTTGGCGCGCGCGATATAGTCGTCAAACTCGCCGGGAATCGGCTGCCACAGGTGATGCACCAGCCCCAGCGCAGCATAGCAGTCCTTAATGTCGTTCACCAGGATACGCACTGCGCGTATGTCGTAGAGCTCGCTGAACGACAGATTCTTCCTCCGCATCTTATTGATAATACTATGGATATGTTTGGGCCGTCCACTGACTTCACCCTTGATACCGGCCTGTAGTAACTCCTGCCTGAGCTGGGCAAGTACTTCATCGATGTACTGCTCGCGGTCCACGCGCCGCTCGTCGAGCAGGCGGGCAATTTCCTTATAAAGCTGCGGCTCTAAATAGCGCAGAGCAAGATCTTCCAACTCCCATTTGATCTGCCACACCCCCAGCCGATTGGCAAGCGGTGCGAAAATACCACGCGTCTCATAAGCGATTCGCTGCTGTAACTCACTGCTGGCACCGGCAAGATAACGCATGGTCTGCATGCGTTCAGCCAGCTTGATCAGCACGACACGAATATCTTGCACCATCGCTAGCAGCATTTGGCGCAGACTTTCGATCTGCTTCGCTTGGTCGACTTTGTTGTCTGATGTGTCAAGTTGCTCAATTTCGCTGAATTGACGGATCTGTTCCATACGCGAGATCCCTTCCACCAGCTTGGCGATACTTGGGCCGAATGGGTTTTCTATTTGCGCATACCAATCCTCCACATAATCCGGCACCGCGTGCAACAGCGTAGCCGCGGCAGTTTCGGCATCCATGCGCATATCAATAAGAATAGAGGCTGCGCCTATCGCATGCTGCAACAATGGCGTACCGTTCAGCGTGACTTGCCCTTCATATAATGGAGTAGCCATCGCGCAAGCCCGGCGCAACAGCGTGATTTCAGCTGGCGCAAATTGCGTGGCCAGATTATTCAGCCAAGCTTCGGTATCGGTATAGTCTGCAGCGGAGGGAAGAGATAGGCTACGTGTTAAAACCATAGAACGCTTATGGATCCTTCGAGCGGGAGGTTATTTTGAGCACTTTTAAAAAGCGCCATCATGTTGTCGACCATTTGGCCATACGCCAGGACGACCTTATTCTATTTCCAAATCAAAAATGACGTGAAGGCGAACCGCAGACAGTATCAATCATACGGCAAGGTGAAGCCGACAATGTCAGTTTTGATTTAGAAATGGAATAAAACACAGTCATCAATGCTTCATCCCACCACATCATGGAGAGTTTGCAGCACCAAATGACGCAGCGCCTGCCAGTGCTGTCTACCGTTAGCAACATGTTTCTGGTTGATTTCCAACTCGATTCCCAAATACACTTCCGCTGGAAATTGACGACGCAAGTAAGCCGTTAAGCCATCCGCTTTACCAGCATACGGATAATTACGCCGAATGGTTAAATCGGGTGCTTTTGCTTTGAGGCATGCCTGCCAACGATAGCATAAATCACGTTCTCCCAGTCTAGATGGATCATAAAGAAGACCGATATCAGCGTGACGTACCTCTCCATCAAGCACAGGCGTAAAACTATGTGAAGAAATATGAATAACTTGGCTGTTTTTCCTATTTATTACTTCAGCAATAGTCCGCTCGACCTGATTACGATAAGGCAGATAATAGCGTACCAGAATCTCTCGCCGAATAGTAGCCGATGTATTTTTGGTTACATCGGAGAATAATTGCGGATGGCCGATAGAGCGGTTAAGATCTATCAGCAAACGACTAGTAGTAGATACAAACAAGGAAGCGTGCAATAACTGAGCCAGATCCCTTGCCATGCGCAATGCACCACGGTCATAGCCCCGATGACTATACAATAAAACCTCAGATCCATGAAACAGATGCCGGTACTGAGTCGGGATACGGTTACCGCCATGTTCGCAGCTAATGACAAAATGAGTTGTTGATGCCAATTTTACTTCTCAGCCTTGTCTTTTAATAATTCCATTTCCAAATCAAATATGACATCAAGGCGAACCGTGGACAGCCAAAAAATAAGACAAGGAAAAACCGACAAAATTAAGTGATTGGTCCAATATATTTAGGTACCCCAGCTAGAAGAGATAGTTTAACTGGAATGTGCATTAAGAGCTAACTCGTAAAAACTTCAGAAAAGACAGAGCCACAGCCAGCTCTCCGAATACATCTACTACAAGCCTCTTATAAGAACAAACTTTATGGGTGATTCCAATACCTATCTTTTCTTCAATCAAGGCAAATCATGCTTGAATCGGTTGTCGAACTTGGAAGACCGCTGCAAGCAACGATTGATCCTGTATTTCCAGATAGTGTTGCCATCTATATTTTTAGCCAATATTTAGAGGATCAGATTACGGATTTTTCTGACCTCTTCGCGTCGCGTCATTAACTAGCCCTATCGTCATACAGTTCATTGTCGTGCAATTATAGCCGAATCTGATCAAGTATCTTATCATCACGGCTACGGCACAATTCACACCGATTCACGCTACTGCTGAATCAGCGCTACAAGGGTGCAAACATATCGACTACCCGATTCCGGCGCTGAACATAAATCCCCTCACTCAGAAGTCACGCAAACCAAGCGCGTTAATGATGATCCGCATGCTCATCAATACCATTGATCCGCTCTATGCTTGCCTACCACACCGAACAGGCAGAGTACGGTTACTTTTCGTCGCTAAAGCTTCAATCCGCGTAATTGCTCATTCTTTGACAATAAAGCCAAAGCTTCTCCGATCATGCTTGCAAACATAGAGATCAATCGTTATTACTCGGTCCTGCCGGCTCATTCGTTACTTTGATTGAGGTTGGGCAATGTCTTCCTTAATAGTTTAACGTTATTGATGAACTGGATTCTTTTCAGCTCGCAATTCACATTTAAGCGTCAGGATCCGTTAGCTTTCACGAGCACAGTGAGTTACAGGGCATCTTTTAAAAAAGATCATGTCGAACCAGGCGATGTGTATAGCTTAGCGTTGGGTGCCACGCTTGCTGCAAGTCCGCAAACTTCATTAAGTTTGGGTTTACAACAAAATTTTATAGATCACACCAAGTTATTTGGTAACTCAGTCCCTGGAACCGATGCAATCAGTAGTATATTCACACTCGGTGCTTCTTCCATTCTTGCCGGGCGGTTATTTTTCTCAACGATAGCCGGGATTGGTTTAACCAAGAGCGCACCTGATTATTTTGTCAGCGTAGCGATTCCACTCAGATTCGACGTGCCGTTTCAACAGATGTTCAGGTCAAATTAGAAAGGCTGTGCTTGGGTCAATTGCTGAAATTTTTTAGAATTTTTATGTGCCGTTCTATTTCATTAGCTAGAGCTTACTGATACCTTCTACGTAAGCTCTGTTTATCTAGCTGTCTGAGCAAACAGTTGCCGCTGACAATAATCACCAAAGGTTTCGTCCTCCATGCGTTCGCGGGCATAAACTGCCAGCAGGCTGTCGAGTGTGCTCAAGATTGAGGATTCATCTAGCCCTTCCTTGTAAACGGTATTGAGGCGATAGCCCAGGCGGTCACCGCCCAAGCGCAAATCGTAATGCCCCACTGAACGCCCTACCATCCCAATCTCGGCTACATAGGGGCGACCACAACCATTCGGGCAACCTGTCATGCGAATACTGATTTCGTCCTGCGTGAGTGCATATTTTTCCAGCAGCATCTCCACCTTACTGAGCAGTTCGGGCAGATAGCGTTGCCCTTCTGCCAGAGCCAGTGGGCAGGTCGGCAGCGCCACACAGGCAATCGCATGGGTGCGAATAGGCATGAGTGCAGCTTGCGTTTTAATGATGCCATGCGATTCCAAGATCGTATCTATCGCTGCCTTATCCTCGGCTGCCACATTCAGCAGCATAATGTTTTGATTGCCGGTTAAGCGGAATTTGCATAAGTTGCTTGCTGCAATCGCGTCCAGCGCGGATTTTGCGCGGTACTCGGGTGTGTCCACCACTCGCCCATTTTCGATGAACAGTGTGTAATGCCAGCGGTTTTTATGGTCTTGCAGCCAGCCATAATAGTCGGCGCGGCTGTTGAATGCGAAGCTGCGTGGCGCAGCCAGCGTAAACTCCAAACGACTTTCCAGATCGGCTTTGAATGCTTCCAGCCCCATATGATCAATGGTGTATTTCACACGGGCTTGTCTGCGATCGCTGCGGTTGCCGTTGTCGCGCTGCACGGCTGCGATCTGCCACACCGTATCCAACACTTGATCTGGTTTAATGAAGCCCAGCATATCTGCCAGCCGCGGATAGGTCACCGGGTTACCATGAGTGCAACCCAGCCCACCGCCCACGGTCACGTTGAATCCTGCCAGGCTGCCGTTTTCTTCGATGGCAATTAAACCCACGTCCTGCGTAAAAATATCAATCTCGTTATGTGGTGGGATAGCGATACCCACTTTGAATTTGCGCGGCAGATAGCGATTCTGGTAAAGCGGATCAGGTTCTGACTCAGCATTTTCATCCAAACGCTCCCCATCCAGCCAGACCTCCGTATACGCCTTGGTTTTGGGTCGCAGGTATTCGCTGATTTTAACTGCAAACGCATGAACTTCTTCGTGGAATGCAGAAGTGGCGGGGTGCGAGCCGGCCATGACGTTGCGATTGACATCACCGCATGTGGCGATGGTATCAAGCCCATATTTATTAAACCATTGTAAAGTGGGCTTGAGCTTTGACTTGACGACACCATGCACCTGAATAGTCTGGCGCGTAGTAATTTTGAGGATACCGGTAGTGTTCTCATGCAGGAGCGGTTGCAACCCCAGCCATTGCTGCGGTGTGATATCACCGCCTGGCAAGCGCAGGCGAATCATGAAGGAATAAGCCGGTTCCAATTTTTTGGTCTCGCGTTCGCTGCGGCGATCGCGATCGTCTTGCTGGTAGATGCCGTGATGCTTGACTAGCTGCTGATCGTCCGCCGAAAGCTGCCCGGTAAGCTGATTCTTCAATCCTTCAGCCAATGTACCGCGTAATCCTCGACTGCGAGTCTTGAGGTGTTCAACAGGTGAAAGGTTTTGTTCAGTCATAATCGCTTATCGTTTCCATGGCTTGTCATTTGTGCCGCAAAAGTTATGAATCACGGCTGTATCAATTGTATCAATAAACATCTTTCACATACCGGTTATCGTCATGCAATTGATCGAGAAAGGCTTGGGCAGCTTCGTGGCCACCCTTTTCAGTAGCGAAAATTTCCAGCAGAACTTGCTCCACATCCTTGCTCATGGGGTCTTTTGCGCCACAGACATAAATCACCGCACCACCATTTATCCATTCTACCAGTTCACTCGCGTTTTCTTTCAGGCGATGCTGGACATAGATTTTATGCTCTTGATCACGGGAGAAAGCAAGGTCGATTTTGTGCAGCACTCCCGTTTCCACGAAATCGACCCACTCAGCCTGATAGAGAAAATCGCAGTGCTGATGCTGCTCGCCGAAGAACAGCCAGTTGCGCCCGCTCGCCCCCCGCTCTGCCCGTTCCCAGACAAAGCTGCGAAACGGTGCGATGCCTGTACCTGGACCGATCATGATAATGTCCCGTTCATCCTCCGGCAGTTTGAACAGGCTGTTGCGCTGAATAAAAAATTTCACTTCATCACCCACTTTTAAATCGGCTAAATAGCGCGAACACAGCCCGTAGCCAATCTCGCCGTTTTCGCCCTGATGCCACGCCAGCGCCACCGTCAGATGAATGTTGCCGGCATGCGCTAAAGGTGACGAAGCAATGGAATAGAGGCGTGGCGTGAGGTGGTCCACTCCCTCAGCGAAATGAGGCAGAATAATGCCCGCCACATCGCCGGGCGCGTAAGCCAGCGACTCATCATACTCGATTTCAATATGATAGGTTGCTTTGGCAGAACCGCGGTCGTTGAGGTCGATAATTTCCCTCACAAGCCCCACTACCGGTTCCAGACGGGAATATCCTTTGCCTGAAGGTGCGGCTGTTTCTACGGTAGCTGGCACGCTGGCGGGTTGCGTAGAAGGTAGCGCCGACAATACCCCTGCTATCCATTGCGGGTAATGGCTGGCGAAATCCACATCCAGTTCACCGCGCTCATAAATGCGTTCCGCCCCCAGCTTTTCCATATAGGCATCCAGGTCGCGGACGGCTTGGTTGTATTGGGGATAGCTGCTGTCGCCGAGCCCAAGCACGGCGTACTTCACGCCCTTAAGCGACGCCTCTGACTGCTGGAGCATCTCAAAAAAAGCCAGCGCCGTCTCCGGCGGCTCACCTTCGCCATGGGTCGCGGTGACAAAGATAATTGGCTCATCACCTTGCAATTCTTCGGCTTGCTTAATTTTCTTCACCGACTGGGGCGAGGCGTTCCAACCATGCTCTTTGGCCTGCTTGGCTAGTTGCTGCGCGATCATCTTGGAATTGCCGGTTTCAGTGGCAAAAAACACGCGTAGCTTCTTTTGCGCAGTGACAGTGGCAGTAGCAGTGGCAACCATACCCTCTGGCTGCACTATCCCTTGCACATAGCCTGCAAACCAGATCGCTTGATCCCGGCTTAGCGTATGTCGCAATTGTTCCCATAAAGCTTTTTGCTGTTCGGTTAGCATGGGTATATATCATATTTACACATCATTTCCGCTCGCGGAGATGACAAATTACAATAGCCATTGCTCATTCTTTGTTCCAATAATATTTCCTTTTATGAAATGTTGCCTGCATCTAGTGCCGCCTTAGAAATGCAATAATGGTATGGCACTACTCTCAACAGCATGAAAGTGCTAGAGAAATGATGCAGTGACTCTCCTCATTGCATTCCCAAATCACGATGACATGAAGGCGGGCCGCAGACAATATCAGTTTTACGGCAAGGTGAAGCCGACCAAGTCAGTTTTGATTGTGAAATGGAATTCTACAATAGGAGCTTTCAATATTAGGATTATAACGGTAGGCATTGATTTAGCAAAAAAATGTTTTCCTCAGAAGCCGCGATTCGGTTTTTTCTCTTTTCCTGATTCCATTTCTCAATCAAAAATAACGGCAAGGTGAAGCCGATAATGTCAGTTTTGATTGAGAAATGGAATAAGCTAGAGTCATCCTACCTATTGACTATATTCGAGGCCAGCACATGCTATAAGGCCAAAGAATTTCATACTCGAACGCACTGATATAACGCGCTAAACTTTGCAACGCTTTGCCAAGTCGAAAGAGATAGTAGAACGCAGAACAACTATCAATTTAATTGATGAACCAGCAAAGGTTTTTTCCGGACTTAGTTCGGGAAAATTGAGGCATATTCATTCAACCTTTTATCCAGAACCTTATGCTACTAATTACCGGTATGCCGGGCGTGGGCAAGACCACACTCATCGGCAAAGTCGCCGAGCAGTTGCGCAACAAACGCATTGGCGGCTTTTATACCCGTGAGATACGCAAGGGCAGAGAGCGTTGCGGATTTCTGCTGGAAACCTTTGACGGACTGCAAAAAACTATTGCCCATATCGACTTTCCTCATGTGCATCGGGTAGGCAAGTATGGTGTGGATATTGCCGGGATCGATGCAGCAGTCGCCTCCGCACTGGCGCCGGATGCGAATGTCGATCTGTATCTGATTGACGAAATCGGCAAGATGGAGTGTCTGTCTGCAAGTTTTATCGCGGCCATGGAAAAACTGTTTGACTGCGGTAAGCCGCTGGTGGCAACCATCAGCAAAGAGGGTAGCAGCTTCATCGAACAGGTGAAACGTCGTCCCGATGCCTTGCTGTGGGAAGTCACCCACGCCAATCGGGACAAACTGCCGCAACAAGTACTCCATTGGCTTTCGACGCAATGACTGATTAAATTGGAGCATACCTTGGGATTGAGGCATTGTGCCGATTCTGAATGTATGAGGCAGAGGCACTTCAGCAACTCCCTGAAGGACACGGATAGCGAAAGCATGAACTCCACAAAGCGGTAGTAGCTCACCCACCCTGGAAAATAACCCCGCTGATAACTCAACACGTAATTCAGGTAATAGTGCTTAAACGTCCGACAACCGGATAGATGAACGCCCACCATGATGGTCATGACTCCACTTAAACACAGCGCTCCTTGCTGGCGACACCGTTTCAGCGACGGCTCTAATAAGTGCTGCTCCCATCGCGGCTCAAACTCTCTACAAAATTCGTAACTTGCATAAAAAAAATTGTTATAGTATTTATTAGACTCCTGCATAACTGGTTTTTTGAATAAATTGGTATTTCTAAATGATTGGTTTTATGAGTGACACATACAGAGAAAAACTCTAAAAACCCAGTTATCAGAAACCTCTGTAATCTGTTCCTGCCCTGCTCTGATAAATGCATTCCGTGCACCATGTAATGATTGACACGTTTATAACCAATAACCGTTCGAAGGATTTTTAGATACCTTACGATCATCATTGTCTTCATAAATATTTTGCCGACGATCTTCACACGATGTTCCATGATCAAGCACATTTGGAAATTCTAAACGAAGAGTCCTGACATATTTTCTTGTTACGCGACATGACCTCTTCTATGTTCATTCTTTAGCAACAAATTAAATAGTTTAAAAAGATAAAGTTACCTGTCAAATACAAAAAACATGTCTTTATTTATCGACATGCATAACTCTTTTTTAAACAGATTGTTATTCATTTTTCGAATATTGAGTACAAAATTTGCTTAATAAATGACGACAAATTCCTCATTTTTTTTCAAGGCATCAATATAATAAATTGATTAATAAAGGTTATATTTCTTGGCATAAATATTGCTATCTTTTTTACTTGAAAATTAAAATGACAAGAAAAAACTACTATGATTATTAAAAAAAAACAAAACTCTTTAATCGTCGCATCAGCCGTGGCGTTTCCGTTATTCTTTTCCTCTCTCAGCGCGAATGCTGTTAATCTTGACGCATTAAGGCAGTTGGGTGAGCAAGTGTTCTGGGACAAAATCTCCAATCCACCGCGCATGGCATGCGTTACCTGCCATGACCCAAGGGCTGGTTGGACGGGACCGCATTCCCAAACCAACCTTACTCAAGTGGCGATAACCGGTGCCAATCCGCACACGATCGGAAACCGTAAGCCACCCGCCAGTGCTTACGCAAGTTTCATCCCACCATTTCAGGAAGGTGTGGTTGGTCCACCGTCCGGAGTACTCGGGGGTGCTTTCTGGGACGGCCGTGCTAAAGGTAATATTCCTACCGGAAACACTACTGACCCGAACAAAATTGGCGATGAGGTTTTTGCAGGAACGGCCGATCCTGCTGGACTAAAAACTGCTTACGGCCAATATCGGGGACCGACCGCCGTCCAGGCGCTAGGCCCTTTCGTCAATCCTGTCGAGCAGAACAAAGCGGATAGAGCCGGTGTTTGCCGACATGTTCAAAAGGCTCAGTATGCTCCCCTTTTCGAGCAGGCCTGGACTATTCCGATCACTTGCGACGATACTCACGTCGATGTGAATTACAAGCGTATTGCAGTAGCAATTGCCGCCTTCCAAGACTCCGGCAAAGTCGTTTCGTTTAGCTCCAGGCGTGACCAGGCGCTCGCAAACGATGCTGACAAAAAGTTTCCGTTAGACGGTTTAACTGAGCAGGAAAATCTGGGTCATGACCTGTTTTATACGGTGAAGATTGGCGGCAACATAATTAGCGGGCCCGCCCCTAACGGTAAAGGAGCCAATTGCGTGGTATGTCATAATAGTGGCAATTCTCCTTTTGGTCCGAATCCGTCAGATGGGGCGGAGCCTACTCAGCTGTACACCGACTTTAGCTACCATAATATAGGCACACCGCCCAATCCCGCGATCGGACAGTTCAACCCCACGAACCCAGACGATGGCCTCAGTGATACCACCAACGACCCGGCTCACCGTGGCTTTTGGAAGACTCCAACCCTGCGCGGTGTGGATACTCGTCCCAATCCCTCTTTCGTGAAGGCCTATGCTCATAATGGTTTCTTCAAGAGTCTCAAGGGCATCGTAAATTTCTATAATACGAGCGCCACCGTATGTCCTCCCGAATTAGGGGTAGACACGGAAGAGAAGGCACTGGCGAATAAATGCTGGCCCGCAGCAGAACATCCGGAAAATACCGCTCGCGGGGGACCGATTCTTGGTAATCTTGGGTTAACCTCAGAGGAAGAGGATGCCATCGTGGCGTATATGAAAACGTTTAGCGATACCGAGATCCCTACGAAGCCGAAACCTTTTACGCCAGCTCGTAACAGATAAAACAGTCGAATGTTCACGGCACGGACCAGTAGCGTGCCGTGAACTGTAGTCTTGCTAAATTAGGCTGCATTGATGAGGTTGCCTATCATGGCTACGACCTCACTTATTTGACAAATACCCGCCTATTTTCCACACAGGATCAGGTTTTACCTTTGGTATTTTAGCTTATGCTTTCTATTCCTTTTGCTGGTTGGCTTACGTTCAAGCATACCTCACAACAACATGCTGATCCATTTGAGCTAATTCCGTCTCCCGATCAAACCTAACGAGAAGCCGAGCTGCAGACACGATAAAGACTAACAGCACAGTAGGGTTCTACCTTTTATTGCTCTTCTTCCTCACCCTTTGGACACCGGAAAGAACTGTAACGCAACAATGCACCTATTTTCTTTTCCCATCCTCGAATAAAATGCCCAGCAAGGTAAACCTAATATTTCGCTACAATAATGCCAGTTTCTCAGAATCATCCTCTCCCGCCAGCTATGTTAACCAAAACGAAATTTGATCCCATTGTTTTCCCAGGCAGGCTTTTGACTCCATTTTGCACCTTCCTTTAATTCCAAATGCGCTAGCATACTCGACTAGAAATCATCTCGCTTTGGAGATCATTTTACCGCTTTGCATCTTGCTCGACATAGCCGCTGGCAGCGCGTAAATAGACAACTCCCAAGGGCAATGAAAAATCGCCCTTCCCACTATGAGCCTTTCCATCTTGGTACCCAGTTAATTCTTAAGGCATAATGCATGTGCAACGGTTTAAAATCTCTACTACTCTTTTCGTCCGTTTCCAGAACAGCAATAAAACGGCGATGATGTGTCATCAGGCAATACGCCAAAATATCGTACCGCCTGTATTGCAGCACTCCCTTTGGATAAACGCTTCGACCGTTATCGAAGAAAAAATATTTCTCGCTGCGTGATGTAGCGCGGTATGCCCATATATACGGTTCTACATAATCTTGCCATGTAGTAGTGATAGTCAAACTCTATAAAAAGATAGCATTTATTCAAATACAAGCATTTCTGTCTGATACTTCCTTAATTCAGAAATCCTTATATCAAAGCTTATCACATCAACATAGCTATTTTTACTGTAGCTATAAAAGAGACAATCAATTTCTTCTTTTAGCACTTATTTTTTATTTTTATGTCGGTATTATATACCTTAAAAATAGATATAAATGTGATAGATAGGGTTAATGTATTAAAAACCATAATCTTATTATGCCTAATAGAAGAGAAAATCTCTTTGCTATTAAATAGAATGCCATGTTAGCCAAGCAAGTTGAGTATAGTTTTGTATCCCCAAAAGAACGTATTCTTGATATGGTTATTCTTAATGAAATACTGACACAATATTTTTGATAAAAGCTTTTAAATAAGGAAATGGGGGTGAAATTAAAGTAAGTTGATGGAGGTATTATGATGAAAAAATTAACTTTTTTGATGATTATTCTAATGCTTGGCTTCTTAGTTGGCTGTGCGCAAATGAGCCCGATAGGAAGTGTTCGAAGCAATGAACTTTATAGTGATAAATTGCATACCATAGACCCCAGTAATCATGAGGCCATGGCTACCTACTACGAAGAAGCGGCCAATGAGATGAAAGCAAAGCTACAAGCTCAGAAGAAGCGGCTTGAAGATTATGATAGTCATTCCTACTATTATGGGCGACGGGGACAAGATGTTCGGTCGCATACCACAGCGAATATTCGTATGTATGTGAATTCTATCAAAGAGAATATGAAGGAAGCCGCTCTTCACCGGAGAATGGCACAAGAACAGAAAAAACAAGAGTTCGGTTTAAGAAGGGAAGAGGCTACAGACTCTCCGTTAAATTAGTAATCATTTAGAAAAGCCATCTAAATTTTAGAGGATAATCAAATTAAAAAAAGCTGAGCCGCCCAGCGTCATTTTTGCTTTTGATTCACTGGAATATTGTGTATGCCGTTTATTTCATGATCATTGCTCTCTTTTTTATATTATCAGAGACACAATCGATCTAATTTCCATGAAAGGCACAAACAAGGAAAAATGAATTATGTATCCAGCCACATCAATCAAGTCATATTTGCGGCAATAGGCATTTTCCTATTGTTTTTTTTGATCCTAAATTCTACCCATGCTAATAGCCTATCTAATCTGTTCAATCAAAGTGGACTAGAATTTGGTGGTTGGATCAATGGCGGCGCAACTTACAACGCAAACCACCCTTCCGATGGTTTTAATGGCACAGTGACTTTTGCTGACCGTGCTAATCGATTTCAGTTAAACCAACTCTATTTATATTTGCAACGCAATGTCGAATCAGAAGGTACAAAATGGGATATTGGCGGCCGTTTCGACTTTTTGTTTGGAACAGATGCTATCTTTACTCAGGCTTTTGGTATATCCGCCTTTGATGAGAATACTGGCGAACCGACGGATAATAGAGGTAACTGGGATCTCAATTTGTGCTGTAAATCAACCCGCACTTACGGCATTGCTCTTCCACAAGCCTATCTAGAAGCTTATATACCGGTTGGTAACGGTCTCAATATTAAGGCCGGGCATTTTTACACCCCGCTGGGCTACGAAACCGTTCCCGCCCCGGATAACTTTTTTTACACTCGAGCCTATATCCTTAACAGTGGCGAGCCCTTCACCCATGTAGGATTTCTAGGTACTTATACCGTCAATCAAAATTGGATTATCCAAGGCGGTACAACGACAGGTAGTGCAACTGGCGGTTGGGATGGCGTTTTTGATAAGCAACTGGACAACTGGGGGGGACTGGCAAATATTATATGGGACAGCGATGACAAAAGAACTTCAGCGCAACTTGGCGGCACTTATGGGCAAACTGCTGTCGATGAGCCCTGGATGATGTACAGCCTCGTGCTGCAACATTGGCTCACCCCCAAGACGCACATGGTGCTGCAGCATACTAACGGCTGGGCCAGCAACATCAGTTTGCCTGATGGCATTCAGAATGCAGCATGGTATAGCATCAACACCCACCTGACTTATGATCTTTTTCGCGACCTTTCTATCGGCATTCGTGCTGAGCGTTTCCATGACCGCAATGGCTGGCGTGTTTTCTCACCTTATCGCATACTATCAGCGTTGAACAATAAAGGCGTTAGCTACGCGGGCAATGTTCCTTTCATCAGTGCTCCCGCAAATTATTATGCAGTTACGGTGGGTATGAACTGGAAACCGGGGCAACGCTGGAAAAGAGGTTGGGAGCCGATCCGCAACATCATGCTCCGAACAAATATCCGCTATGACAGAGCTGATGGTATTGATATGGCATTTCGGCCATTTGATGGCAAAAAGGATCAATTTCTGTTTTCTCTGGATGTAACGATGCCCTTCTGATTCAACTTAATTGAAAAAAATAGCGGCATAAGTGTATATGTCGTCACAACTAATTTTGGCTTATGGCTGCCTGAATTAATTCCATTTCCAAATCAAAATTGACTTTGTCGGCTTCACCTTGCCGTATGATTGATACTGTCTGCGGCTCGCCTTCGTGTCATTTTTGATTTGGAAATGGAAAATGGAGTAAGGGAGCAAAAAAATTTATGGGGAACTCCTCAGGATCTGCCTCCTATTCTGCATAAATTTCTGACAGATCAAGTTCAGCACGTAGTGGTAGATGATCGGACGCCACCTGCGCCATAGGTGAGCGATAACATTGCAGTTGACGCAGTACTGAGCCAGGTCGGACCCAGAGCCGATCAAGTGCCAGCAGCGGGAAGCGGGCAGGGAAAGTGGCCGGCGAAGGTGTCTCGACGAATGCCCGGTGGAACCAGCGAAGCAGCTGTCTCCTGAGAAACCACTCGTTGAGATCACCAAGCAGGATCTCTACTGGCTCAATTTGTGGTTCTATCAACTCCAGCACTCGCTGTGCTTGAATGCGACGTTCTCTAACTGACAAACCGAAATGAGCTGTCACCAAACGTGCAGTTGTATTTTTTGCCCGGATGCGTACATCGATGGCCCCACGTGGCTCCCGGCCTGGAACAGACAGGTCATGCTTAAAAATTTGCTCCACTGGTAATCGGCTGAGGAGCGCATTACCGTAATGAGCATTCTGTTTCAGCATGGTAGGTCCAGCGATCGGCTGATACACATCTTCGGCTAAGAATTCAAGCAGGTCAAGGCCACCATCTTGGCGTGTCTCCACTTCCTGAAGTGCAATAATATCTGCATCTAGTTCTCTTAATACCCTACGAATGCGCTCGGGTGAGAAGCAGCCATCATTCCCGTAGCAGCGGTGGATGTTGTAGGTAGCGATGATCACGGCTATCGGTTCAGTCCTTTTTCTGTTTTGGATTGTATGCCGACACGGCGCTTAAGCCAGGTGACCAGTCCATAGCCGATAAGAGCAATGCCGCCGAAAACCAGCGCCAACATAATACCGCTTTTCCAACTAGGCTCTACCAACATAGCGTGAATGCGATCGGTAAAAAGCGTAATGGCAGCAATGCCGGGCCACATACCGATCACAGTGCCCCAGAAGAAATCTTTGAGTTTGATGTGGGAAGCGCCAGCCACCACATTGGTGATTGTGTAAGGGGCAATGGGCACCACGCGGAAGAATATGACAGCCAGCATGCCTTGTTTCGCCAGCCGCAAGCTGATACGATTTAACCGGCCATTGCCAATTCGGTACACCACATTGCGACCAAGGTAAGCGCCGACCCCATAACCAGCTAGCGCGCAGCCAAGCGAACCAGCAAATGCACAGATGAAGCCGGTAAAAGGTCCAAAAGCCATAATAGTTACGATAATGAGCAAGGTAATTGGAAACATCATCAGCCCGAGGATTGTCACACCAACTATTGCTAACAGGGGGGCAGCGGGAAGTTCGGCGAATGCGCCGAGGGCGAGGAGCAGCGTTTCGTAATCAAGGTATTCCGATAACGGTGTCCAGCGCCACATTGCCGCCAATGCCGCCAGGAAGAGTAATATGATTATCCATACTATTACGCGTCGCCGCGCTGGTGGCCGCTCCTCTTCATAAACGAATTGCTCGACCAACCGGTCTGGATCGATTGGCTCCTCAGGATCCACTAGCGTCGTCTCGGACACCAATTCCTCGACTACCTCAGGCACTTCTAGAAGCAGAGGCACAGGCCGCAGCGTACGGCCACTGCCGGACAACGCGTCGATGGCTCGCGTCAATGAGCCCAGGTTCGCGGTTGCCTGGGCGATCTGCTGGGGTTCGACACCAAGGTGTTCCGCCAGCAACCGATTACGAAAACCAGCGATTGCGGTGCAGATATCTTCGCGACCTTCGGATTCGAAGGCAAGATCGCACTCTGTATCGATACCCATCGAACGATTGTTCAAATTGGAGGAGCCGATACGCACAAAAATATCGTCTACTACCATTATTTTGGAATGGACGATGATGTTGTTGTCGCCAAGCTCGGGGACTTCCGGGTAGAGTAAACGCAGACGCTTTTTGTGATCTCTTTGCTGCAGTTTGTGCGCGAATTTGGTGCGTAGTACATCCATAGTTACTTGAGACAGCCAACCGCACGTAGATTTGCCTGTCACAATAACTACTTCAGGACCTTCCGGCTCCTTGAGGCGTCGGGCAAGGGCGTCACAGATAACTGCGGAAGTGAGGTACTGATTCTCGATATAAATAGAGCGCTGGGCCGCAGCAATTGCATCCAAGTATAAGCGTTCGACCTCACGAATCTCGGTACACCCCTGATGAGCCGGCTCGGTACGAGCAATAGCCACGCGCACATTCTCCACATCTACGGACACGTCATCTGGCCATAGCTCTGCAACTGACCGTGGTGGGTGGGAAGGAATAGTATACCTACACGCCCGTTGCCAGCGATCGCGTACCAACTTGCTAAGCGAGCGGGCGACAGGACCTGCCACCATCAGCTGTACATCATGGTATGGAGCGGATGGACCATTGCCTTCGTCACGCCGCAGGTCATCAGCTTTATGTTCCGGCGTATCCCAGCGCCCCCGAGTCAGATCCAGACCACCACAGAACGCCACGGTATCATCTGCCACTATTACTTTCTGATGATGGCTGGCCCAGATGGGATGACAGTCGTCAAGCCAGAAATGGACTCGTCGGTGAGTGCGCCAATCCAATTGGTAAACTGGCAGCCATTCACGATCCATACCATAAAGCGCTATAAAGTCCCAATCGAGTACGTAGGCCAGGAATTCTGGCTCAGATTCGGCAAGATAATTAAGCAGCAATCTTAACGTCTTAGGCTGACCGTCATCCTCTCCATTACGGACGAGCAGAAGATCACTGTAAATGTCCCATGAGAGTATTAACAGCGAGCGTTTTGCTCGCAAGGCTGTGGCGCGGAATGCGCGAAAGTAGGCCGCACCGTCCACCAGAAAGGCAATACGGTCTGCTGTTTCGACACACCAACAATTCTGACCAGGCTTAAGAATCTTCATATTTGATGGAATGGGGAGGAGCCCGATTAGTTCCAAAGCAGAAAAATTTTCAAGCAGCATTTTTGATTCACATTACTTATGATCAAATAGAAAGAGCACAGATGAAGCATTATCAGCAGTTCACCCGAGGAGTGCACGCTATCAGATTTGCGAGTTACGGAAGACAGAGGTTTTAAGCAAGAAGAGATAGTGAGAAGCTAGCGTGAATAAGTCTACGATTTCGCGCGTAAACTAAGCAAGCCGGCAGGAACAGCGTGGTACCATTCGCTACCTACCGAGTCAGCATCAATGACCCGCCCGGAATGGTTGAGCAAAGCGCGCGTATATAGGTGATTGGGAAAACGATAATATGAAATTGACTGATGTTTCCGAAGAACAAGTGCAGCGGGCAGTCAATCGCCTTGGTCACCGACCACGCAGCTACCCGGATTTAGCACCCCGCATGAGGTATTCTTATAAGGGCATGGGTCGTCCGCTAGTGAACACGCCGCTGTGATCTGAGGAAATCTAGCTGAGCAATTCGAGATTGTTCACTACACGTGTGACGGCGAACACGTACCAGGCGTCAAGCTCGGCGCGGCGGCGCTCGTCAGCAGTGCGCACGTAGCCTTGCAGCGTCACCACATAGTTACTACACTTGACATCGATCTGATCAGGCTGCACGAACGGATCCATCTCGAGCACCAGGCGCACGGCATCAATAACTTCGTAGTCGGTATCCTCCTCCGATGGCGCGACGTCAAGCGAGTTGACGACGTTGCAGCAGCCAGGCGTCCACCAGGCAAGTACTTCAGAAATGCGTTTATGTGAAAGGCTGATCACTGTACCGTCGAGCGTAACGATCCCATCCTTGACTTCAAAGTCGATTGATCCGCCGTCTTCGGGCGGTGCCTCGCGTAGCGTCTCGAGCTTACTGCTATTCATGACGCGAATGGTGCAGTTGCGTAACTCGTTCGTGTTGAGCAGGAAGTTGGCGAATGAGTTGCGGATTGCACCGTCACCGCGTCGCTCGGAGGATACAACACGTAACCGGTCGACGACTCCGCGCGTGCCTACGATTGCACTGGCTGCTTCGAGAGCGAGCTTCTTGGCGGCGATGTCCGCGACCTCTCCCTCCATCACCACCGAATCTTGCACCACGCTTACCTTCACCGGATAACGATGCGGATTGATACGCGGCTCATTTTCAAGAGCCTGCTGGATATGCTTCATCATGGCTTCGGTTTCGTTCATTTCGATCTCCCTCTCACTTAATCCGGTGTATAGAAAAAATAAACGCTCTTTTTCATATAGAATGAAAGTAGAGCATCAATTTTTGATAAGTGACCAAAATAAAATCAAAAATTTGCGCTCAATTGGCAGAAAAAACTATTCGATTTAACGTTGTTGTTCTTGACGGCGTCCCAGTGGATAAGCTGAGATGATCAAGCATTTAAGCAATGGCGCCGAATTACAGGATCGCCTCTATCGCTTAATTCAAATAAGTAGCTGGCACAATCTGGTCGTAACTAATCATGAGAAAATAGATTCGACCGGCTCTATACACCAGAGATACAAAATAAAAAAATTGCCGTCAAAAAAACGGCAGAAAAAGTTACATCTTACGCCTAACATCAACCAACTAATGGGTTTCTCTATAATCTTTCAAGAAGTCTTGATGACTCCTTGGATCTGGGTAGTGCTTGACCTATGGGAACATAGGGTAGACCGTTCGTTGAAATTTTTTGTTTTTCTTCTGTTTGATTTGTTGCCGTGGTTGTGTTTGTTTACTGGTTTGATCCAGTTGATTTACTTGAGAGTTACCATGAATACTGTCGGTAACAGTAGCAACCTTAGTAGAACTCGTTCCACTCGCTGAAGTATTTATTGGGTTTGCCGATACATGTGCGGAGGCACCAAACGCAAGAAGAATGCTTACGAGTATAGTTTTTTTATTGAATGGATTCATTTTTTTCTCCTTAGAAACTATTCCCAGTCTCATCAAAATGTTTTACATAACCCCCTATCTGAGTAGTAATCGTATATGGCATTTCAGGCAATAAATATAAGCACATGCCTTAATTTGTTATAAAGAAGATCTTTAAAAATGACTAAAGAAAATCTTTAAAAAAGGAGTAAGAAAAATTGAGGTAGTTGTCAAACAAGGTGAGCTTGCTAAGGAAATTAAGCGCCACAAGCTGCTGGGTAATCTTGAATCAGGGCTAAACAGTCCTATAAGGAACAGGTTATGCAATTGGCTTGAGATATGATTGACGATTAATGATAAAGTAAGCCGTCTAATTCCACTTCTAAATCAAAATTGACTTTGTCGGCTTCACCTTGCCGTATGATTGATTTACTGTCTGCGGCTCGCCTTTGCGTCATGTTTGATTTAGAAATGGAAAAATCACATTACCTTCTTTCTGCTTTGGCTTTAATTTATTCCAAGAAATAGCCGCCCTTCATGCAAGCAGTCACACAATTCTCTGTAGACAGTTCTTAGTCGCGCCTGACTAAAATCCTGATCAACAGCACGCAAAATACGACGCGCTAGTGTGCCTCGTTCCAGAATGACAGTTAACGCCTGCCGCCAGGGTTGTACGCTCTGCTCTGACAGCACTGAGGCAATTAAATGCTGCCACAACTCCCGTGCTTTACAGTGTGGTGCAGAGCAACCCATCAATCTCAGATATTCCTGGTCAGTAATCCTCGCTTGCTCGGCATCTCGTATGCAGTCGTTTAGGATCTTGACCAGAGAATCGGTACTGATCGCCTGCTGATTAGCGAATGGTGCGGTGTGCTGGTGATACAATGCATGCACGATATCGCGCACCACTGCAGCGATAGCCAGATCGGCATACGGGCATTCCTGTATATCGATCAACCTGATTTCGATGGCATTGCGCACAAAACGGGCTACTGCGCCGCGTACATTGAACCATTCATACTGCAAGATGCCTTCTGGGTCGAGCGCAGTGATCTCTTGATACATCGGCGCTAGAATCTGCTTTTCATAAGCAGCACGAGTCGTGATCGTGTCTGGTATCACTTTGCCCATGGTCGAAGGGATTTTAATTTGATGTGTCAGGTAATTTTGCAAGCGGCAATCCAGAAAACCGGCTTGATATCCTGCAACAATCGGTGAGCTGGCTGCCAGTGCAGGCAAAATGGGTAACAGCAGTCGGATAGCTGCATGCAAGCGGGCGAATTCAGCATCGTCAGCAAAGGGCATATTGAAGTGCATGCTCTGCAGGTTGGCCCAGCCATGGCGTTTGCAATCAAAAATATCATCATAAGCACGATAGATTTCTGCATGATCATGCGGCCATAATCGTGTCTCGTTTCGAGGATTCATCCAGGGATGCATGGCAGAAGGCATCAATCTAGCGCCCATTAATTCAAGCTCACTATTGATGTGCTGAATTTCTTTCTGAAACAATACGGCAAGAGATTCAATATTCGGCTCAGGCTCAGCATTCTTTAGTTCAAGCAGATGCAGAACAAGTTCATTGGACCAGGCCAGCCGGCCGCACTCGACTTCAGAAACATATCTGCCCGAAAGTTTATGCAGCACTTCATCTGCAATCGGCAGAACGGACAGGCTTTCGCGATCGACAATCATGTATTCCAACTCAATGCCGTAACCTGAGAAAGCGGGCAGCATAGCTTTCACCATCTCCCTGCCTGCTTACGCCGATCCAACCGATGCAAGAATACTGTCATAATCTGTTGATACAAGACGTCCTGGAGAATAGCATCCTCATTGCCAGCATCGACGTTAGGGTTATCATTGATTTCAATAACATAACAGCGCTTGCCGACCTCCTTGATATCTACTCCATACAGACCATCACCGACCAGATTGGCGGCCTTGAGTGCCATTTTCACTACCTTGGGCGGAGCTTCTTCCAATGAGACAGCTTGCGTGACTCCTTCGACGTAATCCCGTTTGTGTTCGCCATGTTTGACAATCTGCCAGTGCCCCGGCGCCATGTAATATTTGCAGACGAATAAGGGACGGCGATCCAGTATCGCAACCCGCCAGTCGAATTCGGTTGGCAGGTATTGCTGGGCAACGATCAGCTCCGATTTGTCCAGCAATTCATCTACTTTATGACGCAACTCTTCTTCTGTCGTGACTTTAGCTACGCCCAGCGAAAATGAGCTATCCGGCTGCTTGAGCACACACGGCAAGGTGAGCGCAGGAATGACCTGTTCGACATTGTCCCGATGTACCAGTAAAGTTTTAGGTACGGGAATGCGGTGCCGCTCCATTAATTCGGCTAGATATACTTTGTTGTTGCACTTGAGAATAGAATTGGGGTCATCAATTACCACTAAACCTTCGGCAGCAGCCCGCCGCGAGAAGCGATAAGTGTAATGATTGACATAGGTAGTATCACGAATAAACAGCGCATCAAATTCAGGTAATCGGCCAAAATCAGTACGCGTAATAAATTCGACATGCATGCCAAGATTTTCTGCTGCCTTCTCGAACTGTTTCATTGCTTTGGCATTGGAGGGCGGTTCGGGATCATTTGGGTCACGCAGAATCGCTAAGTCATAACGAGGCACAGTTTGCTTCTGTATCCATGGTTTGCGCCCCGAAAAATAATCTGTAGCAGCCTGTATGACAAAGCCCTGGTGTTGCAACGGAATATCGCTCGTAGCGATAGCCTTGATGTTGCGAATGCGCCACTGATCCCCCTGCCGATCGAAATAAGCACGCAGCAATGGCGCCGGCAATAAATTAAACAACTGGCGACTGAGCTGATCGTAATGTTTGGCCACATTACGGCCAAAATAAATACTAAGCTCGAATTGATCTGATTTGATCAAGGCGAGTGATTTTTGTATCTGTTCATCCAGATTCTCAGTAATCAATCGCACTAAACCTGGGGAGAGCAGATCCTCGATAACGTTCACCCGCGGAAAAGGCTTATGCCCGCGAGCTTCAGCCAGTAGTGAAACATAATAGCCTAGGCTTTGGTAGCGATAGGATTTACATAGATTGAAGACACGCACTCTGAGCTGGCTGCTATAGGCCGGGTCAGTCAAATACACTCTGGCAGGCACCACCGTTATATCAGGAATATTCAGTGGCCAATCATGAGGATTGCTGACAACAATGAGGTTGCTCATAATAGCTCAATCGCTTGTTGTTCGAGCGTTCGTGGGGGGTGGATGACTAACAAGTTGGAATCATACGTCACAATCCCTAACAAAATCGCACCGATCACCCGGTCAATACTACTCCAGTATTCCTGGGTCGGCCCATAAGGATCAGCTACTAACAGCATACGCCGGGTGCGATTATAACCTGCGATAACCACGAAATGGCCGGCAGGGAAACCACATATATCATCCGGTATATCATCCGGTCCATGCTCGCGCGCAGCACGATACAAAAACGTCGCACTCAATCCAGTCAGAATAGGAAGACCACGGCGCAAGAGGCCATGAATCAATGCATAAGAAAGATCGGCCAGGCGTAGTCGCCCACCCAGACTCAGGAATTCCAGATAGCCTTCAGTAACGTAACGTAGCCTGTGATCCATTTTGGCCTCGCGCTGCTGGCGCAGCCGCTCAGCAATATCCACTCCTGTCACAAACCAGGTTGGATCGAATACCTTCAGATTATAGGTATAGATAGTGGCCTGAAAACCGTTGCGTAAAGCATCGCAAGCCAGAAAAACATCAAATGTGCCCCTGCCGCTTTCCACTTTGCGGATGCGGGCAATGAGATCTTCCAGCGACTCGTCCCTGCCCCAGTAGTCATAAACAGCATGTAAGCAAGTCGGGCCACATGTCGTCTCATCCGGCTGGGGCAGTATCTTGACGGGTAAGTGATGTATCAGTCTCAACTTGGCAGTCATTCTCATCCGCCTCTTAAAGCATGGATAATATATTCATCATGTTAAGGAAAACCTGGTCAGAAGCTACAGTAGCATATTTATTCTTCCATTTCTAAATCAAAACTGATAATCCTCTAGCCAGCCTCCTCGCAGCCAGTTGTTAAACTAGCTGCTGCAAAAACGATGAGGAGACTGAGATGCAACATTACTGCGGAATTGATTTACATTCAAATAATCATGTAGTGGTAGTCATTGACGAAGAAGACAAGCGTGTGTTTGAGAAGCGATTAAGTAATGATTTATCGCTCACACTTCAAGCACTCTCGCTAGAGGATTATCAGTTTTGATTTTGAAATAGAATTAGAAACTTAACTGCGTGCGGAAAGAAAGCACTGATGGATTATCTTTGCGCGTTAGTGTTTCAGAACTTGTATGACCGATATTAGCTTCAGTCAGGTAATAATTCAGCATAAAACGGATATTTTGGTAAGGATACCAATTAATCCCCAGCGTGATGACTTGAACCTGGCATTTCGAAGTCCCTGTCTTGCAAGGATCCACCCCAAGGCTTTGAGTGGCGTTCTCGGCGAGATCATAGCGGGCGGCAAGCTCCAGTGCGCCCCATTTCCTGATCGGTTTCGGTTTGCCAAAAGTACCCCGGTCCTTCTTATAAACTGCATTCTCTCCCGTCACAAACCAGCTTGCCTGGATATAGAAGGCATGGATCGTGGCATCTTTTGTATTTCCATTTACTTGATGGGTATTATCAAGATGCGCTATCGCATATTCGCCTTGTAGCGTTAACGCCTTAAAAGCATACGCTGCTTCAGCAGAGAAAGTCGATTGACTATTGCTATTCGGTGCACCTGGACTTGCCCCTGCCACCCCTAAAGATTGGCTGATCCCCTCACGCCCGCCATAGATATCCACTATCTTGGCAGGTAACGAATCTTTACTGGCAGTATCTCTGCTCAGAGAAAAACCAAGATGAAGAATGTGGCCTTCTTTATCCAGCGGCAGCCAGACCATGCGACCGCCATAAGTTATCCCTTCAATAGGCAAACCAAAATGGGAAAGACTCATGACATCGATACCAAAGCCAATATTGTCTCTGAGCATTGCTTTATAACCAATGCCGGTTAAAAATTGTCGTCCGTTATATATGCCGGTAGAGGAAGTGGATGGACGTTCCATCAGAGTAATTTCGTTGGAGCTGGTTAATTCTTCCATACCACGATAAGGTTTAAATTGACCCAGTGTGATCTGGCCTGGGCCCAGTTTAGTTGAAAGCCAGGCTTCACGCAGGCTATGCGGGAAAGCGCTATTAGCATTAACAGCAAAGTCATTTTCAAATTTGAAATTTAAACTGTAGATTCTGCCTGTGAGCGTAGCGTAGGTACGGCGCCAATTAAACCCATCGCGATCATGACTGCTGAGAAGTTGACTACCGAATGCAGGGTAATTAGGATCAGCTTGATCTGGATAAAATGAATGGACGTCCAGATGCGCGCGGCCGTTGAGTCCTATCTCAAAATTACCCTCATCACTCTTGATTCTCGGGCCTCCTTTAGAGGTCACATTAACCGCATAACAAGGAGTCATGCTTAAAATGATCAATACAATGACGACAAAAAACGGAATAACACGCTTCATGCTGATTGAGTTTTTCAGGAATAATCGCGACCATAACGCCATGATTTGCTTTTATAGTAACAAAAGGATGATTTTCTATTACTCGTTCTGCTCTTCTCTGTATTTTCTCAGAAACTACCACTGAGACGCTCCGGCCAGTTGCTACAATAGCTTTATTAACAATTGCAAATAATCTCCATTTGTAAGATGAACAAACGTCTAGCTACTTGGTTACTCATCATTGCTGGCCTCAGTATAACCGTGTTTAGCTTCTACGTAGTTTCTCTTCCTCTGCTAGCGTCATTCATCAGCGATCAGCTACGCAAACAGGGTATCCTACTTCATTCACTTGCGGTTACGGATGTTTCGTTCAATAGCCTGCTTTTGCGTAATCTGTCGATCGGCAGGGACAATGAGCTGCAAATCAGCAAAATCCATATCACCTGGCGTTTGCACGACCTGCTGGCAGGTACGGTAGGCTCAATTGAAATAAGCGGTCTGCAAGCGGCGCTTGATTTGAGCAGTGAGCAACCTCTTTGGGGTTCGCTTCAATCTGTCATGCCCTCGGCTGGAGAAGATACCGGTGCGATTTGGCTACATGCTATCTCCTTACGAGATTCAATTATTCATCTGCGCTCGGCACAGGGGCACTTTGTCATTACGCTGGAAGGTAACGTTGTTCAAGCTGATTCAGGCATTCAAACTGTCCATCTCGATGCTGAAATTAAAGATTCATTCGTGCAAGGAAAAAGCTCACTTGCTATCGCTAGGGATACTCAGGGACATCTCCAAGGCAAGATCACTGTCTCAGAAGGGAAACTGAATTTGCCCCAGCTAGAAATTTTTAACTTCTCTGGCCAGGCTGCTTTTGTATTCTCAGCAATGCGGCCACAACACATCACAGCTGAATTTGTGCTATCCGATATTCATCTGCCCAATAGCGAACAGAAAGAAAAAGTTTTTGAGCAAGCCAGATTCAACTTGCAAATGGATGAAAATAACGCCCACCTAACTGGAACACTCATGGCTTCCGATGACTCACCCGTGGCACATCTTGATGCCACGGTGCGTCATTACGATGGTACACCTGACATTGAACTGGTTTTAAACACAAGCAACACAGCCAACTATTATCCATGGCAATTACTTGGTCTGGCAAAGCCAGATAGCGGAATGATCACATTACAAATGAAAGTCACAGGACAGACTCCTCCTTTTCAAGAACTCTACCATAATGCGTTGCATGAATTGAATAGTCTGGGCTGGCTGCAGCAGCTTACACTGGCTGGTCAAGCCCGGCTTGAACTGCAAAACCTCAGCTATGCGCAAAAATTATCAAATCTACATGGCCTGCTCAGGCTAGATGCTGCGTTAACCAAGGGTTCAGGCAAACTCGAGCTGCATGCTGAAACAGACCGGCTCGTTATTGGGCCGATAGTGGCCCGTGCTACCTCTGCTGTCTTACCGCTGCAGATTCGTTTCGAGCATGACACCTTGCGAATGGGACTGCAAAAACCGGGGCAGGTCACCATTAAAAAAATTGACCCGATGGATGCTTTCAATCTCAAGAGCTCGTTAGACCTGTCTATCCAGAAGATGGATATGGAGTTGGTAAAAAATTCGCGCGGGGCGATACTTAATCACCACCTCGTAGTATGGCCTCGTCCCATTACATTACTAGTTAAACAGAAACAGGCGGCAGCAGTAGAGGCACAAATTTCCCCAGGAAAAATATCCTTGAGCGGGAAGCTTGGCTCAGGCGAAAAATATCAAGGTCTCGGTACGATCCATCATGCAAGTCTGACTCTACTACCCTCACAGATCCGACTGAATGAGATAACTGCAACGCTGAAATTCGGTACGACTGAGAATAACAGGGTCGCTGACTTCACGATTGGTCAGCTATCTCATCAAATAGTTACACCCTACTTCGCCCCATTCTCCCTTTCCGGCAAGATTACAAGCAAGCCTGTTCATGGGCAACCCAAGGTATATACGATTGATGCTGTCGGTGGAATACCCGGCACACGTTATTTGAGAATCATAGGGGAACACGCACTCGATGGCAGGGAAGGCATGCTGAAGATAATGATTGCCCCGTTAACTTTTGCAACTGATGGCCTGCAACCTAAAACACTTTTTCCCGCTCTTGCCCAGCTTGAGGATGTAAGTGGCATGGTCAGCGCCAGTGTTAAATTCAAGTGGTCCAAGAATGGCATGCGAAGCAACGGCATACTGGATTTAAACAATGTATCGTTTATCCATCAGGCTGCCAAAATCAGCGGGCTGAATGCCACACTGGATTTGGTTGACTTATTGTCGCCACGCAGCCCACCCCGGCAAAGCCTGACTATTCGACAGGTTGATGCGGGTATTCCCATGGAAAATCTGGTGGTTTCTTATCAAATTAAAGATTCACCGCCTCGAATTGTTGTCGAAAAAGCAAACCTTTTCTTGCTAGGCGGCATCGTGTCTTTAGGGCCCACCCTCATCGATCCAACTTCGGTTCGCAATGACATCTTAATACTCGTAAATAATATCGAACTCGCGGCTCTTTTTGACCTGATTAAAGTAGAAGGATTAGCGGGTAATGGTCGTCTCGATGGCAGTATTCCCATCACGTTCGAAGGTGATCATATCATCATCCAAGACAGTCATCTTGAGGCAGACTTACCCGGCACGCTGCAATTCCAATCTGAAAAAGCCGCACAAATGCTGGCAAGCACAGGCAAAGAAATGCAACTATTGCTTCAAGTGCTGCAGGACTTTCACTATACCGAACTGTCATTAAAGCTGAACAAATCCGCTACTCATGACCTGAAAGCCACACTCTCTCTGCTGGGGAATAATCCCAATGTTAAAAAGGGACGGATGTTTCGTTTGAATATTAATCTTGAAAGTAATATTGGTGAAATTCTAGAGGCCATTAATCAGGGCTACAAGTTATCTAACGAAATACTGCGCGATCTGTTCAGGCTAGATTAATTACTTCTCAAATAAATTGTATATAGTATATGTTTGTTATGATTATTATACGATCGTGGCAAAATCCGGCTCTAACGATCAACCAGTAAAGGAAATGCAATCATGTACGAAACTTGTCAAATAAGAAATATCCCCTCTAGCATGGGATTGTTGATACTTTGCTGTTTGTTAATCACCGCCTGCACCCCCACAGTCAAGGTCAAAGCACCACAAGAACCTATCACTATTAATCTTAATGTCAAGCTGGATGCCGATATACGCGTACAGCTTGAAGAAGAAGCGAAAAAAGACATTGAAACCAATCCAAATGTCTTCTAGTGCCAAATGAAATCGATAAGGAAAATATCATGCTCCATATTCCATGCATTTTAAAAACAAAACCTTTACTGGAAATCTTTAGTGCTATCCTTTTGACCTTATTACTCTATGGAACACCTGCCCGAGCCGATAATCTGGAACAGTTACGTGCCTCAGGAGCAATCGGTGAAAGTTATAGCGGATATGTCATTGCCAGGACCCCCCACGCTCAAGCTGAGGCTAAAGCCATTAATACTCAACGTAGAGCAATTTATCAGGAAAAGGCTACTGCCCAGCGAGTGGGTGTTGATCAGGTCGGTAAAGTTTATGCTGTCGAAATATTTAAGAAACTCCCTGCTGGCACTTGGTTCCAAAAAGAGAATGGGCAATGGGTACGGAAATAATAAGGATAATAGCAAATAAATATTGATCAATTCTGAGCTTGCCAGGGCAAATACACGTGTAAAGATACCGATACTATTGAGGGCATCTCTAAAAATTCATATTTGCGAGCATCCGCTTCGCGGATTGCCTGCATACCCCCATCTCGTCATCATACTCCATTGTTCACAAAAAATTTTTCCTTACCTATTAGTTATAGGCTGTGTCAACATTCTTTGTTCTCGTCTTATCTAGTTTAGAACTCTGGAAACTCTGAATTTTTAGAGGCGCCCTTCATTCACTTCTGTATTTTTTCTCGCTCAGCTTCTGCCAGCAATTTAGCCACTGCACCTTCGAGCTCGTGCAGGATGCGTTCTTCTGTGCTTCGCTCTTTTCCATCTGATGCAAGTGCTTGCAGTTGGAGGGGTGGCCCAAAAATTACAGTAATGGGCTGGAAATGTGGCCATACTGTCCCTACTGGAAGTGACTCATAAGCGCCCATAATAGCAGCAGGCACTACCATGACTGGATAGCGTGCGAGAATCATCCCAATTCCTGGCCGGAAGGGTTGTAACTGCCCGGTAACCGATCGGCTGCCTTCGGGAAACCAGACCAGGTTATTTCCTCTGCGCAGAACGGCTGAACCGAAAGCCAGATTGGAAATGGCCTTGCTTTCCTGGTCAATGGGCACTACCTGCGCGATTCTGCTCACTGTGCGGAATACAATATTGCGAAACGCCGCACCGGTAAATCCAGCCCAGTAAGTACGTTGCAAGCGCCGATAATCGAGCACAGCAGCAAGCATAAACGGATCGAGGAAACTGACATGGTTGCTGACCAGCACGAACTGGCTATCGGTAGGTACATGTTCTAATCCTGCTACTCGCACACGAAAAAAGACTCGCATCAGCAGACGGTTAAGCGCATAGAGTCCCCGTGCCACCGCTGATAAAAACGGCCCGTGTAGTCTCAACCAGTGTTTTTGCTGTGACGATAGAAATTCTTCCGGTTGCTCAACCGGCGTCGCAGCCGATCGGGCTGCAGAAGCCTCGCTCACCTCTCGCAGCAGATCGCGTACCGTATCAATACGACTGATAGCCTCTTCACTCAAGTCTACACCCGTACGCTCACCGATTTCGAGCGTCACATTCAACCATTCGATCGAATCAATACCGAGATCGAGTTGTGGGCTGGTATTGAGTGTCAGTCGCCTGGGTGCATAGCGTGTCGTTAGCCATTCCCACACGCTGCGAGCAACAGCATCATCAAACAGCGCCCGATCCTGTTCGATGAGTTCTTCCAATGCCATAGGCCCACTCGCTGTCTCACTGGTTGCTACGGACCTTTTCACGTCTAAATACCGCTCCTTCAAACGATGCCGTTGTAGCTTGCCCAAGCGTGTGCGTGGCAAGGGATCGCGCGTAATGCCATAGTCCGAGATACGCTGATAAGAGGGAAGGGTATGCGCGGCTGACATGAGCGCTTCGCGTACGACGCTTTCGATATCGCTGTTCCGACGCCGAACTTCACGCATCTCTGGAACAATGACGGCAACGAGTCGCCCCTTCTCTGCCAGGATTCCCAACTCACGAATGACTAGGTGTTGTTGATAAACCTCCTCGACATCTTCCGGTTGAACATTCTCACCGCCTTGCGTCACAATCAACGTCGAAGCCCGACCAAGCAGGAAAAGGTAGCCCTCTGTATCGAAACGGCCGAGATCGCCAGTACGGAACCAGCCATCAGCAGTAAATGCCTTAGCTGTTTCTTCAGGCAGATGATGATAGCCAGTGAAGACATTGGGGCCGCGTACCTGCACTTCACCATATGCTTCATCTCTTGCACTCATTTCTTGCACTCATTTCAACGAGCGGCATCAGGCGGACTTGCACACCCGGAAACGGTTTACCGACACTACCGATGCGAAGACTATCGGGATGGTCGTAGCTAATGTTAGGGGCTGTTTCAGTCATACCGTAACCAATCATCAGTTGCAAGCCTAATCCCTCGAGCTTCCAAGCAAGCTCGGGATTAAGTGCGGCGCCGCCGCAAACGGTTAGCCGTAACGAGGGCGCAAAGCGCTGATGCAGTGCTCGGAACAGCCATTGCCCCACGCGCCAGCCAAATACACGACGCAAGTAAAGAGATACCTGAAGCATGCCGTAAAAAAAGGAATAAGCAGCTTTGCCCTGGGCATGCATACGCGCATCAATCGCACTGTAGAGTGCGTCTCATAAAGACGAGGAACGCCGACCATAACGGTAGCCTGACTTTGCTGCATGGCTCGCACGATTTGCGGACCTGTCAAGGCATGGGGTAATACTATCGTTAGTCCTAATGCAAGTGGCAATAGCATGCCGCAGATGAAAGGAAACACATGGTGTAAGGGCAACGGCAGCAGCAGTCTGTCGTCCGTCAGCGTGACGCGGGTTTGGAATAAGTCATGGAGCGAAAAAGCGATATTAGCATGGGTAAGCGGCACGCCTTTGGGCCGCCCAGTGGTACCCGAAGTATAAAACAGGGCCGCTGCATCAGCGGGAATAACTTCAGGCAGAACCACTTCGTCACCTACTGGCAATTGACGCCAGTGGCGCAAATTCGCCTCATCTCCATCGTATAACAATAAGCTGCAAACTCTGGGTGCTGGCCAAGGCTTCGAACCGTGTCAGATGGTCTTCAGTCACAAAGGCTATGCGCACCTGGCTGTCAGTAAACATAAACTCGAGTGTCTGTGTGCCAAGCTGGGCATCGATCGGCACGACTACCGCCCCTGCTTTTAGGATGGCAAGTGCTGCCACAATGGTTTGGAGCGATTGAATGCAAGCAAGGCGACCCGATCGCCTTTTCTTATCCCGAGTTTTGATAATCTGGGCGCAAGCGCTAAGACATTAGCGAAAAGCTCTTGGTAGGTCCAGGTTCGAAGCCCCTGCTTCTGGAGTGAATAGATAGCGATGGCTTCACGCTCCGCACATACATCGATCAGTGTACAGAGTGTCGCAATTTTGGCTACTTCTGATTGCTGAATGTGTTTCGACATTGAGGTCTCCACCATGAACAACAGAATTTTAATTGAGCTTGCTTTGCTCGACTTTTAATACGCTTTTCCTTGCTGATACCAGGCATTATCAAGGCAGCATTTTGTTATTCAAATATCACGAGCGTTTTTCGCATACCGACACACAAGCGGTTTTTGCTGTTTTTGCTTAATGTCAGACAGCACTTTTAAACTCAAATCAAGGCTGGCAACAATGAGTAAAAACTTGTAGTACTGCAAGCCTCAGTACCACCAGATTTTAAATTCTATATACTGAAAAGGTTGTTGAAAAACATATTCGAGGCAGTCGATGCTAAATGTTGATGGCTTTCAGTTTTCCGCTCAGGCAGTCACCGTCTATAGATTCAGTCATCGGGTTGTAAATCAAGGGCAACAATTATTTTGTTATAACCAGTATACATTTCCATCACTGTAAGTATTTCTAAAATATCACGTTCTGAGTAAGCCGATTTTTTTAATGCATTAAAATCAGAGTCATTGAGATGATGAGGATCTTTTGTTGCTGTGCTCACGAATTTAAGTACAAGATCAAGACGCTGATCACTTGATTCGCCATTCGCAATAGACTCGACAGTGGCTGAGTTAAATCCAAGCTTTACAAGATTTTCTTTATGTATGTTTAAGCAAAAATCGCAACCATTTACTTTTGATACTCGTATTGCTATCGCTTCTTTTACCTCTATGGGTAGATTACCTTTTCCCAGAATACTCTTTGTGCGATTCCAATTCGCCTGCAAAATATGAGGATGTAGCGCAAATGCCCGATAAGCTGCAGGAATTCGTCCCACTTTTTCTCTCAGTTCACTGAAGATATCACTG
This sequence comes from Nitrosomonas communis, assembly GCF_001007935.1. NCBI lineage: Bacteria > Pseudomonadati > Pseudomonadota > Betaproteobacteria > Nitrosomonadales > Nitrosomonadaceae > Nitrosomonas > Nitrosomonas communis. The sequence continues at coordinate 88,077 of NZ_CP011451.1, forward strand.
ACTTCCAGGTCATTCGTATTTTCAATTTCCAGATTGATTCTCGCCATTTTTTTCCTCTATAACTTGTTTTTAATAAGGTGACAGGAGCTAAGAGAGAAATAAACGCTAATTGATGCATTTGGGGAATAATCGACGTGTAAGCTCCTATCACCAAAGTCAGCTTTTATTTAAACAAATAAAGTGCTTAAGTGGATAGTATGTGCTATGCACAGCTGTAGCTATCCATTGCGCAAAGGAATGGCACTTGCTTTTCTTACAATCCTTAGTAACAGAGATCAGCGTTTATTTTCCTTATTTCCATCAGTATAATCCCGCTCTGATCAAATATTAAATTTATTATTTTTTGCTGAGGCGGTTATGCTGCTGTGGTTCGTTATTTTCTACTTGATGATTTCTGTGGGTATTGGCCTGTATGCTGCCACACGCGTACACAATGCAAAAGACTTTGCTGTTGCAGGACGCTCACTACCCGTGTATGTAGTCACCGCAACGGTTTTCGCTACTTGGTTTGGGGCTGAGGCTGTATTTGGCGTGCCGGCTACTTTCGTTGAAAATGGCTTGACCGGCGTAGCTGCCGACCCCTTTGGTTCCTCGATGTGTCTAGTCATCGCTGGTATCCTTTTTTCACGCTATCTCTACCGGCTCAATATCATCACGCTGGGAGACTTCTACCGCATGCGCTATAGCCGACCAGTCGAAGTGCTCACTTCACTCTGTATTGTTGCAGCCTATTTAGGCTGGGTGGCAGCACAGATCAAGGCACTCGGTTTGATTTTTTACGTCGTTACCGACGGTACGGTAAGTCAGGAAACAGGCATGATTCTTGGTACTGTTATTGTACTCACCTATACGACTTTCGGTGGTATGTTCTCGGTAGCAATCCTGGATTTCGTGCAGATGTTTGTGTCGATGAGCGGCCTGTTTTTTATTGCCTGGATTGTCAGCGACAAAGTCAGCGGTGGTGCGATGGCGGTTATTGATCATGCCAGCTTAGCGGGTAAACTTGATTTTTTCCCCGAAATGGATCCATTAAAATGGATTACCTTCCTCGGCGCCTGGGTCACCATGATGCTCGGTTCTATCCCGCAGCAAGACGTATTTCAACGCATTACCTCAGCAAAAAGCGCTACTGTCGCGCTTTGGGGCTCGGTCATTGGTGCTACCATTTATTTCTGTTTTGCCTTTGTGCCAATGTTCATTGCTTATTCTGCTACTTTGATCGACCCGATGCTATTCGCGAAATTGTTAGCAGAGGATTCTCAATTGTTACTGCCGACACTGGTATTGCAGCACACCCCATTGGCTGCCCAGGTGCTGTTCTTCGGCGCAGTCATCTCCGCAATCATGAGTTGTTCCTCAGCCACTCTTCTTGCTCCGTCTGTGACTTTTGCTGAAAATGTAATCAAGGGCTTTTGGCCGAATATAGGTGATCACCAGTTTCTTTGGATCATGCGAGCAACGTTGGTGAGTTTCGGGGGTATTGTACTCGCGTTCGCATTAAATTCTGATTCCTCTATTTTCGAAATGGTAGAAAGTGCCTACAAGGTCACGCTTGCTGGCGCATTTGTACCATTACTCAGCGGAATATTTTGGAAGCGTGCCACTACTCAGGGTGCGTTAGCGGCAATTTTCGGTGGCTTGTTGTCATGGCTCATGATTGAAATCCTGATCGGGGAAGAAAGTCTGATACCTCCACAACTGGTTGGTCTTAGTATTTCGGCAGTAGGGATGATTGCCGGTTCACTGCTGCCACAATGGGTTGGTCATAAAACACCTGGTCGCTCTTTGCACGAATTACAGCATTATGCGGCTTCGGAAACCCATCATATAGCGCCGCGCTAGCTGCTTCTATGCATGCCGGACAAAAATTAATGCAGGAAATACCGCAAAATACGCTAACTCATCATTTTGCAAAACCTCCTATTCTTGCTTTTTAGCATTTTCTTTAGATCAAATTAAGGTGTCTGCTTATTTTAATTTTTATCAAGAAAGCATACTTTTTGATCTGATTTATTAAGAAGGAGGTTAAGCATTATGGATGCACTTATCACTTTGTTAGCTGTTTTTTCGATTTCCTCTATGCTGGTGGGTTGCAAGAATTCCATGCCACCACAAGCTCCTGAAATAATCTGTGGCACTATCCAGGGATTGACATGCCCTGACCAGCAGTATTGTGATCTTGGTGTCGGTCATTGCAAAGTTGCTGATGCGCAAGGAGTCTGCAAGACTAAACCAGAGAATTGCACAAGGGAATTCGTGCCTGTTTGTGGTTGTGATGGTAAAACATATGGTAATGCATGTGAGGCGGCAGCAGCGGGTGTTTCCATTGATCATGCGGGTGAATGCAAGCCAGCGGAACCCCAGGCGTGTGGTGGCATTGCAGGCATCAAATGTCCAGAAAACCAGATCTGTATTGATAATCCAAGTGATGACTGCGACCCTGCTCAAGGTGGAGCGGATTGCCCGGGAATATGCAAAGCTAAATAGATAGCTTTTGGACTCTGGAAAAATGTGCGCCAAGGAATGACTGTTTAGTTTGATCTGACAGCATGATCAGATATACATTGCAATAGCATCAGGGTACTTTAAAGACATTGTGGTTATGGCGGCTGATTGAGCGTACTTTTTTATGTTTTATGCATTTCCCCTCTGAAAAGGTGATAGAGATCATGAATATAAAACATATCTACCTCAAAATCGAGGCAATACCGAACTACAGTCCCGTTGCTCCTGACGACGCTGAGCATCATAAGCACCGACTTGATTGCATGAGAAACATGGAGCACCTCGACGCTACCATTCCACAATCTGAAGTAGACCGTCGCTCACTGGATGCCCTGGTCTACCGCGAATACCTCGATGCCGCCTATACCATAATAAAAAATACGCCGCTCATTGCTGCGGATACCAATGAACCCCGTGTCGATCGAAGAATTCCCGGAACAGTCATCTATACGCAGCCGGGTGAGAGACTTTATGTCCATGTGCTGAACGGTGATAGCGAGCCACATAGCCTTCATGTGCACGGCCTGCATTATGGCATAGACTCGGATGGTTCTTGGCCTTTCGGCGTACAGGACGAGGCTGGATTTAATCGCAGCGATGCGATTTGTCCTGGCGGCCAGTGGTGCTACATCTTTGATGTGAAAGAAGACGCCATCGGTGCATGGCCTTTCCATGATCATCATATGCACATCGAGGAAGCCGTAAAGCGTGGACTCTTCGGTGGTATTGTGGTTCGGGATGCCCATTGTGAGAAAGCAGACCTTGAAGTACCCATCTTTTTCCACCGTCTCACAGCAAAGGTTGGAAACGCGCTTTTCGATAGTGGTTCGCTTAATGCGGGTGATCTATTCACTTTTACTTTCGGTCAGGAAGGTACTTTCGAATACTATTGCCGTTTCCACCCGATGCAAGGGCGTGTGCGCGTTATGACGACAGGTCCTCTGACAGCAACTATCAACATCCTGGATACACCGGCACGCTTCGAACTTGATGATATAACAGTAGGCGTAGGTGCAGTAGTCACTTGGTATCATGCGGGTAATCAACCTCATACTGTCACCGAGCGCAGCGGTGCCGGGCTGGAGTCATTTGCCATCAATGGGCGCACCTTTGTGGGAAATACGCCTACTATTGTGGCTGAATACGGCACGCGCGTGCGTTGGTATGTATTTAATCTAGATTTGAGCATGGTGTGGCACAATTTCCATTTGCATGGACAGCGGTGGCGATGGGGCAATGAATGGGTCGATACACGCTCGCTCGGACCAGCCGAATCGTTTGTCGCTGATACCATCGTGCCTCCGGTAATCCTCCAGCCTGTGCCCCTTGAATGCGAGTGCAAACCTCACGAGAACCAAGAAGATCACCATACCTCTCCAACGGCAAGTGAATATGAGCAACCAGCGCACTTTTTACAGTGTATGGATCAGCCTGAATACGCATCGAAAGATGCTTACGCTGAGCAATATGGGGAAAAGCGTAAAAAATACCAGTTACAGGGTGACTTCCTGATTCACTGCCACGTGGAGATGCACATGATGGAAGGCATGGCGGCAGTGCTTCGCGCTATCCAGGAAGTCGAGCTGAGCGATGAAGAACTTGACGGGATCTGTTACCAGTTGCCGACAGTGCATGTACACCAATGTCCAGAAGCGGATCCTCATCCATGCGGCGCACATGGCCAAGACAGTTGGGAGCTACTGGATCCATCACCAATCTTCGTGGTTCACGGAGCCCTATTGAGCACTGGCTATGTGTTGCTCTTTTCTGGTGCAGCAGAAATGAATTATCCTCTCGAGGCCCGTATTTGGGATCCGACAACCAAACAGATCATGCCAGATGTCATTACGTTGCCGGAAGATTTTTTCTGTTGCGGCCATTCTTTCCTGGCAGATGGCCGCTTGCTGATCGTCGGTGGCGACACCAACGGTGCAGGACACACCAATAATCGCTGCTTTATCTTTACGCTTAATGTGACGAATCCCACAAACAGCACGTTTAGCCCAGCCGCCAGCATGGCGCATGCACGCTGGTATCCAACGGTGTTGGGCCTGAGCGACGGACGTGTCCTCGCATTTTCTGGCGGTCATCCCGTTGCGGCAGAAGTTGAGGTATTTAATGGCGGTGCGTGGACATCCATCGTCGGTGCAAATCGCTCGTTCGATGAACTGTATCCTGGTATGCATCTTCTGCCTTCAGGAGAAATTTTCTATACGCGTGCTGGCTGGGCCGGCGCAACAGGAACCCAAACCGCTTATTTGGCTATGAGCGGACCAAACAGTGGTAGCTGGACCGATTTTGGACAGCAGCAGTTTTACGATCGCCAAGAAGGCATGAGCCTTCTCATGATCGATACGACCGCAAGCCCTGAACGTACCCTTCTGTATGTTTTTGGCGGTGGGGTCGCAGGCCCTGCCATTGCTCGCAACAATGCAACTGCTGAAGTAATCGAATTCAACGGGAACATTGCTGGTTCGGCATGGGCGCGTATCGCCGACATGAATTTTGGCCGCACCAATGTGAATGCTGTGGTATTACCCAACGGTAAGGTGTTTATCATAGGCGGCCACAGCAACGGCCAGAAGTGGTCACCCACACCGGTGCTGGAAACGGAAACCTATGATCCGGCCACAGATAGCTGGACAGTGGGCGCACCATTAAATTTCCCACGCCAGTATCACTCGGTATGTATTCTGCTGCCGGACGGAAAAGTGCTCGCAGCAGGCGGAGTTGCACCAGGCACAATGGAACAGGATCAGCATTCTATGGAGCTTTATTCACCGAATTATCTTAGTTTGGGTGCACGACCCATTATTTCGAATTCGCCGCCTTCGATCAGCTATGCAAGCATTTTTGTGATCGAGACGCCGCAGGCGATTGCTATTAATGCAGTGGTGCTGATCGCACCAATTGCGGTAACGCATCATACCGATGCCGGCCAGCGTTACATTAAATTGCCTGTCCATTCACAGACTGTCACCATTGTAGAAACTGAAGCGCCAGCGCATGGCAATATTGCGCCACCAGGATACTACATGTTGTTTATCATCAATGATCAGGGAGTGCCATCAGAGGCGAGGTTTGTGTTGATTGCTTAGCTTTAAGCTGACATGAAAAGACAAGGTAGCGCTAATAAAAAGACATCATATTAACTATAAAGCCAAGAGGTATTTTATGAAAACAAGCCATACAAATTCAGCTGAAAAACCAAGTGCTACCAATGTTTTTAGTAGTAAGTTAGGCCACTTTTTCTTCCATGTTGAACTAGATCTGGTGGCCTGCCATCAGCCCAAGTGGAACCATTGCGGGCTAAAAGCTGTTCTCCCTTGAGAGCATTAAACCAAATGAGGTGACTATCATGAAACAACACAATATGATCAAGCTTTTCTCTTTTCTGCTCGGATCAGTGTGCTGGTCTGGTTTCATCGGCACTCAACCAATCGCTCAGGCAGAAACAACGCAATACTCAGAGACAATCAAAACTGAGTATCAATATGCAGCTAAAGTTACCTGTTCGCTATTGTTACCCCATCAGGATGGGAATTTGGCGAAGGGCACTTACCGTACAGCCGTCAATATCCACAACCCTACTAATAAAAAAATCACTCTTGCAGCCAAGGTGGCACTTGCAACACAGTTTGGTTCTGAGCCAGGCTCCTTCGATGTCACACCTTTTAAAGGAATAGTTCTCCAGCCAGACGGAGCAGTTGGCGTAAATTGCTTTGATATTGCAGGCTACTTTTGTCCAATAGATGGTGTTTGTGTGGATTTTGCCTTTCTGGAGGGATTCCTGGTTGTTAAAAGCCCTGTTCCATTGGATGTTGTGAGCGTGTATACCGCTCGGCATAACGAAGGAGAGGTTGAATCCATTGCGGTTGAAACAATTCAACCACGAAAGGTTGAAGAAAGCATTAAGCTTGGGCCAACAAAGCCCACTAAACCAGGTGAGGGAAAACGTATGGATTATCCGCCCAAAGACAGTTCTGCTTACCATGATCAGAAACCCAAACAAATGTGTGGAGGCATTGCCGCATTACCTTGCCCTGAAGGAATGAAGTGTGTAGATGACCCTTCGGATAATTGCGATCCTGCTAACGGTGGTGCCGATTGTGCAGGCATCTGTGTGAAATAACTGTATGCAGGCGTAGAATTAGATCTGTAAAAAATGCAATCAGTTACGCTGTTCTTGAAATGATTCATACCAGCCTGCTGTGAGTGTGCAGGATGTTAATCGCAAGAGCATAGTGTCAAAAAATTACGATTGTTGATTAGTTGACAAGTTTCCTGTGCTTCTTTTTATACATCCTTGCACGCTCGCTCTATCCTCTTAAGTAACAATAGCAGGAAACAAGTTGTTGCGATTCTCATGGGCATGGCACGCATTCCTACGAACCAAGGATTAAACTGGAGATAATATAGGATTTTAAGTGAGGCTAGTATCTGCGCGTCACTTAGTGAAATAATTGGATAACTGACCCCAATAGAATAAAAAAACAGATAAACGTAGAATCATTTCCCCACCAAGGTGAAATAATTCATAGAATTTTCTTTAATTGATATCTGTTTTATAGCTCTAGGTGAATATGGATTGAGATGAAACAATTGAATGAACAGTGCTTTCGATAAATTAATTAAGCGATAAATTATATGTATATAGTATTTAATAGCTTTATTAATCAAGAAAATAATAAGCTTGGCGGTGACCTACTTTCACATGCGAAAACACACTATCATCGGCGCAACTTCGTTTCACGGTTCTGTTCGGAATGGGAAGAGGTGGTTCCAAAGCGCTATAGCCGCCAAGCGTAACCTTTTTTGTTTTAAAGTAGATTAAAACAACTAAACTTTTAAATTAATTTTTCTGTCAAGAGATGTTAATTTATTCTCAAAATTATAGGATCAAGCCGCACGGCCAATTAGTATCGGTTAGCTTAACATATTACTATGCTTCCACATCCGACCTATCAACGTTGTAGTCTTCAACGAGCCTTTAGGGGGATTTACTCCCCGGGAAATCTAATCTTGTGGCAAGTTTCCCGCTTAGATGCTTTCAGCGGTTATCTTTTCCATACTTAGCTACCCGGCAATACGACTGGCGTCATAACCGGTACACCAGAGGTATGTCCACTCCGGTCCTCTCGTACTAGGAGCAGCCCCACTCAAATTTCCAGCGCCCACGGCAGATAGGGACCAAACTGTCTCACGACGTTTTAAACCCAGCTCACGTACCACTTTAAATGGCGAACAGCCATACCCTTGGGACCGGCTACAGCCCCAGGATGTGATGAGCCGACATCGAGGTGCCAAACTCCCCCGTCGATATGAACTCTTGGGAGGAATCAGCCTGTTATCCCCGGCGTACCTTTTATCCGTTGAGCGATGGCCCTTCCATACAGAACCACCGGATCACTATGACCTGCTTTCGCATCTGCTCGACTTGTCAGTCTCGCAGTTAAGCACGCTTATGCCATTGCACTATCAGCACGATTTCCGACCGTACCTAGCGTACCTTCGTACTCCTCCGTTACACTTTGGGAGGAGACCGCCCCAGTCAAACTGCCTACCATACACGGTCCCCAATCCAGCTTATGGATCTAGGTTAGAATCTCAACAACACCAGGGTGGTATTTCAAGGACGGCTCCATATACTCTGGCGAGTATACTTCACAGCCTCCCACCTATCCTACACAAGCATTGTCAAAATCCAATGTAAAGCTACAGTAAAGGTGCACGGGGTCTTTCCGTCTAGCCGCGGGTAGATTGCATCTTCACAAACATTTCAATTTCGCTGAGTCCCAGGAGGAGACAGTATGGCCATCGTTACGCCATTCGTGCAGGTCGGAACTTACCCGACAAGGAATTTCGCTACCTTAGGACCGTTATAGTTACGGCCGCCGTTTACCGGGGCTTCAATCAAGAGCTTGCACCCCATCATTTAACCTTCCGGCACCGGGCAGGCGTCACACCCTATACGTCCACTTTCGTGTTTGCAGAGTGCTGTGTTTTTATTAAACAGTCGCAGCCATCTTTTTATTGCAACCTTTCTCAGCTCCTCGCGCAAGGCGATTCACTTACTAAAGGCACACCTTCTCCCGAAGTTACGGTGTCAATTTGCCGAGTTCCTTCTCCTGGGTTCTCTCAAGCGCCTTAGAATTCTCATCCTTCCCACCTGTGTCGGTTTACGGTACGGTCCTTACATAACTGAAGCTTAGCGGCTTTTCCTGGAAGCATGGTATTACTCACTTGGCACTCCGAAGAGTGTTTCGTTATCACGTCTCAACTTAGCCGCCCGGATTTGCCTAAGCAGCATGTCTACACGCTTCAACCAGGACATCCAACACCTGGCTGAGCTAACCTTCTCCGTCCCCGCATCGCATTATGTAAAGGTACTGGAATATTAACCAGTTTCCCATCAGTTACGCATTTCTGCCTCACCTTAGGGGCCGACTCACCCTGCGTCGATTAACGTTGCACAGGAAACCTTGGGTTTTCGGCGAGGAAGCTTTTCACTTCCTTTATCGCTACTCATGTCAGCATTCGCACTTCCGATACCTCCAGCAATTTTTACAAATCACCTTCACAGGCCTACGGAACGCTCTCCTACCATTCGCACTTACGTGCGAATCCCTAGCTTCAGTGTATAGTTTAAGCCCCGTTACATCTTCCGCGCAGGACGACTCGATCAGTGAGCTATTACGCTTTCTTTAAAGGATGGCTGCTTCTAAGCCAACCTCCTGACTGTCTATGCCTTCCCACCTCGTTTACCACTTAACTATATCTTTGGGACCTTAGCTGAGGGTCTGGGTTGTTTCCCTCTTGACACCGAACGTTAGCACCCGATGTCTGTCTCCCATGCTAAAACTCTTTGGTATTCGGAGTTTGCAATGGTTTGGTAAGTCTCAATGACCCCCTAGCCATAACAGTGCTCTACCCCCAAAGGTTATACATGAGGCACTACCTAAATAGTTTTCGGAGAGAACCAGCTATTTCCAGATTTGTTTAGCCTTTCACCCCTACCCACAGCTCATCCCCTAATTTTTCAACATTAGTGGGTTCGGACCTCCACGAAGTGTTACCTTCCTTTCATCCTGGCCATGAGTAGATCATCTGGTTTCGGGTCTACACCCAGCAACTTAGTCGCCCTATTAAGACTCGCTTTCGCTACGCCTCCCCTAATCGGTTAAGCTTGCTACTGAATGTAAGTCGCTGACCCATTATACAAAAGGTACGCAGTCACCCTATACAGGGCTCCCACTGTTTGTATGCATGCGGTTTCAGGATCTATTTCACTCCCCTCCCGGGGTTCTTTTCACCTTTCCCTCACGGTACTAGTTCACTATCGGTCGATTACGAGTATTTAGCCTTGGAGGATGGTCCCCCCATCTTCAGACAGAATTTCACGTGTTCCGCCCTACTTTTTTCAATCCTAGTTCCACATCAGAATTTTCGCCTACGAGACTATCACTCTCTATGGTTCAACTTTCCAGAAAATTCGACTAATTCCGATGCTAAAGATTGATGGCTGATCCCATTTCGCTCGCCACTACTTTGGGAATCTCGGTTGATTTCTTTTCCTCTAACTACTTAGATGTTTCAGTTCGTTAGGTTCGCTTCACTCATCCTATATATTCAGATGAGGATGATCCTTGCGGATCGGGTTTCCCCATTCGGACATCTCCGGATCAAAGCTTGTTTATCAGCTCCCCGAAGCTTATCGCAGATTTCCACGTCCTTCATCGCCTGTAATCGCCAAGGCATCCACCACATGCACTTATTTGCTTGACCCTATAATTTTGAGAACTTCTTTTCTTGATTACAACTCCAGATTTTCAAAATATTAACTATCTTTCCAGATAATATTTTATGCTCCAACAAATATTAATCAATTGATCCAATTAATATTCATATATCAGCTTTTTATGTTTCTGAATTTGTTTAATTTACAATCTACTTTTTCTATTTTTTTAAAGAACAAAGCTAAATTAGCAATAAAATATAATTTTATTTATCATGATTACCGAGAGATATTTTTCTCGAATCATCAAGATTGGACATAATATGGTGGAGGTGAACGGGATCGAACCGATGACCCCCTGCTTGCAAAGCAGGTGCTCTCCCAGCTGAGCTACACCCCCTATCTGGTGGGTCTGGGTGGACTTGAACCACCGACCCCACGCTTATCAAGCGTGTGCTCTAACCAACTGAGCTACAGACCCATAAAGGATCCTATATTAGCACAACCTTTCGCCTCATATCTCATTTGCCATTTAACTTTTAAAACAACCAATAGACTGTAGGCGCTTAGCAATATTTCATTAGAAAGGAGGTGATCCAGCCGCAGGTTCCCCTACGGCTACCTTGTTACGACTTCACCCCAGTCATAACTCTCACCGTGGCAAACGCCCTCCTTGCGGTTAGACTATCTGCTTCTGGTGAAAACTACTCCCATGGTGTGACGGGCGGTGTGTACAAGACCCGGGAACGTATTCACCGCGACATGCTGATCCGCGATTACTAGCGATTCCGACTTCACGGAGTCGAGTTGCAGACTCCGATCCGGACTACGACGCGCTTTCTGAGATTAGCTCCCCCTCGCGGGTTGGCAACCCTCTGTACGCGCCATTGTATTACGTGTGAAGCCCTACCCATAAGGGCCATGAGGACTTGACGTCATCCCCACCTTCCTCCGGTTTGTCACCGGCAGTCTCACTAAAGTGCCCAACTGAATGATGGCAATTAGTGACAAGGGTTGCGCTCGTTGCGGGACTTAACCCAACATCTCACGACACGAGCTGACGACAGCCATGCAGCACCTGTGCCTCGATTCCCTTTCGGGCACTTCCACATCTCTGTGGAATTTCGAGCATGTCAAGGGTAGGTAAGGTTTTTCGCGTTGCATCGAATTAATCCACATAATCCACCGCTTGTGCGGGTCCCCGTCAATTCCTTTGAGTTTTAATCTTGCGACCGTACTTCCCAGGCGGTCAACTTCACGCGTTAGCTACGTTACCAAATCTTTTAACAGATCCGACAACTAGTTGACATCGTTTAGGGCGTGGACTACCAGGGTATCTAATCCTGTTTGCTCCCCACGCTTTCGTGCATGAGCGTCAGTGTTAATCCAGGGAGCTGCCTTCGCCATCGGTGTTCTTCCACATCTCTACGCATTTCACTGCTACACATGGAATTCCACTCCCCTCTATCACACTCTAGTCATATAGTTTCAAACGCAATTCCCAGGTTAAGCCCGGGGATTTCACATCTGACTTATACATCCGCCTGCGCACCCTTTACGCCCAATAATTCCGATTAACGCTTGCACCCTACGTATTACCGCGGCTGCTGGCACGTAGTTAGCCGGTGCTTCTTATGTCGGTACCGTCATTCATTATGGATATTAGCCATAACTATTTCTTCCCGACCGAAAGAGCTTTACAACCCGAAGGCCTTCTTCACTCACGCGGCATGGCTGGATCAGGCTTGCGCCCATTGTCCAAAATTCCCCACTGCTGCCTCCCGTAGGAGGCTGGGCCGTGTCTCAGTCCCAGTGTGGCTGGTCGTCCTCTCAGACCAGCTACTGATCGTTGCCTTGGTAAGCCTTTACCTTACCAACTAGCTAATCAGGCATCGGCCGCTCTAAAAGCACAAGGTCTTTCGATCCCCTGCTTTCCTCCTTAGAGATTATGCGGTATTAGCACATCTTTCGATGCGTTATCCCCCACTTTAAGACACGTTCCGATGTATTACTCACCCGTTCGCCACTCGCCACCAGGGTTGCCCCCGTGCTGCCGTTCGACTTGCATGTGTAAAGCATGCCGCCAGCGTTCAATCTGAGCCAGGATCAAACTCTTCAGTTTAATTTAATTCTATTTGCTCAGCATTTAGCATATATTAATTCTATACACTATTTACCTTGTATACTCTTAGTTATTAATTTGATATCGATCAAATTAATTATATTTACTAAGCGCCTACATCTATTGGCTGTTAATTTTTAAAGAGCTGGTTGCTTTTTTTATTCGTCTCAAGCAACAGAGATGTGCATTATACAGACCATATTTTCTCCGTCAAGCTTTTCAACATTTTTTTTTAAAAAAATTTTCTCAACCAACGAACACAATAAGCTCACACCGATTATTTGCTTATTATTTCAGCATCTTACAGGCAGAATATAAAATATTACTATCTTGTTACTCTCTATTGATCCAAGCGATATGTTTCAACTTTGCATGTTACTGCGCTTTTCCAGGATCAATTGGTTGCGCTATAAAGCAATGCTCACCACCTGACAATGAGTGACAGCAGATTACGATTTATTATTTGAGAGTTGCTACAAACACAAACAGGGCAAACCCTGAATCGCTCTCTGTTACTCCGAATACTCTTTTGCCTTAACTTCCAGAGTAATCCTTAATTCGCGCTCAGTAACTGGCCAGATCAATTTTAATTTGACAGCCTGCATAATCTTTTCATAGCCTCCTTCCGATTGAGATACAGAAAAGTGAGGTTGTGCACATAATCTGATTGGAGCAGAAGTACTTATTAGCAGCATACCCTGCAGAACCACATCCTCCATAGCAATGTTAGTGGTATCCGCCAAATCCATATATTGCCCAAAACCACCCAGCACCGTGGATTCATCTTTAACGTAACGGCCACCTGGACCATCACAACTGGGCATAGCTAAATTGATTTCGGTTTCCAGATGGCCCTCTACATTACCCGACAAGTGATAGGAAACTAAAAGGCGGTTGCCAGAAAGCTCCAGTACCTTAACGACTTCACATTGATCGTTTTTGGACAAGAAACGGATACGAGACTCATCTTGTGATTCGAGATGATAAATTAATGACACTTCATTTAGGCTGTCAAAAAACAGGCTTTGCGGATGGGCGTCAACCTCTAAGTCAGAAAGAGCAATTTGATTCTTAAAATTGATCCGATCATGCGCAGAGGCAATACCCGTACCGCTATGTTTGGGTATTTCAAGTGCATTGGGTTGTATTTTGCAGTAGTAATGTTCTATTTGACGACGTAACGTGTCACCAAAATTATGCTTGAGCTGATAGGCATCAAATTCACATAGGCTCGCATTGCCATCAAGCTTAACTACAGCCTGGAGTACTCGATTATGTAAATAGGCTTCTTCCACACCGTCCAGATCAGTATCCTCGATAAAAAAAGCAGGACGTGGTGCACAGTCATCCAACAAACTTTCTAATTCGACAACATTATTGTATATAGCTCGTCGCAAATGCGGGAGATATAGACCACCAAACAAGCCATGCCAATAAGCATCATTGGCTTGTGCAGCATACAATTTTTGTCGCATCGCATCAGAGCATTGCGTTACCGGCAGCGCAGCAAAACGAGCAGAAAGGGATAGCATACGCTTGTGCATCCAGTTCGATTCAGGGTAACGAGAAAAAAAATTTTTCCAGATACCTCCACGTAGAAAGGATTTATTATGTTCATACCAGCCAGTTGCTTTTGCCTGGTGCACTAGATCAGCATAAGCATTAGCTGGTCCAGCAGGTAACGTCCATTCATTCATCTCAATGTAGGAAGTGGTTGGCAGATAAATTATTCCATGAGATTTTTGCAAAGCATGATAATCATGATAATGTCGAGGAGAAATTTTGGGAGAAGCCAGTACACCTTGAATAAATTGCTCAAGCCAGCCCTTCTCATATACCCACTGATAGGTCTCAGGCCAAATGCCAAATTTCTCGATATCATCGAAATAAATAGCGGCAACACCCTTGTTTGTTGTTGAGTTCTCAGCTAGAGACTCGATATAGGCCACCGCTTCATGTGCTGGGGAAAAAGGCAACTTATAACGAAGCATTTCAGATATAGGAAAAAGATCCAAGGCGCGATCGTCTTCCTCGGTAGTAAAGAAACCATTGAGTTCTGCTTTGGTTCTGCCCGCACACATAAAATGATAATCATCTACGATAACGTAGCGAATCCCACAATCTACCAATGCGGGCACCACAGTTGATTCCCATACCCGCTCAGTGAGCCAAGCACCCTGTGGACGCTGCCCGAATCTTTCCTCTAATTTCTTGGAAAAAGTTTCAATTTGTCCGATACGGTCCCGATTGGGAATCACCGCTAATACTGGTTCTGTTTCTCCGGCGCCGAAAAGCTCTACTTGTCCCCGCATGACCATCTCACGCAATAGAGCCATATCATCGGGGTAATGCTCAAATAAGAAATCAAGTAGCCATCCAGAAAAATGAAGAGCAAACTTAAAATCTGGATAACGATATAGAACTTGTAAAAAAGGTCTATAACAACGCAAATGCGCATCGACTAAAACTTCTGCAAAGTTTCCAACCGGCTGATGCGCATGAACACCAAATAGTAAAGAGATAGATTGAGATGTCACTAAGTTTCACTCGTTTTATGTTATGGACAATTTGAAGCTCCTAAGCTAATACATTTTTTATTTTATGAAAACAATTTCATACCAGGCGTCTATTTATTTACTTTGACCCGCTTTACGATGAGCGCCGCATCGTTTCAACCAACCCAGCATATCTTCCACCCTGGCTGATTGGCTCAAGCACGATTGCGGGTACTGGCAATTTCAGCAAACGATAGAGGTTGGCAAGATTTTTTCGAAACAATTGATCAAAACTAGCAACTGCCTGTGCAGAGTTATAATCACCAAACCACCAGAACCAGTCCGAGCTCTCACATGATGCAAGCTGCTGTTCTACCAGCAATTTTTCTTCATCCGTCAGACGATCACTCTTCATTACAAAATCATAACTCTGTTTAGCTGTACATAATAGATCCCAGGCTAAATTTTTGTCATGATCACCTATCCAAGTAGAAAAACTTCCGTAAACCCAGCTTCCTGCAGCTAGCACAGGTAAAATTTTGGTTTCAGCCTGCGTATCAACTAAATTCACAATATAGTCACGATAAGTCGTTGTTTGAATGAATGGGTGGCTTTCAAGCAAATCGTAAAGATCTTTGAGAAAATAGTAACCATTATAAGGATAAGACTCCCAAGCATTTTCACCATCAAGAATAACACTTACAATGGGATACGTAACAATTGCCTGCACCTCATGATGAATTTTCTCAAGCGTATGAATAAAATTCTCTGCTGCATCGCGCCCAAACCATTTTGAATATTCGAATCCGATCATATCGGATAATTTGTCATCACGAAAAAAACAAAACATCCCGTTTTTTTCATCGGATACTTGGTAGGGGCGGTAAAGATAGTGATTCCGATTCGGTAACGATTGATTCGGATACGATTTACGCAAGCTGTTAACCAATACACCCTCACCACTGGCACTCCATTGGCAGCCCAATTCCATGAAGATATTCAGCAAATCTTTTGAGATTCCCCCTTCAGCAGGCCAAAAGCCCGCAGGCTGCGTATCAAAGTGTTGTCTGTGACGATTGATAGCTGACTTTACATGAAAGGTAACGCGCTCACATCCTCCTGGATAAATTGTATTCGAAGGTAAAGTAGCCTCGGGAAGACTATCACGCGCTGACGAGAAATCGATCAGCAAGGGGGCCAACGGATGAAAATGAGGCGTAGTGGATAGTTCAATTTGACCGCTGGCAGCAAGTTCACGGTAACGTGGAATCAATTCCTGAATAAGCTTTCCAATAAGATTAAATAACTGCAATCTATCTGTATAACTAAAATTTTTACCTTGCGTCATGAGCTTTACCACAAACTCATGGCTTCGCCGCACACTTTCCCCCATCCATGCAAGGTGATACCACGTTAACAGATCAGCCAGATACTGACCGGAAACATAGATTAAATCCTTATCCCCTTGCCCTTTGAGCATATCGTACACCTCACGCAAATGTTGATAGGCAGGGTAAGGTTTTAACATGGTGGCATGATTGCTCTGAAAGCAGCTATTCAGTATAGATGCACGTTCATTTACCGTGATCATATTCAGATCGGGCGTAGCAAGCAGGCGTAATAATGGATCACGTATTTTTTTCTGTGTAAACTGCTGAGCATAATCTTCAAGTTGATCCAGCAATATGGGCACAAAATTGACGATCGCTTTGACACATGGATGTTGTTCTAAGTGATGCGCCATATCAGTGTAATCTTTGATGGCATGCAGATATACCCACGGCAGCAAGAATTCACCTGTGTCACGGTCCCGGTAATCGGGTTGATGCATATGCCATAGTAAAACGAGATTCAGTGGTTTCATGAATTAAAAGCAGATTGCCTATCTAGTTACTCAAAAAAATCTGAATTCTTAGTTAAGACCCGTCATATAGGCATGCCCAAGAACACCATGCCGCTTATGCTGATCCATTCCTAAATCAAGCCTGACTTTGTTGGCTTCACCTTGCTGTATTATTGATACTGCCTGCCGCTCGCTTTCACGCTATTTTTGATTTGGGAATGGAATGGCTTACTAATAAATTGAGGACGGTATTACCCTCTACCAGCCCCCCTTTTCAGATGCTTAACGAACATAATGTATGCTTTGACCCAGCATTTCGGGCGTTATGAGTGTAATTCCTTTTTTCGTTACATAGAACCGCTTGCTGTCTTCTTCTGGATCGAATCCAACTTTCAATCCTTCCGGTATGACGCAGTTTTTTTCAACGACCACGCGCTTCAAATGGACGTGCCGACCTATATCTACATTAGGAAGCACGACCGAGTCCTCGACGATTCCATAGCTTCGAACTTGGACATTGGAAAATAATAATGAGCGACGAATGGTTGCGCCACTAATAATACATCCCCCTGAAATCGTAGAATCAAGCGCATGTCCTCGTCGATCGTCACCATCAAACACAAATTTGGCAGGCGGTAATTGTTCCTGGTAAGTCCAGATCGGCCAGTCTTCATCATATAGATTAAGAGCAGGTGTAATGGTCGTAAGATCGATATTAGCTTCCCAGTAAGCATCCACTGTCCCCACATCGCGCCAGTAAGGAATACCGGCAGCCATATTGACACAACTGCTCTGAAAGCTATGTGCATAAACACGATGATGATTCACTAAGTACGGAATCAAATCTTTACCAAAATCGTGCGAAGAATGAGTGTCATCGTGATCGCGAATCAATTGTTCAAACAGAAATGAAGCATTAAAGAGATAAATACCCATGCTAACCAATGCACGATCTGACTGACCTGGCATGGAGGCGGGATAATCAGGCTTCTCAGTAAAACTAGTCACATGCCATTTATCGTTTACCGCCACCACCCCAAAAGCAGTGGCTTCTTCCAGTGGCACTTCCAAGCAGGCAATAGTGATGTCTGCGCCTCTTTTTTTATGCTCGACAAGCATTCTACTGTAATCCATTTTATAAACATGATCACCACCCAATATCAGAACATAGCCAGGAGCATGATAACGCAAAATATCAAGGTTCTGAAAAACAGCATCGGCAGTCCCTTGATACCAAGTTTCTTCAGTTCGCTGTTGAGCTGGAAAAAGCTCGACATATTCTTTGAACCGCCCATCAAGAAAGCTCCAGCCGCGCTGGATATGGCGAATCAGGCTCTGCGCTTTATATTGAGTAACCACTCCAATACGCCGCACACCCGAATTGACACAATTCGACAGAGGAAAATCTATAATACGGAACTTACCACCAAACGGCACAGCTGGTTTAGCACGCCAGTCTGTTAGATGATGTAAACGGCTGCCACGTCCTCCTGCGAGTATTAATGCAAGCGCGTTATGTGTAAGCATTCAATATCTCCCGATCTGAGAAGATCCATTTAATTGATAATATGAATATGGATAATCAATACATCAATCGCAACACAAGCAATTCAGCATAGAAAATAAGCCCATCTGGTAGATGTTATAGCGTTACTATATTCAAGCTCGTTACTTTATACTTTAGAATATGAGTTGTATTATGTAATCTATTGTATTTATAGCATCTTATCTTACTGGATCTTAATTGTCATTTCCAGACATAACCCTCTCTTGTTTTCTTGTTAGTTACTATCGATGCCTATGAAATCTGAACTTGTACATACCAGCACTGATTCATTGCAAGAAATGTTGTTAGCTGCACGATTACATAACCCATTTGATTACCTAGGCGTGCACAGGGAGCAGGATGATGCGCTGGTAACAAGAGTATTCCAGCCTTATGCTGCCAATGTCTGGATTCAGACAGCCAATGGTTTTGAGCCAATGACACGGATCCATGATGAGGGTATCTTTGAATGGCATAGCAAAATAACTCCCATGCACCCCTATCTCTTGCGAATCGAGGAAAAGACTTCACTGGGAGCTGTGCGTGAATGGTATGACCCCTATGCTTTTCCTGTGCAAATTTCCGATTACGAGCTGTATTTATATAATGAAGGCAATCTGCGTCAAGCTTATCGAACCCTGGGTGCACAGTTGACTGCCATACATGGAATTGCCGGTGTCCGCTTTGCGGTCTGGGCACCCAATGCTGAACGTGTCAGCATAATTGGTGATTTTAATCGTTGGGATGGGCGAATACATCCAATGGCTGTTCATCATCATAGCGGCGTATGGGAATTATTTATTCCTGGTTTACCAAGTGGCACCCTTTACAAATATGAGATTCGCAATCGTAATACTGGCGATATCTTGATCAAGACAGATCCTTTTGCACATTATCATGAGCTGCGCCCCAGCAATGCAGGGCGCACTCCAATGGAAGAAAACTTTGTTTGGCAGGATACAGATTGGATGCAGAAACGAACTGGCTGGGACTGGTTACATGCACCACTCAATATCTATGAAATTCATGCAGGCTCATGGAAACGGCATCCCGATGGGCGTTTCTATACTTATCGTGAGCTTGCCCAGCATTTGATTCCTTATCTGCTCGACATGGGCTATTCACATGTTGAATTATTGCCGATATCAGAACACCCACTTGATGAGTCCTGGGGTTATCAGACAACAGGCTATTTCGCGGTATCAAGTCGATATGGCTTGCCAGAAGATTTCAAATTTTTTGTGAATGCTTGTCATCAAGCAAACATCGGAGTCATCCTAGATTGGGTGCCAGCCCATTTTCCTCAGGATATCTTTTCCTTAGCCCGCTTCGACGGCACTGCCCTTTACGAGCATGAAGATCCTCGTCTGGGATTCCATCAAGACTGGGGAACATTTATTTTCAATTATGGGCGTAATGAAGTGAGATCATTTTTACTCTCAAGCGCGCATTATTGGTTAAATGTATTCCATATCGATGGATTACGTGTGGATGCAGTAGCTTCAATGCTTTATCTGGATTACTCACGCAAAGCAGGAGAATGGTTACCCAATAAATACGGTGGACGGGAAAACCTCGAGGCGGTAGATTTCCTGCGCGAACTCAATATTATGGTGCATGAAGCGTTTCCCGGCGCGATTACTTTGGCGGAAGAATCTACCTCCTGGCCAGCAGTATCACGTCCCACTTATGTGGGTGGATTAGGGTTTTCCATGAAATGGAACATGGGTTGGATGAATGACACGCTTACTTATATAAAGCTTAACCCCATCCACCGTCGTTATCAGCACAATAATTTAACCTTTAATCAGTTATACGCCTATACCGAAAACTTTGTATTGCCATTATCACACGATGAAGTGGTGCATGGTAAAGGCTCTTTGTTAGCCAAAATGCCAGGCGATGCCTGGCAGAAATTTGCCAACTTGCGTTTGTTGTTTACCTACCAACTGACTTGCCCCGGCAAAAAACTTAATTTTATGGGTAACGAATTTGCTCATGGGCCTGAATGGCAAGTTAATAAAGAGCTTGATTGGAATTTGCTGGAATATGAGCCTCATCGCGGCGTACAAATGGCATTACGCGACCTGAATCATCTTTATATGAATACTCCCGCATTGCATCAGCTTGATTTCTTCGCGGAAGGGTTTAGCTGGATCGATTGTCATGATACAGAGCAATCTGTCATTAGCTATCTGCGTCATGCGCAAGATGGTTCGTTTAGGCTGATTGTATTAAATTTTACGCCGGTCACGCGCATGAAATATCGTATCGGCACGCCTGTTAGCGGCTCCTACCAAGAAGAATTTAATAGTGACTCCGCTTATTATGGCGGGAGTAATATAGGAAATGCTGGCTGGATTACCACAACCGGAGAACCCTGTTTAGGTTTTGCTGATTCCCTCATGATCACTTTACCACCATTAGCTGGGATTATTCTGAGGCCGAGCAATGCTTAAACAGCCTAGTACCTCGCCGCACTTTCGATTCATAGCAAGTAGTCGTTTACATCCATCACATTATCACAAACAAAGAAGGCATATTGGGGTTAGCCTGAATTATCTTCATAAACAAAAATTTTACGCAGAGCGATTACTCTTCCGTTTTTAATGCCTTGATCCATTTGCGGTATAAATGATCGGCAATGGTATTCAATTTCGACACGCGAGACTTCAGATTCATTTGCATGGCATCAGCTGATTGCACTGCAGGACTGGCCTGATTCTGTATAATTTCTGTCGCATTCACTCTACTCCAGTTAAGCACCATGTCTTCGGTCATCTCCACATGGCACTGCATTCCCAGATGAATTCCTAATGCAAATGCCTGATTTTGGCAATAATCGTTGGAAAGCAGCAATGAACTTCCAGCAGGTAAAGAAAAGGTCTCCCCATGCCAGTGAAATAGTTCAAATTCTTTTACATCCCCTAACCATTCGCGCGCAACCGGATTATCCGCCACGCGGACTTTTCCCCAGCCCAATTCTTTGATAGGATTCGCCTCAATAATACCTCCAAACGCTTTGGACATAAGTTGCCCACCCAAACAATGCCCCAATACGGGTACATCATGAGCTACTGCTTGCTTGATCAGGTCAAGTAATAAGCCAATCCAAGGCAGGTTATCGTTGACGCTCATGGGGCCTCCCATCAGAACCAATCCACTAAATGGATAAATATTACCAGGAAGGCCCTCCCCCTGGTCGATGCTGATTAGCTGCCAGGGAATATGATTGTTGTCGAGAAATGTGGCAAAATAGCCAGGTCCCTCAATAGGGAAAAATCTAAAAATTGCAATTGGTTTCATGGCGATAACCTTTCTGATATAACAAATCTTTAACTGCTAATTGTAGCTTTTTCCATTGAGTTCTTTCTTCTGATTGTATTTTTAAATGATTTTGTGAACTGGAACCACTCGACGCACTTTTTTCAGGCTCAATTTAATCGATGCCAATCACCTTTCAATCAGCTTGACAGGTCAGGAAGAATAAGGCTCTGTTTTTCCATTCTTTTAATCAACAGTTATGGCCACACACAACACTACGTTCTCTGATCTGGTTCGTTTAGAGCAATTGCGTCACATTGAAACGGGCAAAGCAGAAGCGCTGTCATACGCAAGCATCGCTGATATGGAAACCCACGCTGTTTCTGATTTCAATTACCCTGTTTTTCTAAAACGGCTAACCACCCGTGCCCGGCGCCTGATCCAGGATAATGCGCTAGCCACAACATTACAATATCCACAAAAACTTTTTATCCGTGCGAGCCGAATAAGCTTAATAATCTCGGCAATTTTGGGCGCATTGGCAGCAGGTAATGCAATAGGCGAGTCTTCCACGCTCAACATATATTGGTTATTAGCAGTTTTGCTCGGCTTCAATTTAATTTCCATTATGCTGTGGGTGATAGGTATTTCATTCAAATTACAGGGATTGAGTGCAGGGGTTGTCGCTCAGCTGGCCTGCTGGTTACCCTATCGTCACAAAGAAAAGGAAAGTGATACGATTGCTTTACTTGCCGCACGCGGCTGGTGGGAAGCCAATTTGACTGGTACAGTTGGCAAATGGCGCATCAGTATTCTCACTCATCAATTCTGGCTAACTTATCTGGCGACCGGGATAGTCTTACTCGTGCTGCTCATGATGGCAAAGCAATATGACTTTATTTGGGGAACGACATTACTACCAGAAAGCAGTCTTCCTGAACTGACTCAATGGCTGAGTAAACCTATGGAATTTTGGGGTCTGGTTCCTCCCGACAGCTCTCAGATTGCAGCAAGCCGAGTGAGCGCGATTATACAAGAACAAGATGCAGAAACCAGAAGTGCCTGGGCCAAATTCTTGTTGAGCGCCTTATTGCTCTATGGCATTGTGCCTCGGCTTATATTGCTACTTGTTTCTGTGTTGATGCTAAAACTAGCTGAGCATCGCTTCAAAATAGATCTTTATTTACCTTATTATATTACTTTACGACAACGTTTAATGGCGCATCAACTTGAGTCTAGCGTCATTGATGCAGACCCGAATATAGTCGTAGATAAAAAGATCACTCCTCGACAAGTTGGCCAGGGCATATTACAAAATGCACTCGCAATTGGGATTGAACTTGATGATCATATCGTTTGGCCAGATGGCATGAACTGCAGCAAAAATGTCATTGATCAGGCATCGTTTTCGGAAGCAGCCAACATCATCCAGAAATCCGATAGCGCGTTGCTGATTGGTGTGGCTGCTCATCGTCTGCCAGACAGAGGCGTGCAACGCACCATCCGAGATCTGATGACTTATACCTCTGGAGAGGTTTGGTTAGTTTTACTGCGCAGCCGCGCAGCCATTCCCGTTGCCGACACACGCAAACTCGCATGGTTCAGAACGGCTGAGGCATGCGCCATTCCCGCTGAATGCGTTATCACTCAATAACCATGAATGTAGCAGACAAAGCATCACACCAGGATATTCCCTCATTGATAAATATTGCAGTGGTAGGTCACACTAATACCGGTAAGACCTCGCTGATTCGTACCATGCTGCGAAGCAATCAATTCGGTAAAATCGAAGATAGTGCAGGAACGACTCGTCATGTTGAACGGGCAACTATTTTTGCTGATAATGAAGCCATATTGAATTTACATGACACCCCTGGTATTGAGGATTCTCATGCACTGTTAAGGCAACTTAAATCGATTGGCACGCACCATAAATCGTTTTCACCCATTGAAATATTAGAAAAGTTCATTGCCACCACGTCTATCGATGATCCATTAGAACAAGAAGCCAAGGTCATTAGGCAAATATTACGCAGCGATGTCCTATTGTATATCATCGATGTGCGCGAGCCTGTATTGGAAAAATATCTGATGGAAATCGAGATACTCAGCAAGGCTATGAAACCCATCATCCCGGTTTTCAATTTTATTGCCAACCATACAGCAGAGCTTGCCATCTGGCGAAAAAAACTGGCTGTTTTCAATCTTCATACCTCATTAGAATTCGATACAGTTGCCTTTTCTTTTGAGGCGGAGAAGCGGTTGTATCAAAAAATACAAACTCTGGTGGAATCACACTATGACCAATTGCAAAAACTCATCAATTATCGCGCCACGGTATGGGACCAACTTTGCCTGTCTGCAGCCAAACGCATCGTTGAGTTGATTGTCTCGGTTGCCTGCTATCGTGAAAGCAAACGGAACCAGAGCGATAGTCATGCAAATTCAACCGCCGTCCAAAAATTAAAGGATTTCGTAAGAAAATCCGAACAAAGCTGTTTAAGAGATTTGCTAACCATTTTTAACTTCTCAGAGAAAGATATTGCTCTCCAAAAAATTCCTGTCAGCAATGGCCAATGGCAGCTTGATATATTTGCTCCCGGGGTACTCAAGGCGTATGGTCTTGATATTGGCAGTGCTGCACTCAAAGGTGCAGCAACAGGCGCAGGAATTGATCTGATGGTGGGTGGGCTAAGCTTAGGAACAGCCACTGCCTTGGGTGCAATCGCTGGCACTGGCTGGTCAACATTTAAACGCTATGGCAAGGAGATCAAAGCCAAAATTCAAGGCATGCAATGGTTGTGCGTGGATGAAAGCACGCTGCAGATACTCTACCTCCGTCAGCAGCAATTGTTGTCAAAACTGATGCATCGTGGTCATGCTGCGTACCAGGCAGACCAGATCGATACGACCACTGCATCTGCTTCAGAAAAATTACCCAGTAACTGGCCCGATATAATCAATACCCTGCAACAGAATCCAATATGGTGCAAACCTTCTACCGCTCGAAATCAAGATCCACAATATCAAAATATTGAAGCCAAACTGATCAATGCATTGCTAGCTAACGGCTGATTCCATTTCCAAATCAAACATGACGCGAAGGCGAGCCGCAGACGATGTCAATAATACAGCAAGGTGAAGCTGACAAAGTCAGTTTTGATTTAGAAATAGAATAAAACCCATCTGGAGCTCGTTAAGAAACAGGCAGTAGTCATCTGCAAGAACATGGCAGATAGAACGCACTATCACCGCCAAGATGACCCACAGTTATCTTATATTTGGGAAAATCTCGTAGATTCAGCTTTCATTCAGGATCTGCTGGATAAGATAACAATCAGTATCGCACATAATGAATCCATCTCAATTATTAGTTGCTGAAACCAGCACAATAAGCATTACTGAATGGTGTAATTTATAATTAATTTTGTTTAGTCTGGATATTCCGCTAAGTTAGCTTGGCGAAATATCCAGGCTAACTCTACCAAACTTAAATAAAGCTTGCTATGAACAGATTCAAACTGATTTGTATGGCTGTTGTTTTAGTTTGCTCGGTTTCGGCAGCTTCAGCATGGACTGTTGATGGGGATAATGCCGACTTTAATGAGGGTGATCTTGTAGATAATGTTGAAGCCGACGTTGATTTTAATAGCGATTTCGAAGAAAACTTTGACTGGAACGGAGATTTTGCTAGCAGTTTGAGGCCAAGAGATTTTGATCCAAGCAAAGATTTTTATCAAGGTGCAGATTCCGATCAGAGTAGCATCGATTATCAGAACGGAAATTTTGCTCAACCGGAGAGCTTTGAACGAACTTATGATCCTAGCCCAGGGCGAGACTTTGAGCAATACAATAAAGTGATGGCAAACGATCACGCTAATCATGATATGGGATCTGCTCATCAAGATAAGCAATCTGTCGAACTCGCTCACCCTCCTCAGGAAGGGGAGTTTGTCCCGGATTATGAATTCGCCCCAGTTTATCAAGCTACCGATGGAGATGCCACTCAGCATGATCAGCCTATTCAGCAGGATGGATCAGCTCAGGCAGACTTGTCCATCCAAACCAATGCTGCTCAGGGTGATTCTTTAGCCCAGAACATTCATATCCAGAACATTCAATCGCTTCAGAAGAATGAACATGATCACCACGGTGGGCTTAGCCACGGTATCTGGCATGGGCAGCATCACGTACATCACCATGATTTTGATATTGGATTTGGGCTACTAGGTATCGGCCCAGGATGGGGATTTAGCCCTTTTTATCCTTTTACTCCCTTCAGCGGCTTTGATTATTATGGATATGGTGGTTTCGCCCCTTATAGTAATTTTGGTTTCCACAGCAGTTACGCTTCTTTTGGGGGAATTGGTTTTTATAGTGGCTATGTTCCTGCTGGCTATGCTGGCTTTGGCCCCTATGGCCGTTTTGAAAGTTACTATCCGTTAGATGGCTTCCCCGCAGTGGTTGCTGATGCGGCATTCCCAATAGCCATGACCAGCACACCTGCCAGCAAGCCGACTTATATTCAGCAGCAGAACGTTTCACAACCTGCTGCTGCAATAAAAACCAATTACTGGCACTATTGTCGAAAACCAGAAGGGTATTATCCTTATGTCAGGAAATGCCCTGATGGTTGGGTAAAAATTCCTCCACAGCCTTCTTAATCAAATCTTAAAGGAAATCTGGTTATGCCAAGAATTACCAAATTATCCATGTTGCTGCCACTCACGCTGCTCACAGCATGTGTCCACATACCGACGGGACCAGGCGTAATGGTTCTACCCGCTGCCAATAAAACGTTTGATCAATTTAGATCGGATGACTTACTATGTAGACAATTTGCGAGTGAGCAAGTCAACGAACAAACACCACGCCGCGCATCCATATTCAGCGGTATGGAAACCGCCGCTCTTACAACTGCTTTAGGCGCCATTGCGGGTGCTGCTTTTGGAGGCGGGCGAGGTGCTGCCATTGGTGCAGGGAGTGGCTTATTGGCGGGAGGATTGGCTGGCAGCAGCTCTGCGCAATCTTCAGGAAATATCAATCAGCAACGTTATGATACAGCTTATATTCAGTGCATGTATGCCAATGGCCATCGTATCCCCTCTCCTGGGCGCTTTGTCAATGGGGAATACTCCAGCGGCGGCGGCACCGGCAGCTACAGCAAACCGGCGCCTCAGCGTGCTCCTTCCGACAGCTACCCACCTCCACCTCCAGGCAGCCCTCCGCCTCCCCCTCCCTATTAAATTTATTTAATGGCACTATTTCAAGCGTGAATAAGTAGAACCATGAAATAAACCCCAGCGTAAATCGCATAATGAATTGGAGCGAGCATTACGCCTATCGCCTATCTCTTGGCAGGTAAAATGCCCATACCTTGCGTTCTGGCTGATGATCATGAATATAGGATTAAAATGGAGCAACGCGATAATTCAACGAACTGGAAAGTTACTTTTACAGAACCAGACTGCCAATAATCACGCAGCATTATCGCTGGCTCCCCGCCCGGTGGATAGAGTTGTATACCAACCTGGCTGCTCATCTTCATCATATAAGCGCATTAACCCTTATTCTCGCGCCACCCCTTCTTCTAAGAAAGCTGTTCTGGAAAGCCGGTCATGCTGAACCATACCATACGCTGGCGATCAAATTTTTGCTGAACTTATTTGAAAACATGGGGATCCACATGAAAAGACGCACTTGGCTGAAAGGGTTGGCTGCATTAATCACATTGCCTTTTATCTCATCCTATCCACGCGAGTTAGCTGCCGGACAACAAAAGAGCACAAAATTCAAAATCGATCCGATAACCGTTACTCCGCTCAATAAACCGCATAAAGCGTGGCGTTCTTTATTGTCACCAGAGGCTTACCAGGTATTGTTTGAAGAAGACACGGAGCCTCCTGAAAGCAGTCCTCTTAACCAAGAATATCGTGGCGGCACCTACATTTGTGCCGCTTGCTATTTACCCTTATTCGATAGCAAACATAAATATGATAGCGGCACCGGATGGCCCAGTTTTACCCAACCTATTTCTGGCCATATCGGCACCAAACGTGATTTCATGCTGATCTGGCCTCGCACCGAGTATCACTGCGCACGCTGTGAGGGCCATCAGGGCCATGTCTTCAATGATGGTCCACCGCCACGCGGAGAGCGCTGGTGTAATAATGGATTAGCGCTAAGGTTTATCCCTAAAGAAGAAGCACTCCCCGAACTGAGGGGATAAAACATAAAGGCTGAAAGATTAAATCAAATTACATGAAATGAATAGCCGATGGGCTGACATGTGGCTATTCTTAATATTGACTGCTCTTGCAGGCTGGCAACAGTCGGATCGGATTGATCTGACCGGTGCTGACAAATCGTTTCTTAAATCAAGCGCCTGATAAAGCTCATGATATGATCGAAACCATATCGGGATATATCAGTGGCTACTTACGAGTCAATCAGCAAGGCAGAACTGACCACGTCGAAGTCGTACAGATTATTTTGGGCCAACCAAAAACAGCTCTCAGCATTATATAATCCCATTTGAATATCTTATACTATTTCCAAATCAAAGATGATAAGAAGGCGAACCGCAGACATCATCAATAAAACAGCAAGGTGAAGTCGACAAAATCGGGATCGATTTAGCAATAGAATGATTGATGTATCGAGTCTATAGGCTAGCCTATTTTTAATCAGCACTGTCAATGTCCTCCTCAAAACACGATCATATCAAAGCTGAATTTCTCAATCCGCTGTTAGAACAAAATTTACAGCAATGGAAGCAAATATGTCCTTCCATTCAGGAAATCGAAATTCCTGATAAACATTTTCTCTATCGCCAAGGGGAAAGTTGCGCAAGTCTTTTTTGGATAAAAGAAGGTATCGTAAAACTTTCCTATCTCACGATCCAGGGCAATGAGTTGACGCTTGCTTTAATAAAATCAGGGGGTATCACTGGACAACTGCAGCAGGATTGTGCTAATCCAGTCATGCAAGAAAGCGCACAGGCTCTGGGAAGAGTATCGTTCTATCGGATCGAATATGAAGATTTCAAAAAATTGATATATCGCTGGCCGGAGTGGTCATGGGCTGTTTTCGAGACCATGTCTAATCGTCAGCAGCAGATTGAACGCAAACTCCGCACTATCCTTACTCAGCCAGTTGGCAAACGGGTTGTTGCAACACTCCTGGATCTTGCTCAATTATTTGGAACACGATGTAAACATGGATATTCACTGGAAGTTTTCCTCACTCAGCAAGAGCTGGCAGATTTAGTAGGTGCCAGCCGTTCTGTAGTCAGTACCATCATGAATGAGTTTAGAAATCGAGGATTACTTGACTATACGCGCGAGCAGATTTGTATCAACGATGCCGCATTAATCAATGAGCAATCGTTCGATTAAACTCAGCTGTTGCGATATTTACCCTAAGCGGTTGTTGTCTAGCTAACAGACATTGGCAGTAACACCGTATTAAAGTACTGACTGTTACTCACCATCAATAAAGGATCAGTCAAATGAAAATAATTTCACCACGTAACCATGGCTATTTGGATTTCCTGACAGTGGTTATATTTTTACTCGCACCTACCTTATTAGGTTTAAGCAAAATACCCGCAATGCTTGCATATGGGTTGGCTGCAGTTCATCTTGCTGTTACCTTGATTTCCGGTTTTCCCTTTGGCACCTTCAAAATAATACCCTTTACGTTGCAAGGCTGGATCGAGCGCATAGTTGGGCCGGTATTAGTGGCAATTCCCTTCATCCTAGGTTTCGCTGACGAGTTTATCGCTCGGAATTTTTATATTGCCATGGGACTTATTATTATTGTGGTAGGATTACTAACAGACTATCGAGGTAAAAATCGCTCAATCTTTGTGACGATAAAAGACTAATTTTTTTAAAAAATGGCTATCACCAGGATATGAAATAAGTATAGGCACCACAGCCAGACAGGAATGCTTACGTCACACAAAGAGAGCGCCAGGATTCAACACCTCGCATGCTTTTTAGCACATCACTGGAGGAAGTACCATGCCTATACCAATCGTTACTTTGATACGGCTCTTACTGATCATTTGCGCAACATTGCTTCTTACTCCTATCAAACAGGCAGTAAGCGCTTCGCCATCCCTCTTTTACACTGTTCTGCCCTTAAACATTAGTAAAAAAGATTGCCTGAGTCGTGCATACACAGCAATTGCTTCTGAAGTAACAGGACAAATCCTGCAGCGTGCAGATGATGTTGCGCTAGTCAACAACGATTATAACCTGGCCGTACATTGCCGACGAACCAGTGATAAAAAGAGTTTCATCACCATCATGGTCACCCACCAATCGAGTTTCCAGGAAGCCAAAGAGCTTGCTTTGAGTATTCAGCACGCAATGGAAACCGGCTCGCTCAGATGAGCCTGTTGATTGAAAAATTTCAGGGTACCTCTAAAAATAGTTGGAAATGGAATAAGATAAGCAATTGTTTCTGCCAGCACCTTCATTCCGACCTCCCAGTTCACATACATATCTATATAAAAAACCGTAACTGGACAAGGTGTAGCGTGCAATGATCCGGTTGTACCGTCTGCATCGAGGTCACAGATCTGTTCCTGCTATGAGCACAATTTACGCGACACTAGGGAGTGGCCTACTATATAGCTACATGAAAGAATTAGAATTGCGAAAAAGTGTTTCTCTAGTCCTGACATAGCCTTTCCCTTAAGCGATCAACTGCGATTGGCAGGCTCATTTATGATTAGCAAATTTCCCCTCAAGAATTTTTCATTATTTCTATTTATATCTCATTTATGTAGCTAATTAACGACAAATTACTTCACGTAAAAACAGATAGTTATACAGATAGCACTAGATATGTTAATAAATTGGCGACAATTTATTTATAATCTTTCATTCATATTTTAATCAAGCATTTGATTATATTGCATAATATTTATTGGCACGGATATTGCTGACAGAGAACATAATAATAATTATTATTAATTGTTTCTTGATTTACATCAAAGTATCGTAACTGATAATCATTAATAATTACTTTATTAAGTATCTAATCCATTATCAACAACAAAAAATCAATAACCTCTAGGGCTGATTCCGGTATTGGGTAATGATTACGCTTAATCAAGTGTTTGAAAGTTTTATCTTAATTTTTAAATTTTAGGTATGAAGCATTAGTAGATATCGTCAAATTGCAAGCAGTATCAGCTTACTTATGATGCTGGCAACGCACTCTTGCAGATGCCAATAATTATCAGTTCATTCAAGTGCAGTCAAAAGCCACCTACTATTGAAGCATTACGCTTACTCAACGTTATTGCCACAAATTTATTTCAGTAGTTACATGCTTGTCTGGCCACCTCAGGGTTTAAAAAGTGTGCTTTTTTACCTTTACAAATTTATAACCCTGTTGAGGTAAGAAACCTCACAGATAAAGACTGCCTTTAAAAGCAAATTAACTTTTTCTAGCGGTTGCGCTTAACCCCCACACACAAGAAATATCAATCTTATTTAATTTAATGAGGGCTTGGATCATGCCAAATGATTTTAAGAAATTAAACTCCGTGATGTCACGACTCGTGTTATTAATTCTCTTGCTATGCATTATGCCAAATGCAATAGCGCAGGAAGAAGATGATTCTGAGGGAGAAGCCCCAGACATCGTTCTCCGGGGTGATGGAAAATGCACAAAATGCCATGATGAGACCAGCGATTATCCGGTATTTGCCATTGGCAAAACCAAACATGGGACTGTGGCTGATAGTCGCACTCCAACATGTACAAGCTGTCATGGAGAGAGTGATCAGCATATGAATAACGACGATGCGATGCCGCCACCACCATCACGTACCTTCGGGAAGAATTCGACGACTCCTATTTTGGAGAGGGATCAGGCATGTTTAGACTGCCATCAAGGGGGTAAACGCATGAATTGGATAGGCAGTGCTCATGCGAACCGGGATATAGCTTGCACTTCTTGTCATCAGATTCATACCGACCGAGATAGAGTCCGTGACAAAATGACTCAATCAGAAACATGTTTCACCTGCCATAAGGAGCAACGCGCCCAAATTAACCGTCCTTCCCGCCATCCCATTCGAGAAGGAAAAGTGGTGTGCTCAGATTGCCATAATCCGCACGGCTCAGCTGGTCCAAGCATGACAGTACGCGATAGCGTCAATGAAACTTGCTTTACCTGTCACATGGAAAAGCGCGGACCCTTCATTTATAACCATCCACCTGCCCAGGAAAATTGTGCAATCTGCCATAACCCGCACGGCACAACAGCACCTAACTTGCTCAAAGTGCGTTCCCCTTTCCTTTGCCAGGAATGCCATGAACCCAATAGTCATCAGAGTTCCCTCGGAACGATCACTGGAGCTTATGCGAGAAATACACTCGCGAGAGGTTGCATGAACTGCCACACCAACATTCATGGCAGCAATAATCCAGAAAATGTTCGCAATGAAGGACTCTTTCAACGCTAATTACCAGGAGAAACAGCAACATGAAACTACCTTTTTCTTTTCAGATCAAGGTTGCCGCTACCTTGCTGATCATAGCCAGCTCGGTTTGGGCAGAACAGGATGAGGATATTAAACGGCTGACTAAGCCACAGAGCACCATTAATTTTGGCGCAGGCTATCTATTCAATGATAATGCTCGCTTTGGTCAATTTAATGGCTTACGTGACGATGGTTTTTACGGGATTTTCAATCTCGACATAATAAGAAGAAATGACGATACCGGCACTTGGTTTAGGCTACAAGGTCGTAATCTGGGTTTCAGGAATCGGGATGTCCGGCTTGAACATAGTAGACAGGGTAATTGGGGTTACTTTTTTGAATTCAGCCAGACCCCACGATACGAACCCTTCACAGCCAATACTGCAGTTGGAGGCATCGGCAGCTCCCATCTGCAGGTTCCCACTACTCCCACGGCCGGAGGCCCTGAGCATCTTAAAACCGAACGAGAATCTTTTGCATTTGGTATTAATAAATTCCTTCCTGCAAATTTTGAACTGCAACTCCATTTCAAGAATGAAGATAAAGATGGCGCCCGCATATTCGGACGAGGCAATCGTTTAGGCCCTCCTGGACCCACTGCAGTAGGTGGTTATGAATTCCTTCCTGAGCCTATTAATTACACCACGCGTATATTTGGTGCCACACTCAATTATAACGGTAAAGATCTCCAGTTATCCGGAGGATACTATGGAACACTTTTTGAAAACAAAAATAAAGCCTTGACCACTACTGGCGGCAGCAGTGTAGGCGGAATTTTTGCACCTGCCTTATTTACTCCCATCGCACTACCCCCCGATAATCAAGCCCACCAGGCGTTTTTATCTGGTGGGTATTCCTTTAATCCCCATACACGGGGCACATTCAAGGCTTCCTATACGATAGCAAGCCAAACAGATGGCTTCTTTCCAACCCAGCTTGCAGCTCCTGGCGCTCCGAGTAATCTGCATGGCAAAGTGGACACCACATTAGTGCAAGCAGCTCTTACTTCTCGACCGTTATCCAAGCTTAACTTACTGGCAAATTTCCGCTATGAAGATCGTGAGGATAAAACGCCTGTTTTTCTTTACAATCCGAATGCCTTTAATGTTGATTTGAATGGAAACCGTTGGACTGGATTTAACACCCCACGTTCTTTCAGGACCTTTACCAATAAATTTGAAGCGAACTACGCATTGCCAATGAATTTGCGCCTGATTGGTGGTATTGATTATGAGCACTGGGATCGGACGGGAACACCTCAAACAACAGGCCATCGAAATAGTACTGACGAACTATCCGGACGCATAGAATTAAGGCGTACAATGGCAGAAACTGTGACAGGAACCCTTTCATATATACATAGTGACCGCTGGGGTTCGCATTTTTTAACCCAAACCACAGCAACAGGCCAACCATTCTTTAACCTGATCGCACCGATCAATCTCGCTGATCGCAATCGGGACAAAGTGCGATTATTGCTTAATTGGGAGCCTTTTGAGCCTCTATCCGTGCAAGCCGCGGTAGACCACTCATGGGACGATTATAATGGCGACCGCAATAACTCAGGCTTTGGTATAAAAAAAGGTATAGCACGAAACTACTCGCTGGATGCTGTTTATACATTTTCCGAAAATTTGCAAGCAAATGCATGGTTCTCACGGAATGAAACACAAATCGATCAAGCTAACAGGACACCTGCGCCGCGCGTGCCCTGGTCTGTTAAGCTGGAGAATTTGAGCACTTCATTTGGAGTTGGCATAAATGGCAGACCCCATGAGAAACTCGATATCGGCACCAACATTACTTACTCTGAAATAACTGACAAGTTTAAACAATCAATCACTGAAGTTGAATGTTGTCCTGGTAATACGCCTGTACCCGATATTAAATTCAAACAAGGTAGATGGAATTTATTTGCAAGATATGCCTTACAAAAAAATCTAGGCCTTCGCCTGGATTATATTCTGGATTATTTTAAAACGAACGAGTGGACCTGGAGCGGATGGACTTATACCGATGGCACCCGCTTAAGTCAGGATCAAAGGCAATGGGTCAATTTCCTTGGCATTTCTGCCTACATAAATTGGCAATAATTCAACGCAGAAAGAAAACTGGCCAGCTGGATAAATCTGCTGGCTAGAAAGTTCCAGGATAACAAGTTAGGGTATGGCGCCTGGTAAGCGTTTTACCGTACTTATCGCTTTCAGATAAGCGATGAGTTCCTCTATCACTTTTTCCCGTACTGAAATCTCGGCTACCAGTGGCGGCATGGTCGTGTTATAGCGAATACTGGATGGGTCATCAATCCAGCGTTTCAGATATTCTGGCTGGATATACTCGGTCACACTAAGCGGATAATTTAATTCAGGCGCCTTGCCACCACCTTGACCATTGATGGTATGACAGGCGATGCAGTGCTTGCGAAAATGCAGGAACCCTTGCTGTACTTGCTGAGATGCATTGGCTGGCGGGAAAAGCGCTGGAAAACGGGCGGCAAAAGAGGTCAGATCAATCTCTTTTATCTGATAAGGCATGCCGGCTGCCCCTTCTTCGCGTAATTCAGTTGACTTCAGATTATCCCATACCAGGTATAGCGGCTCTAATTCAACCGTTTCATTATTCTGCAATACGTTTTCCAGCGTAAACGGTGAATCATCTGCGCTAGCAAAAGCAAAATAGGCGTCATATGCAAGAAACTTTGCTACGGGAATGCTTGGCTGGTAACCATCTGCACAGAGAAAAACGATCTCTTCCGCCTCTCTCCAGTTTTTGCCAAAAATATGATCAAAAAGTGACCGTGCTGAATAAACTTGGTAAGTGCGCATTGTTTTATCATGTGGCTCATAAATTTTGAGAAAACGCTCAGATGCAATCGCCGCGAATTCTTCCAAATGCAGAATTCGAACGATCTCGCCCTTGTTTTTAAATTCAATCTTCGTGTTAATCGTACTGCCTTGGGCAAATGCCAAGTTGGTTAAACCCATCATCACGTACACAACAACAATCATGAATCCACAATACCAAAGATTTCTCATTTTTGTTCTACCTCATGATTTTAGTTAAGCTACTTATCCTCTACTCTTCTGATAGATTTAGCCAAAGTACAATGTACGCCGACACATCAGCAAATAATAGCTTTAGGTGCTCAATCCATTAGAAGTAAGTAATTTTTTTTGATCCGCTCTTTTGACAAACACATCGAAAGATATATCTGTCAATGCTTAAAAAGAAGATAGCAGATTATGAAAACGGCTAGCTGAATAAAACTTGATACAAACTGAACGAGAACGCAGCCGATCAGTTTCATTCAAATAAGCTAGGTCCAATGAATGAAAACGGTTGCTCGTACTTTACCGCACCTACCTCTATTAAAAGGCATACTGTTCCTTCGCTTCCGGCAAATTTTTTTATCATTCTGCCTAAAGCGATAGCCCAAAATCAAACTCCTCTATATCTTCTTTTATTTCGCGCGCTAGCGCTTTCAGCTGATCAGCTTAGATCCCTTGATGACATTGTACTTATGACCGCAAACACATTTGACGAGGTTGGGTGTTACATCAACAATATGTAGACACATGGCTGCATAGTTCAGTCATTGGGTTGGATTCCGGCTTACGTCGGAATGACGGTGCCTATAGCGTGCACCGGGAAAACAATATCGCCAGATTCATTCTTCACTATTTGTTCTCACGACCTAGGGATCGCTTTATTATAAAAAATTTATTACCTGATCAGTCTCGACTGTCTCTTGAGAGATCGGATTGATCGTATCACCAACCCGGAGATATCAATAACGAAATCGAATTGGCAGTATAACGCCAATTCTCTGCTCATCCGTCATTCCGGCATAGGCCGGAATCCAGTCGCAACTGTTACAAAATCTCGGAATACAAATCCCACCATGCCGGGTTCTGTTGCTCGATCAGCTTCAACTTCCAGTCACGTTTCCATTCCTTGATCGCCTTTTCGCGGCGGATTGCTGACTCCATGGTTTCATGCAGTTCAAACCATACGAGCGTATGAACCCCGTATTTCTGGGTAAATCCCTTGACGATATTATTCTTGTGTTCCCAAACACGCTTGACGAGGTTCGATGTCACACCGACATACAAGGTACCGTTTCTACGGCTAGCCAACATGTAAACACAAGGCTGCAAAGTTTAGTCACTGCTCTGGATTCCGGCTTACGCCGGAATGACGGTACCTATAGCGCACACTGTGCAATTGATACCGTCTGGTTGATTCTACATCACATGTCTTCACCATCTTAATATACAGGCTTCTTCTTAAAAAATCGTTACTATTGATCAGTCTTAGTTGCCTCTTGAGTGACCGGATTGATCTCGTTATCAACCTGGAGAATATCCATAACGAACTCGAATCCGCAGTATAACGCTAATTCTCTACTCATCCGTCATTCCGGCGCAAGCCGGAAGTATCAATTATATGCAGCGAAAATATTTGTTATTCTTACCCCGCTTTGTTTAAATTCTGAATTTTTAAAGGCGCCTTCTAATACTTCGCAATAGAAATCCAGCTAGTGATTATATTGTAATTATAAATATTTTTATTTTTCGTTCTACTTATAAGCTCAGAATTATAAACTCCAAGAATTGTGAATATATTCCTTCCATTATTTATACTTATCTACCCTCTTGGTAGTTCAATTCCTCGAAGTCGACGGTATAGAGTAACTGCAAATGAATCCGTCATACCTGACACAAAATCAGTAGCACTTAAAAGGCGCTCATAATGTGTTTTACCTTTTCTAAATTGCTCTGGGATGATTTCCAAAATTTTCTTTTCTGTCGATGATATTGAGCATCCAATGCCAACTAGGGCTGGCACAACTTTGTCCAACAATCCACCAAGCATTTCAAAACCGACTGCTTCGATATAAAGAACGTTTGGTGCTGCATATACTTTTTCTCTGGATAGTGTTTTAATAGCTTTAAGTTCGTTATTAAATTTGCATTGCGACATGAGGTCTTGTTCGTGCGTTTCTTCCATAAGTTCCTCGTAATGCTCCTAAAATACCGATACTGCATCAAGGATCAAAGAATTAATTGCTCTTGCTCGCAGGTATTCGAATCTACTCTTGTCATTATCTATGCCCGTGTATGAACCCGACATTAGAGCTGTTTTTGAATCAAATGCAATTGGCTCCAAATGTTCTGCTGCCTCCTTAAACGTGACGCGCCCAAGCCGATGACCATCCTCCAAGTCAACGATTCGATAACAAATATCGTCCGCAGCTTCCATCAGAAATGCTAGAGGATGGCGGGACCAGGCGCCATCCATTTTCTTCTTTAAACCAAGGCCATCTGCAACTTTTATGAACCATTCCTCATCACCAATGACAAAGCCAAATTTTTTCTCACTAACCTTCACTGAACCTTCCAAAGATGAGATATGAGCTCGGCGCGGATACTTGCTATAAGCACCGAGCACTGCATATGTGAGTTGAAGTCCTCCCCATTGATATTGTTTTGCAGGCGGCTCAACACACGAAAGCCTTGTGCATTACCCGCAAATTCGAGAAAATCTTGTACCTGTTCAGAAGCAAGATCTTTTAAGTACGACTTACCAACGCCCTCAAACCACGTCCTGATCGCATCTTCACCAGAATGACCAAAAGGTGGATTACCAATGTCATGTGCCAAGCAGGCAGCAGCAACAATATTCCCAAACTCTAGTGCTTGAAAGTCCTTAAACCCACTGCGCTCTATAATTAAGCTCCCGGCCAGTGTACCCAGGGGCCTACCAACACACGACACTTCTACGCTGTGTGTTAACCTAGTCCTGACGTAATTGCTCTCAGCCAGCGGGAAGACTTGCGTCTTATCTTGAAGACGCCGAAAAGCACTGGAGAAAACAATACGTCATAGTCACGCTGATACTCTGATCGTGCATCTGTTTTCTGTTCCTGACCGCGACCTAAACGCTCGGTCGACAATAGCTGCTCCCAATCCATATTTACTATCTCTTTCCAATCAATAAATTTGTCAGATTAAAAAAATAAAAACCAGCAATTATGCTGGTTTTTATCTGTTTTTAACAAAAACTCTTGCAAGAGTTAGAATGGAATATCATCTTCCAGATCGTCAAACCCGCTACCTGTCTTATTGTAGTTGGCAGGTTTATTAGCGTAGCTCGCACTGCTATTGTATTCCCCTTCTCTGTCAGCAGATTCGAAGCTGGCACCGGTTGCGCGGCCACCCAACATTTGCATACGGTCAGCGACGATCTCAGTGGTATATCGCTCAATATTAGATTTATCCGTCCATTTACGTGTCTGCAAGCGCCCTTCAATATAAACCTGAGAGCCCTTTTTGAGATATTCGCCCGCAATCTCAGCTTGCTTGCCAAACATTACCACACGATGCCATTCGGTTCGCTCTTGCTTTTCTCCACCTTTATCTTTCCAGGTATCGGTGGTGGCAATATTCAAATTGGCCATGGCGTCACCGCTTGGCATATAACGTACTTCCGGATCCCGTCCCAGGTTTCCAATTAGGATAACTTTATTAATTGATGCCATTTATGCACTCCCCTTTAATAATTGGACAACTCTTTGTTCATCAAACCCTTTGAGGTCGACTTTTAGATAAGCCACCTGCTCATTGGCCAATACCAGCGCTTCATAAACGCCGGGCAATGCTGCCAGTTCACGCGACAGCCCATTAGCTTGAGCCGCATCCATCTGTTCGACATGGTACATTTTGGAGCGCACTGCTGCAGGTGCTTTCATGGTAGCTGCCAGATACAACCAGGTAACCAACAATAATGCGCAGAAGGCAGCAATCGCATCCATGCCGTAATGCTGATAAAAATACCCCCCCGCGCTTGCGCCAACAAATGCACCCAAAAACTGGGTACTGCTGTAGACTCCAATGGCCGTTCCTTTCGCGCCAACCGGTGCGATTTTTGAAATAAGCGAAGGCAGGCTGGCTTCCAGCAGGTTGAAAGCCGTAAAAAACACCAGTAGTGCCACTGCGGTTCCCCATAAGGATTGATGCATGAGCGCCAGTAAAATTTGCCCCGCCAGTAGCAGGACGACTGCGGCAACGAAGATGAGTTTGAGTTTGGCTTTCTTTTCCCCATAGATAATGGCAGGCACCATCAGTACCACCGATAAAACCAGTACCGGCAGATAAATCTGCCAATGTTGCTCCGCCGCCAGCCCCGCATCACGTAGTGACAGTGGCACGACCAGCCAGAGCGCCATCAATACGGCATGTAACGCAAAAATACCATAGTTCAGGCGCAATAATTGCGGATCACGCAGAACATCGGCAAAGCGTCCGGTGGATACTTCGGTATCGGAATGAAAACGGCTGATGACAGGATCAGGGATCATTTTGTTAACAACTACAATCGCCGCGATCGCTAAGATACCTGTCATAATGAAAATACCCGGTACGCCGATCCATTGGTTCAGCAAAGGCGCCAGCATCAGTGAAAGTGCAAAGGTAGCACCAATGGTCATACCGATCATGGCCATGGCTTTGGTGCGGTGCTCTTCGCGAGTCAGATCAGCGGCAAGCGCCATAACCGCTGCAGAAATCGCACCTGCGCCCTGAATGATACGACCGGCAATGACCCAATAAATATCAAGGGCAGTAGCGGCCATGAAACTACCGATGGCAAATAGCACTAGTCCTAAATAAATAACAGGCTTACGTCCGATGCGATCAGACATCCAGCCAAACGGGATTTGCAAAATCGCCTGGGTCAGTCCGTAAGCACCCAATGCGATCCCCACCAGCGTGTAATTATCCCCACCGGGAAGATGTTCTGCAAATAGCGCAAAAACGGGCAAAATAATGAATAGTCCAAACATGCGCAATCCATACACACCGGCCAGGCCGATGGAGGCGCGCTTTTCTAGCGGAGACATTTTTTCGGAAGTTGATAATGCAGACATGAATCAGATTGTGAGAAAACTGGAAAATTAGGTATATTAGCAGGTTGACCCATACTTAGGTAGCTGATGGAACTGATTAAGATTCGCGGGGCACGCACCCATAACCTCAAAAATATCAACCTCGATATCCCGCGCAATAAACTGGTGGTGATAACCGGCTTATCCGGCTCAGGTAAGTCCTCGCTCGCATTTGATACCCTGTATGCGGAAGGACAGCGCCGCTATGTCGAATCGCTATCCGCCTATGCGCGGCAGTTTCTACAACTGATGGAAAAACCCGATGTCGACCTGATCGAGGGATTATCCCCTGCCATCGCCATCGAACAGAAAGCTACTTCACATAATCCACGCTCAACGGTTGGCACCGTCACCGAAATCCATGATTACCTGCGCTTGCTGTTTGCGCGCGTGGGCGAGCCGCAGTGCCCGGAGCACGGTATTACCCTGTCCGCCCAGAGTGTCTCGCAAATGGTGGACCAGGCGCTGCTATTGCCAGAAGGCACCAAACTGATGATACTGGCCCCGAGCGTGGTCGGGCGCAAAGGAGAGCAACTCGATCTATTCGACGAACTGCGTGCGCAAGGATTTGTGCGCGTGCGGCTCGATGGAGAAACGTATGAAATCGACAATCTGCCAAAACTGGAAAAAAACAAGAAGCATACCATCGAAGTAGTCATTGACCGGTTGAAAATATCGCCTGATGCCAAACAGCGATTGGCGGAATCGTTTGAGACCGCCTTACGCCATGCTGATGGCCGCGCCTTGGCCGTAGAAATGGAAAGCGGCAAGGAGCATCTGTTTTCTGCTAAATTCAGTTGCCCGGTATGCAACTATGCCTTATCAGAGCTGGAGCCGCGCTTATTTTCCTTCAATAACCCGGTCGGCGCCTGCCCCAAATGCGATGGGCTGGGACAGATTACCTTCTTTGATCCTGAGCGGATCGTTGCCTTCCCGCATTTGTCCCTTGCTTCCGGCGCGATCAAACATTGGGACAGGCGTAACCAGTTTTATTTCCAGATGCTGATGGCACTGGCCAGGCATTATGATTTTGATCTGGAAACGCCCTTCCAGCAATTGGACGAAAAAATCCAGCGCATCATTCTGCATGGCTCCGGCAAGGAAAAAATTAAATTTTCCTACCTCAATGAAAGTGGTCGACCCTATCAGCAAACACATGCTTTTGAGGGCGTCATTCCCAGTCTGACACGTCGCTATAAGGAAACCGATTCACAAACCGTGCGCGAGGAATTAGCGAAATTCATCAACTCGCGCGCTTGCCCGGATTGCGAAGGGACGCGCTTGTGCCGTGAAGCACGGCATGTGCAGGTCAATGGAAAAGCTATCTATGAAATCAGTGCATGGCCGCTCAAGCAAGCGAAATCGTTTTTCGATGAGCTAACGCTGGCTGGACACAGACAAGCAATTGCGGAACGAATCATACGGGAAATCGCCAGC
Organism: Nitrosomonas communis; assembly: GCF_001007935.1. Lineage (NCBI taxonomy): Bacteria > Pseudomonadati > Pseudomonadota > Betaproteobacteria > Nitrosomonadales > Nitrosomonadaceae > Nitrosomonas > Nitrosomonas communis. The sequence continues at coordinate 129,476 of NZ_CP011451.1, forward strand.
CGCCTGCAATTTCTCAACAATGTCGGACTGGATTATTTGTCGCTCGACCGCTCTGCTGATACCTTATCGGGCGGAGAATCCCAGCGTATCCGCCTGGCGAGTCAAATTGGCTCTGGCCTGACAGGTGTGATGTATGTGCTGGATGAACCTTCGATCGGACTGCATCAGCGCGACAATGGCCGCTTATTGGAAACGCTGCAGCACCTGCGCAATCTCGGCAATAGCGTGATCGTGGTGGAACATGATCAGGATGCCATTCAGCTGGCCGATCATGTGATCGATATGGGACCTGGCGCTGGTGAACATGGTGGCGATGTCATTGCGCAAGGTACCCCGGCAGACATTCAGCAAAACCCCTCCTCGCTGACTGGTCGCTACCTTTCAGGCCGATTAGCCATCGAGGTGCCACCAAGCCGCACTTCCCCCAATCCTGAACGTATGCTGAGAATCACCGGCGCATCTGGCAACAATCTAAAGAATACCGATCTCAACCTGCCTGTTGGCCTGCTGGTCTGTATTACCGGGGTGTCGGGTTCAGGCAAATCCACACTGATCAATGACACGCTATATTGCGCTGTGGCGCAACATCTCTATGGCAGCAGCACGGAGCCTGCGCCTTATCAGGAGCTTGAAGGCATGGCCTTTTTTGATAAGGTGATCAATATGGATCAGACACCGATTGGCCGCACCCCACGCTCTAACCCGGCTACTTATACGGGCTTGTTTACGCCGATTCGTGAACTGTTTGCCGGTGTCCCGCAGGCACGTGAGCGTGGCTATAATCCTGGGCGTTTTTCGTTCAACGTCAAAGGAGGACGTTGCGAAGCTTGTCAGGGGGATGGCGTCATCAAGGTAGAGATGCATTTCTTGCCAGATATCTATGTCGCCTGCGACGTCTGTCATGGCAAGCGTTATAACCGGGAAACACTGGAGATTCAATACAAAGGCAAAAACATCTACGAAATCCTGCAGATGACTGTGGAAAATGCTTTTGCATTCTTTGAGTCCGTGCCGGTGGTCGCGCGTAAACTGCAAACCTTACTGGATGTTGGATTGGGCTATATCACACTCGGACAATCGGCTACCACGCTCTCAGGCGGGGAAGCGCAGCGTGTAAAACTGTCACTGGAACTGTCCAAACGTGATACCGGCCGCACGCTTTATATCCTTGATGAGCCTACTACCGGTCTTCATTTCCAGGATATTGATCTCTTGCTAAAGGTACTGCACCGGCTGCGTAATCATGGCAATACCGTTGTCGTGATTGAGCATAACCTCGATGTGATTAAGACCGCGGATTGGGTCATCGATCTTGGGCCAGAAGGGGGTCATGGTGGCGGCCAGATCATTGCCGAAGGTACACCAGAAGATATCGTACAAAACCCGGTAAGCGTCACCGGCGAATATTTGAAACCGATGCTTGCTGCCGCGAGTAAAAAGGAAAACACAGAGGTAAGCGCTTGAACCCACGCGAACTGTTGCTCAACAGTTTCCAGGCAGCGCTAGCTGCAGCTGACCCGCTAAAAATCATCCCGACTCATTTACCGAGTCCACCCGAAGGAAAGACCCTAGTAGTAGGAGCAGGCAAGGCTGCCGCAGCCATGGCGCAGGCAGTAGAGGCACATTGGCCAGCGAAAGCAAATTTAGAGGGTATTGTCATCACACGCTATGGTCACGGCCTGCCTACCCAGAAAATAGCAGTCATCGAAGCGGGTCATCCGTTACCTGACCAACATGGTGAACTAACCACAAGAGCGATTCTGGCACGAGTGCAGACGCTCAACGCTAACGATCTGCTGCTTGGATTGTTCAGTGGCGGTGGTTCCAGCCTGCTATCATTACCGATTACGGGCGTGTCAGTGGGTGAACTTAAGGATATCACTCGACAACTGCTGCTTTGTGGTGCATCGATCCAGGAAATCAATACGGTGCGCAAACATCTATCCGCCGTACTGGGTGGCAGACTGGCTGCTGCTTGCCGTGCGCCGATCCATTGCTTGATTATTTCCGATGTCACCGGAGACGAACCGACGCATATTGCCTCAGGCCCTTGTGCGCCTGATCCCACTACTTATGCTGACGCGCTCGCTGTAATCAAACATTATGCCGTCCACGCTTCTTCTCATGTCATGAATATTCTGCAGAATAAAAGTCAGCATAATGAAGAAGAAACTCCCAAACCGGGTGATCCCATTTTTAAAAATGTAAAAAATTGCGTTATTGCCACGGCGCACCAATCACTCACAGCCGCTGAGCATTTCTTTCGCATGCACCACATCACGCCGCTGATGCTGGGCGATACCGTCACCGGAGAAGCCAGGGAAGTGGCCAAAGTATATGCGGCCATGGCAAAAGAAATCCGCCATTACGGTAAACCGTTTAAACCACCCGTAGCATTAATCTCAGGTGGAGAAACCACTGTAACGGTCAAAGGTCATGGCCGAGGTGGACGTAATACCGAATTTTTACTCTCGCTCGCCATTGCATTAGATGGACTGAAAGAAATCTATGCCCTTGCCTGTGACACCGATGGCATCGATGGCACAGAACAAAACGCAGGCGCCATCTTCACTCCCGATTCGCTCACTCGTGCTCATCAGTTTGGTCTCAATCCCAATCCCCTGCTAAATAACAACAATGCCTATACCTTTTTTGAACAACTCAATGACCTGCTCATCACTGGCCCTACCCGCACTAATGTGAATGACTATCGAGTGGTTTTGATCTTATAGAGATTTTTTATCTATTCCATGGCCAGTGATTTACTGGTTCGGCGAAATGAAGTGCCAGCTTTATTCAAGATGATTCTGTTGAAGATCTCATTCTATTTCTAAATCAAACCTGACTTTGTCGGTTTCAACTTGACGCATTATTTATATACTTTCAGCATATTACCTCTTTGTCATTTTTTATATGAAAAAGGAATTGAAATTCTTGTTTTTCAAGCGATGAGGCCGCTTGTATCATTTCTACTATCACTGCAGCCACAAAATCAATTAAGTTTTTTTCACCAAGTGCCGATAACTAAAACAGATTTAGTTGCAAAAATTAAACGAGTAAGGAAGTTACCGTCTATTTTATGCAATGAAATTCTGAAGAGCGCTGAATAATTGAATGTAATTAAGTGCGAGGGAGTTGTTCCAGCAATATCACTCCAGTTCGAAGCAGATTGCTGACTGTCAGGTCGATCTAATGATGGTTTTCATGAAGTTTTATATGAATATCATATACCACCTGCATCGATTTAATTAATAACATTCATGCGTATTTATCCATTCAATTGAAGGAGTTTTTAAATAATGGGACATGATTCATTAGGCGGTGGACACGGGCATGGACATGGGCATGGACATGGGCATGGGCATGGGCATGGGCATGGAAACGAACATGGGCATGGGAATGGGAATGGGAATGGGAATGGGAATGGGAATGGGAATGGGAATGGGCATAATGAACAAAATGGTCTAAATCTTAAAGAAATATTAGAACAGCTTTTAAAGGATCATACTCCAGATCATGCTCATAAAGTTGATGCACATTTAGAATATCTTAACCACTCGAAAGATGTTGAGCATTTAGAATACACAGACAATTCACAGCATTTAGAATATTTAGAAAGCTCAGAGCATTCTCAATATTTAAATCTTGATGTGGAAAATTATGAAATTCCTGCTTTGCATCAGCTTGATAATGGTAGCTATGGTAGTGATTCTCTAGTTGGCGGCTATGGTGATGACATCATCAATCTCGATGGGCTTGGTGATCACATTATTCAGATTGATAATGACCATCTACCCTTCCAACTCGGTGATATTCATGCTGGTGCAAATATGAACTTGTCCTTTACTCATGTTTCCCAGATCAATAACAGCTTTACCTTTGAATTTACGGATGGTGATTCATCAATTACGTTAGTTGGTGTATCTGCTAGCGAAATTACTACCCATATGGAGATATTCAATTTGGTTTAATTAAATCAACATATGTAGGATATGTTCTAGATAGCCCGCAAGAAATATGCGGGCTTTTTTTATAACCCAAAAAAACTATTGTGTATAGACATTTCATATATCCGGATCGATAGAGATTTAATGACAAAAAATATATTGATTCCGGCAAGACTTATTATATATGACTAAAGCAAGCATTTTGGTGTGAGCCAGGCGCTGGTGAGCCGCACATAAAATCAGCGGAAAAGAAAGAGAATGTCAAATATGAGGCATGGTTCTATACATAGCTCTATCATCGGCTTAATTCTTCACCGGCATAGCCAGTTAGGAAACTTCGCTTCTTCTCGAATATCCAATTAATGGTAGTATTACTCGATGCCATAAAACATTTATGGCGTGCAATGCGAATCACAGGTTGATCTCAATATAACAGGATATCCTAAAATAGGACTGTCATTGTTTCGAAGATATTAAATGGTAAACCATGACACAACACACCAAATTGTTGTTAAAAGAAAGCTATGCCATATTAGCAAACTTTAATATCGTCGATAACGTCGATATCGTTAAGCCTGACAATCTCAAAAAGATCGGAAAAGTTATTATGATCATACGCGCTTACAGAGATATCAAGCCGGAACGCTATTGGGACGTTCCAGAGGGAATTGCTTGATGCACTTTACTTTAATTGCAGAAGGTCATCGCTATTATGCCAAACGTTCTAATTACCGGTAGTAACCGCGGACTCGGCTTGGAGTGGTGCCGTCAATATGCGGCGACAGGTTGGCGTGTTTTCGCCACTTGTCGATTTCCTGCACAAGCGGAAGAACTGCAGCAGCTGGAAATCGAGCACAATGCCTTAACCATACATCGACTGGATGTGACCGATTCCATTCAAATTGACGCCTTGGCAAGAGAACTTGCGGACCATCCTATCGATCTCTTGATCAACAATGCAGGGGTCTATTTCGAGAAATACATTCAGCCAGAGCAAGACATTGATTATGCAGCCTGGTCCCACACTTTCTGCGTTAATACGATGAGCGCGTTACGCGTGAGCCGCGCGTTCCTTGATCATTTGCGGCATAGTCAAAAGCGTTTAATCGTTGCAATCAGTAGCCACATGGGCTCCATTGCCGAGATCGAAAGCCCTGGTAGTTACTACTATCGTTCCAGTAAAGCGGCGTTGAATGCCACCATGAAGGGATTTTCATTAGAGCTAAGGCCGCAGCAGATCGGAGTATTATTGCTGCATCCCGGTTGGGTACAAACGCGGATGGGCGGTCCGGATGCGCCACTGACTACCCAAGAGAGTGTCAAAGGGATGCGCGCTCTAGTCGATGCCTTTTCCCTGGCAGATAGCGGTCGCTTCTTCCGCTATGATGGCAGCGAAATCCCCTGGTAATAAGACAAACTGTACCATGAATGATCTGTTGAGCCGCTTGAGTAGTTTAAGCTGGGCGGACCTGTCTCGCCACGGAGTAGGGAATTTGCGGTAAGCTGTATGCTTTATACATGCGTTATAGAAAAAAAGAGGTTGAATTTTTAATGCATAAAATGGTGTGGCGATAATGGGCAGAATATGGGAGCTTTTTGAATCACGCGTAAGTCATCTTCGTTTTCAGGATGAAAAAGTAGAGCTACATTTTTCCTTTACCTACATTCATTTGGAACACAAGCCGGCTGTCGTCTGGAGCCAAGAGGTGATAATGCTTATGGAGCATGCTCAGCTTGAAGTACCGTTACCACCACTGCCCAATACTGCGATCGAGGGTTATTTAGAGCTGAACGGGAAACATTATGAGTCGATCCCGCTTCCGCTACCTCAGCCTCAGACTCAGACTCAGCCTCAGAAGCAGAATAGCCGATTATATTTGCAGTTTGCTGATGAAAGTGTACTGGCGTTACATGGCGAGCATTTGGAAATCAGACTGGTGGGCGAAAAGCTATTTTTGAGCGATCGATCGATGAGATCGAAGAACAAAAATATTTGAAGATGGCTACAAATTTATTCGAAAAATAGACTCTAAAAAGATCAAGCGCTCATTCTCATAACAGCTTTTATTTTCGCCATATGGTGCCATGAATGACAATACTGAGCTGATTTGCTGGCTGCTTCACCCTCCATTTCTTCAGCGATCTTCTTCGTTATTGGCCAATTAATCATAAAAACTTTAATAGCTAAGGGCTAAAAGTTAAGCAAATTAGGTAAGTAACGTGAATTCGACATAAGAATCATCAAATCACGACTGGAAGAGCTTGAGGGAGCCTGATATTAAGTGAGGGTTTCTTCTCGCGAAAGGTGTAAGCCACCAATCCGGCTATCAGATTAACAAAAAAGTTAACTGGGCTGCGATGGCGGGAGTGCTCGATTTGCGAGATATTCTTCAATGGGTCATTGACGCTCTCAATGATCGAACGTTTACGTAGCAGCAGCTTGTCAAACAACGGCAACAGCTTGTTTTTCATGTTCTTGCGTACTTTGGTGATGAGCTGCACGCCTTGCTCGCGGAGTTGCTCAAAGAGTGATTGCGAAATGTAGCCCCGGTCACCGAAGAGTTTGCCAAACAAGGAGCGCGTCACCTCTGGTACCGGGTCACGGTCATCCACATTGCCCGCCGTTATTTTTACCCCTGGCAATTCTCCCTGGTCATTAATGACCAGGTGCAGCTTGAATCCATAAAACCAACCCATGCTGGTCTTTCCCCGGGCAGCAAACCCTGCCATTACTTGATGAGACCCAATACGGCGATTATGGCACACACTAATCTTAGTCGAATCAATGAAACTGATCCCACTACATTGCCCAAAGCGACTGGTCAGAAAACAGCACAAAGGCACCAGGCTACCTTGCAACAGCTCCACAAAGCGGTGGTAACTCACCAACCCTGGAAAATAATCGCGCTGATACCTCAACACGTAATTCAGGTAATAGTGTTTAAACGTCCGGTACCCGGATAGATGAAACCCGACCATGATGGTCATGATTTCGCTTAGACACAGCGCTCCTTGCCGCCGACGCTGTTTCAGCGATGACTCTAATAAGTGCTGCTCCCATTGCGGCTCAAACTCTTTACAAAATTCGTCACTCTCACAAAAAATCGTTGTAGTATCCATGGAAATCTGACTCCTCTCATGATGAAATTCTTTTGCAAAACCATTTCATCATAAGGAATTCAGGTTTCTTTTACAGCTTTTCTTATGTCGAACTCACGTTAAGTATATTGTTTTGCTTGGTCGTAATACTTTATTACTCAAAATAATGCGCCACTTCTGTATTTTTCGGTATGTAGTCAAGTTGTTGCATTAATCTTTCAAGAAATGGTCGCTGCCCTTTCAAGATTTTCTTCTTAGCTTCCTGTACTTCAAACCATTGCGCTCTATCGACTTCAGAAAACTGCTGAATTTTGCCGCTCCTGGGTGGCCATTCAATGCTAAACAGGTTACTTACGATTTTTGAAGTGTCAAAATTATGTTTTAAAGCCCATGCATGCACTATTTTCCGACTAGGCTGTTTTATTTCACCCAGGTCAATAAACACGCCGTCTACTTCATGTCCTGTTTCCTCTCGAAACTCTCGTTTAGCCGCAGCGAGCGGATCTTCATCTTTTTCATATATCCCTTTTGGGATTGACCATGCTCCATCTTCCCTTTTTGCCCAGTGAGGCCCGCCAGGATGAACCAGCATGACTTGAAGCTTGGCATCAATAAAGCGGTACAAAATAATACCTGCACTTTGAACGCTCATGAGTAATTCCATTTCTAAATCAAAACTGACCTTGTCGGCTTCACCTTGCCGTATTATTCATATTGACTGCGGTTTGCCTTCGTGCCATTTTTTATTTGGAAATCGAATAAGGGTGAAGCTTCGCATTTAGATAGCAGCCAGGAGAAATACTGAAGTTATGGCATAACGTTAAGACATACTGACGATGCTATTATCATCAAGACGCGTTCTGTATGCAATTATTCTGTTTCAAAATGGCACAGACAGCCGCCTAAAGGTTACTCGACTCATCCAGTGTGCAAGATTATTTTCAGGATGATGTATGGAATTTTCAATTGTTACTTTTTTATTAATCATGATCGCAATAGTGCTTTCAGATGTGTGATAGGCACTCTATTTCATTGATGTAGAAGAAAGAAGAGCACACCCCGCTGCATTCTGGTCGGCCATGATTATCCTAGGCATAGCATTTATCGTCACAAATTATGTCGAGAACAAAATCGATATCTCTGCTGCCTTTTTAGACGCATATTTAGGTATCTAAACCACCATTAAGTGGATGGTGAGAAAAGAAAGGGAGCAAAATTCTAAACCTGATAAGGCAGTATCAAAGAAATTAACCTCTATATAATTACTTTTCCGGGGCAGGTGTTTCGGCTTCCGAGAAAATACCCACCCGAGCGATGCCATCGTTACCGATGACGCCGCGGTACATTCCTGTGGTATTGAAGCACATGGCATGATTGCCTTTTGCATCCAACACAATCAAGCCACCATCGCCCCCCATGGCGGCAATTTCTGCCAGCACATTATTGGCCGCATCCGCAATCGGTTTGTGCTGTAACCGCACCTGTGCTGCCGTATGGAACGCAGCTGCAGCTCGGATGAACATTTCTCCCGTGCCGGTGGCAGATACCGCAACCGAGCGATTGTCCGCATAAGTGCCGGCACCAATGATCGGCGAATCTCCCACGCGTCCGAAGCGCTTGTTCGTGAGCCCGCCCGTTGATGTACCAGCAGCGAGATTACCGTGACGATCCAGCGCCACGGCACCCACCGTACCGCGCTTTTCATGCTCGTCTGGCAATAATGTCGCTGCACCAGCATCGTGATCGCGCAGCACGTGTTCTTTGGCCATCGCTTTTTGTAACTGATCCCAGCGGTATTGTGTATAAAAATAAGACGGATCTACGATCGCAAGGCCCTGTTCAGCAGCAAAGGTTTCAGCACCCTCGCCCATCAGCATCACATGCGTGCTTTTTGTCATCACGGCATGAGCAGCGAGGATCGGATTACGGATCGTTGTAACCGCAGCAACAGCCCCAGCCATGAGCGTGGAGCCCTCCATAATCGAGGCCTCCAGTTCGTTGCGGCCAGTATGGCTGAACACCGAGCCTTTGCCAGCATTAAACAAGGGCGAATCCTCCATTATTACGATTGCCGCAATCACAGCATCAATGCTGCTGCCACCCGCTGCAAGTACCGTATAACCCGCCGTCAAGGATTGAACGAGCGCCTGTTTGTAAGCATGATCGAGTTCTGTTTTCAACTTACCACGCTTGATAGCACCAGCGCCACCGTGAATGACCAACCGGATGGGTGAGATATCAACCATTACGGAGTTAATTCCCATTTTTCTCCCAAGATAAGCGTATTGATCTTGTTTTTAATATCCATGAATCATTCTAAAATTCCCATTGACTACTTGATGATAGAAATCTCTTCGAGATTTTCTCATTCTCCAAAATGGTAAGGCCGCTGCGAGGTATATTTTATGTCACTGCAAAAACAAATGCTGTGTTGCGCTCGTTGCAGAGAACTGCCCTGCGGTCCCATAAAGATCGGAAGGCATCGTGCCGGCCATGTTGGCCCTGCCTTCCGTATCAGGTGGGGCTGCAATGCAGCTCTGAACCAATCCGCTCGTTATAAGCATCGCCTCGCTACGTCAACGTGTCTTCAAGAACTCCGTCAGAGCATACTTCTCCTCGCTGGAAAGTTCTACCCCAAAATAATGCCCTTGATTTTCAATGAAATCCGGACAGAGGTTAGCGCCACTGTTGGGATCGATGCTGGCGAACTGGGCGATAGGTGTCCCGACAGGAAGCGTCACAACACCGGATGGAGTTGGCAATTGCACTAAGTCGCTAGTCCGCTGAATCGACCCGGGTTCGTCCCGTTTGTCAGGGTTTAACAACAGATCCATCGCATCCTGATAAGCTGTGATAAGGCTGGCGACTGACGGATCACCAGGATGACGGCCCAATCGATTATTGTGGAAGAACGGGGCTGTTGCCCAAATACCAACCAGGGGCATGTTGCGGTAGAAACCTGGTCCGCCAGTAGGCCGCTCCTTGTATTGGTCCGAGGAAAAAGCGGCCCAGATGTGTCCAGCCATCCAGTTGGTAGTACGGGCGCGGCAACTGTTCGTACCAATTTCCGAGAATGGGTGAATCAAATCATCGGAGAGCACGTTGTGCTTGATAGAACGGTCTCCATCCGAGTGGCAGGATGCACACGCGCGCGAAAAGACTTTCTTGCCTGTACCAACGACCTTCCAGTCGATAAAGTTAGCACCCTCCGGAGCATTCACCAGACTTGGAGGACGAGGGGTTTGCAGGAAGGCGCAGAGTTTTCCTACCGACTCTTCTGCCTTCAGCAGCTCAGGACATATCTGCCTGCACTCAGCAAGATCGATGGGCGTCTGACTTCCTCCAGGGCCGTTGGCAAGATGCCCAACCATGCACTCTGCCGCACACATGCCTATGTTGAAATAAACCCGAATTGTTGCCTGCTCACAACCGATATCATCTTCTCCTCCCTGCCCGCCGCGATGAGCACGAACAGGCTCGCCATTCATAGTCACATCGAAAAATGGACGGTCCGGTACGGACCAGATCGGCGTAATCATCCCGGGATTATTGATGTGATCGTTTTCTAATAAGGTGGTATCTACGGTGCCTGGCGCCCAGCTGGAGAAAATCTGGTAGCGGGGATCGTGCGGTGAAAGGTCCCCCTTGAAGATCTTCCCGATCTGCAGAAACTGATTACCGACGGTGGGGTGAATATTTTCCTGCTGTGGACGGTTCGGGTTTGCAGGGGGACGCACAGGATCAAACCCCACGTGGCAAGCAGCACAAGTCACCCCAATGAGTGGGGCCCCTCCGGAAGGATTGGGAAATTTGCGTACGCCAATGACACCGGTAGACTCGGGATCAGCACATTTATCAAGGTAACTGGTCGATGCATCACCTGGAGTACAATCTGGGTCATTGATAACCCCATACTCGTCGAAACGGCTATCTCGTGGCGTAGTTAACATTTGATCAAAAGCAAGACGAAGGCTGAAAGGCGGATTAGGTAAAATATTACTGAAAAAATGTTCACCACCGAACGTGCTCTTGAACCAAATATCGCGCCCCTCAGCCACATCCTGATCGTTTCCTGCAGAACATGTCCCAATTACAAGGAGCGTAATGAAGTACGTTGTAATAGCTGATAGCATTTTTTTCATATCTGTCCTCCTTAAAAACGGCATTCCCACCAGGGGATAAAAAAATGGCAACCCTATAACAATAGAACGAATTAACGGTTAAAATGCCGCAATGTTAGGTTTAAACTTCTTCAGAAAATTGTGCCTCATTTCAATCTGGTAATGCTTTAATATCTTGATATAGTTTGTTGTCTTGGATGAATAGCTTTTAAAAATGACCCGTATGCGTGTAATGGCGAGTCGCAATAGGTATAAATATATCGCTACACTGCGTTATAGCTAACTATTCACTCTCAATTCATAAACAAGGACACTTTATACCTAATCATGTTTCTTCGAACTCGTCAAGAATTTGCTCATATAACTGCCGATCAGCATCACTGAACAAAACAAAACGGATATGCCTAACAATCAAAAGCCTGGGAAGCATATTGAAAATTGTCTGAAAGGCGATCCTGGTAGCTAATTCCAAGGGGAAGCCAAAAAAGCCCGTCGAGATTGCCGGAAAAGCAATGGATCGGATGCGATTATTCTCGGCCAATTGCAACGCATTACGATAACAAGAAGATAGCAACTGATCAGAAGGCTCATCTTTACCGTAGACCGGCCCAAGACAATGAATAACATAACGGTTTGGCAGATTATGTGCTCCGGTTATGACCACCTGGCCAGGCTGAATAGGTGCAAGCTCGCGACATTCTTCTTCGAGGCCAGGGCCTGCTCCCCGATGAATCGCGCCTGCCACACCACCCCCCATTCGCAACATGGCGTTAGCCGCGTTCACAATGGCATCCATATCAGCTTGAGCTGCAATATTTCCCTTAACACACTCAACCGTTACGCCGAAGAATTCATGCTTAATCATAAATTACTTCTCCCATTATTAGGTTAGAGTAAATTAATATCCCTTAATCGCTTTACTCTTTTTATTCCATTGCTAAATCAAAACTGGCTTTGCCGGCTTTACCTTACCGTATGATTGATACTGTCTGCGGCTCGCCTTTGCGCCATTTTTGATTGGGAAATGGTATTACACTTCAATAACTAGCTGTTGCAGTTTACTCTTTGTCCAACTGCTGAGTCGTGTCAGCCAAACGGTTTAGCAGAAAGTCTAGGACGAGAACTTTGAGAACAAATAACTATCCACCCAGCTTCAGCAGATTAAGCAACATTACTCATGATGCTGCGCATCATCAACCTGGCAGCGATGCCATTTTGTGTTTAACAAAATCCAGCTTAGCTTTTTCTGCCTGTAAAAATGATTGGAAACTGCCTCAGTTAAAAAACTTTTGTGATCAAATTAAGACCAAAAGTCATCCAGCTTTTTGCACGTAAGGAGGGAGAATGCATGTTTAGCAATAATAGACACTACTTGCCTGTTTTAGCGTATCGACCGGCTGAAATCGCTACCACCGTGTTAACACACCACCGGCGTATATTGTTACATGGCCCACCTGGAGTCGGCAAATCGACGTTGGCTGCTCAGTTGGCACACGAACTCAACAAGGCTGGCCAAAGCTGTTATGGTATCTGTGCTGATCCCGGTTCGCCTGCCTTTGGTTTTCCAGGCGCTGTTTCTCTCGCTAGATGGCAATCGGATGATTGGCAGATGTGCAGTTATGAAGCTCTCTGCAGTCTCAATGCCAGTCGTTTCCGTCTGCCATTGGTTTTAGCGATACAACACCTTATCCCATCGTTTGATGACAACATACTGTTAATTGATGCCCCTGGCGTCACCCGTGGCGTTGCTGGTAGCGAATTGCTGCAAGGTTTGTTTGAAGTAGCAGCTGTTGATGCTGTGCTCATGCTTACTACGGCTGGTCGACCTCCAGCGCTACTCGATGAACTGCGTAGCTTGACGAGTCAGATCTTCATAGTCCCAGCCAGCGTGGAAGCCAGGCAACCCGGAAAACGTAGTCGCGCTCATCAGCGTACAAAGCTATGGAATGACTACCTTAAGCAGGGTATTGAACAAACGGTCGATCTGACGCAAGTAAATATTATCGGCACACCACCTCCTTTAGGTGAAGTCAGTGCCTGGGCTGGAAGGCAGGTCGCATTATTGAATCGCAATCAGACACAGGTCATGGCCGAAGTGAAGCATTTGCACGGAAAGCAGCTAACTGTCAGGTTGCCATACCTACCGCACGCTTTCGATTGTGTATTGATCCGAGATACGCAGCGTTCGCTCAGCGGTCTAGTGGAAACAGCGGTACCGTTTGCGGCAGAACCGCTCACCTACCTACCGGCCTCCAATATGAGCGACCTAGCTCTGCAAAATAGTGGTATGCAAGTGATGGGGCGAGTCGGGCAAATCGATTTCTGTCTGGTCAATGGGATTCTTGGCGACCCACTATTGCACGTGCGCTTGCGGCAGCAAAGGCGGAGCCTGTTGTTCGATTTAGGAGAGGGGGTGCGTCTGCCAGCACGCATTGCCCATCAGGTAACGGATGTTTTCATCAGTCATACTCATATCGACCATATTGGTGGCTTCATAATGTTACTGCGTTCGCGCATTGGAAAGTTTCCGCCATGCCGTCTGTATGGGCCGCCGGGATTGGCTCAAAACATCAAAGGTTTCCTGCAAGGTATCCTATGGGATCGGATCGGTGGGCGCGCACCCCAGTTTGAGGTAGCAGAAGTACATACCGATCATTTATTGCGCTTTCGCCTCCAAGCAGGCCAGCAAGCATGTGTGCCGTTAGACGAGATCAAGTTGGAAGCAAATGTGATCCTGCAAGATGCAGATTTCCGTATTCGAGCACAATTGCTAGATCACCACACACCAGTGCTGGCCTACGCCTTCGAACCGACGAAGGAAATCAATATCCGCAAAGATTATCTGCAAACACATAACCTGAAGCCAGGGCCTTGGTTAGCCCAGGTAAAAAAATACCTGTTGGCCGGAAATGACGAAGCAATCATTACTCTACCTGACGGCACGATGATCAGTGTGGCGGTTATCGCAAATGACCTGGTCCTGATCAAGCCAGGCAAGAAAATAGTTTATGCGACCGATTTTGCGGATACCGCAGATAATCGCCTGCGGCTACAGACTTTAGCTCGATACGCCCATACCCTTTTCTGCGAAGCTTGCTTTATGGAATCAGATACCAGCCAAGCTACGCAGACTGGTCATTTAACTACACGCGCTTGTGGCGAAATCGCAACAGCTGCTGAAGTTGCCAGACTAGTGCCCTTCCACTTTTCCCAGCGCTATGCTGACCAGCTACAGCAGGTTTATGATGAGATACATGCTGTCTGCTCATGTGTTGTTTTGCCGCCTGCTTTGCAACCTATTGGGCGTACTAACAAGCAGGATGAACTATCTTAGCAAAGCCGACCCTAGCTTAGCTGCGTCAGTAAAAACCGGGCAATGATCAGCGCCTGCACAACGATGAGAGAAATGCAAAAATGCCTCCTATGCCATGAGCTTAACTCTCCCATTAAGCAGTCAACTGCAATTTCCAAGTTTCGTCTTTTATGTCCTCGATTTTCTGGTACCCCATCCTTATTTTTGGCATACAGACTGATCAACTCTTATTTAGCAGTTACTTAGCTTGATAATACCACTAGCAAAAATAGTGCTCTCCGATGTCAAAGTAGGCAAGAAAATTAAACTGTGCAGTTTGTTGATCAGGGCAGTCATGCCGGAAAATCAGGACCGTACCACGAGGCATCCCATTCCCTGACGAACCAGGCTCTGGCAGGCAGTATGCGCTTCGTTTTTCTCTAAACCCACCAACTGAGCTCGATAGAGTTTGCGATTGCGAACCTCAACCTCAGTGACCACCACTTCACCTGCTACCCAGCGGGTAGCAGCTTGCGCCTGGGCCTGGGCCCGGTCATAGGCACGGTAGGAACCGATCTGAATTCCCCATCTGTTGTTGCTATCCACCACAACAGCCCTCTGGGACGCAACAGTGGCTTCTGACTGAGTAGCCTGCTGCATCATGGCCGTCTCGATAGTTCTTGGCTGCAAGGAGGCTGGTTTGGAGAGAGGAGCCGACATACTGGCTCTCATGGCTACGACTGGCCTCGTATCCACCATACTGCTGACATTACGGGCTGACTTGGTCATAACTGATTGCGTAAAGCTGCGATCCAGCAACTGGGCCATATGCTGATCGCGCGAGGTGGCACTTTGTCCTCCCATTACCACCCCAACCACCCGTCGGTTTCCTCGCTTGGCAGAAGTAGCCACATTAAAGCCAGAAGCCCGGATAAAGCCGGTTTTCAGGCCATCTACACCGGATATGTTACGTACCATACGGTTGTGACTATGATAGGTCATACCTTTGTAACGAAAGGATTGGGTCGAAAAATAATGGTAGTACTGAGGGAAATCCTTCATTAACCGCATAGATAAGATCGCCATATCCCGGGCCGTAGTTCTCTGTTCACTGTGCGGCAGACCGGAGGCATTGCGGAAAATAGTGGAATGCATGCCAAGCTTGCGTGCTTTCTCCGTCATCATGCGGCCAAAATTAGCTTCAGTACCCCCCAGCGCCTCGGCTACTACCGCTGCCACATCGTTGGCAGAACGGACTATCAATGCTGGAATCGCATCACGTACGCTAAGGACCTCACCCGATCGTAGCCTGATATTGGTCGGCGGCATGGATGCTGCATGAGTCGATACCCGCATGGAAGTATAAAGACTCATCTTCCTTTTCTCCACCGCCTCAAATAACATGTAGAGCGTCATCATCTTGGTTAGAGAAGCTGGGTAACGGCTGGCATCAGCATGTGACTCGTGCAGCACTTGAGCCGTATCCACATCGATCACGATGGAAGCATGGCGAGGATTCGCCTGTACCTGGCTTACCAGGAAGAGTAACAACAATACAGCAAGGGCAAAAAAATCTTCTCTCCTTGCACCTTTCACAGCAAACATGGAACCTTTCCTTTCTGCAATAATGCAAATCATTCTATCAATCAATCAATCAATGAAGTTATCTATCGATGAGCCCACTCATCATCTTGTCTTGTCAATAGACAAAATGAAACAAACTGCTACTGAATAGCATATAAATTAACTTATCCATCGTCGTCACCTACGCCGCAATCGCAATGTCTCGAGACAGCCTAGGATTTAGGAAAAACGAAATCATAGGGCCGAACTTGGCACCCATCAGCCTTCAATGGCTGCTAAACAAATCACATACAAGTGGCAAACTTAAATGATGGATATATATATCCTCCCTTGCATGATCATCAAATAACCTGAGCTTTTTCCTTATCCTGCTTATTTGCATATTTCAAAGGCTATGTTGCTTTATCGTTTAACGCCTGCCGAGCAGATTGCTCCATGCATTAATTTTTTCACACACTCCACGATCTAATTGGTTGCCAACCATGGCTGCATAAATACAGCGAATCATTCCCCATAGCAATTTAAAGTCAGGTCAATGTAATAGCTGTGATTTTATCCGAATTGCGGTTAAACGCCATACCTGATTTGTGGCTATTAATACATCTAATTATTTGCACTGATTCTCTGCGGAAGGATTTAAGGCCGTCTTTAAAAATTCAGAGTTCTAAACAAGACAAGGCGAGAGCAAAAATGTTGACGCAGCCTATCACTGATAAGTAAGGAAACATCTTTTGTGAACAACGAAGTATAGTGACGAGACGAGGTAAGCAGGCAATCCACAAAGCGGATGCTCGCAAATATGAATTTTTAGAGGTACCCTTAAGGCGTATAGGGTGTCTATTACTCCATCGCCAAATCAAAACTGACACAAAGGCGAGCCGCAGACCGTATCCATCATACGGAAAGGTGAAGCTGATAAAGTCAATTTTGGTTTAGCAATGAAATTACCACTTCATCGAAGGAGAATTGAATAATGCTGGAATCTTCTTTTCGTCTCGGCACTGTTTTTGGTATCCGTATCGGCGTGCACTATACATGGTTTATCGTCTTCTTTTTGCTAATCAGCTCACTTTTCGTTGTATTCAGAAATGCCCATCCAGAATGGAGCAGTCATGACACATTTCTGACCGCTTTGCTGGCCACATTGCTATTTTTTGTCAGCATCATCCTGCATGAATTAGGCCACAGTCTGGTAGCAATCGCTCACGGAATCAAGGTGCGCGCCATCACACTCTTCGTTTTTGGAGGAGTGGCACAAATTGGGAAGGATGCAGATACTGCCGCAACCGAATTCTTCATTGCGATTGCAGGGCCTCTGGTAAGCTTTGCTCTCGCGGGTCTCTTCTATTTACTTAAACTTTGGCTAATGCCCTACAGCGAAACCGCCACGGCAGTACTCGAGTGGTTAACAACTATTAATCTTGTAGTAGCCATCTTTAATCTCATACCTGGTTTTCCAATGGATGGGGGTCGTATTTTCCGTGCCCTGATATGGAAAATGACTGGAAATGCTGTTAAAGGAATGCAATGGGCTGTAATGAGTGGCAAGATAGTTGCCTATGGTTTGATGATGACAGGAATGCTGATAGCCTTACAGCCAGCCATGCTGGTCAATGGTTTATGGCTAATGGGGATAAGCTGGTTCTTGCTTGCCATGGCAGAGGACAGCAAGCGTACTTATTTCAGGGAGCACCTGGCTGGCCATGTATCTGTTGGTGATGTAATACAAAAAGAAGTCCCGATGATAACTGCAGACATGAGCATACTATCCTGGATAGATGAAAACATGTTGTTAACCGGCCATCGTGCGTGTCTAGTAATTAAAGATAACCAGACTATCGGCTTAGTATCACTTAGTGATATAGTTAAGTGTCCACGTGAGCAATGGTCCAACACGTCAGTGCGCAAGATCATGACCCCGCTTAAACGCCTTAGTATCGCACAACCTACTAACAGCATCCTTGAGGTATTACAAATCATGAATGAGAATGGCATTAACCAAGTGCCTGTACTCGACCAGGGGAAAATTATTGGCTGGATCGATCGCGAACATATACTGAAGATTTTGCAATTACACCTTGATACCGGTCGTTAGCCTCGTCAATATGGCTCCAACTATCAGGATTTATCCTATATAGCCAATAAGAAATATAGCATCCAGCCGATAAATGGCTAACCGGTAATGCCCCTACCTATACACTGGAAATATGAGGGTTTATTATTCACGCACATAGATCGGTAATCGTGGCTGCCACTGGCGCCATCCGCTTACCCCTTCAGGCAAGCGCTCATGCGCACCTAATACTAATACCCCCCCTTCTAATAGTCGTGTTTGTAATTTATGTAGAAATTGCACTTGTCTCTCCAAGCTAAAATAGGTAAACACCAGGTTGCGGCATAGCACCAAATGATAAGATCGCATGTCTATATCCTGCTCTACATCGCTTATCGAGAAGGTGACTGGATGCTGATAAATAGGAGAAAGGCAATATCGATCATTGATTTGTCTGAACGCTTTTTGACGCCATTCAGGTGCTAAATTCTTGACACTACTAAATGGATAGCACGCTTTGCGCGCCTGTTGAATCATGAGTGGCTCAATATCTGTTGCAGTAATCGAAATGACCACTTCTGGATAGCGATCTTGCAAAACGAAAGTCCAGAGTAACACCAGGCTATAAGCCTCTTCACCTCTGGCGCAACCTGCACACCAGCAATAGAAGTATTTTTCACCTCGTAGTTGCAGCTGAGCACATAATCGGGGTATTAATTCACTTTCAAGTCGGTTAAAAACGACTTTATCGCGGTAAAAACGCGAGATAGTAACATGACACAAGCTGGCCAGGATTTGCCATTCAGAGACATGGTTAAGCAAATAATTACGATAAGCCGATTCATCCACAAGACCTAACTGGTTAATACGCTGACCTATACGTTTACATACTTGTTTTCTAACCCGACGGAAACCCGGCCAACGCAGCTGCATCTGCGGTAGGACCCACTGCAAGAAATGAATACAGGCTTCATCTTTCATAAGTGTTAGCTATTTAATACTTGGCTTCTCTTTCCTGTTATTGTTTTAGCACTACTTCCTATAAAAACAATGCTCTTGCATCCAGTTTATTGCAAGCAATTTAATTGCATTGTTAAAACTTTATCTGGCTGGATTAATAACGCGCCAGCCAGATCGCTTGCTTTTTTTTTCAATATAATTATTGTATTAGCATGGAATAAAAATTGTAGGCTTATGCATTATTGCTTGTCTCTTTGTTATTCTTTAGCATCAACATAAAACAAAACTGAACAGTTTGATTCATTGCTTCTGCGCTGCTTCAAGTGTCAATCATAAAATCGACACAAACATTAAGCCATATTGAACCAATTATTTGGTTCAGTATGGTTCTGACGCCAGAATATTTTGGCTAAACGGATGATGAAGTTTTTCGCAGGAACCAACTCTCAAGCTGAAATTAAATATTGAGAAAAAACCAAAGAGGTATTTCAATGGAGATTGCTGACAAAACACTGAAAAGAACGACTCTGACGTCTGTGAAAAGCATGCTGGCTACCCCATTAGCTGGCATGGCGACATTTTTATATGTTACGTGGCAATTGGTGGTAGAGCAGCAATTTTTCTTACGCATGTTGTTTGTGGAGCGAATGGGTAAACGCGGTGTAGTGAAACTGCCGTTAGGATATGGAAATGTATTGGCACTAAAGAGCATCATGTTGTGTCAACATCTCACTAATAATCCTAACCTGTTGCAAAAAATGCGTCGGCAAACAGAGCAGCGCATGCTAAAAAGATTGCAAAATTATAATCTACCACGCCGAGTTGTTTTAAATATTGCGGAATATCATCCTGGTAAGATTGAGCCACACCAGTTTTACCATGAGCATGTCAAACGCGCCGTTCCATGCATTTTACGTGGCTTTGTAGAAAATGCGCCCCAGGACTGGACACTTGCAAGATTAGCGGAGCGATTTCCAGACACCATAGTGCAGGTTCTGGACAAGAACGCTAAGAAAATGATTAATACATCACTCAGCGAAGTTGCACTCGATCTCCGCCGTAATTTCATTCCGCAACAATTATTGCTCGACCAAAACCCAGCCTTCTACCATTATTTCGGTATTCCACGGTCACATGCTTATTTCCCCGTGATGGGCCGTCCATCCAAGCCCATTCTGAGTTTTCTTATACTTGGTTTGGGTAAAGGGTTGAACGCTAATTACCACTGCGAGGAAGGTATCAACTGGTATCAAGCTGTATCAGGATCCAAGCACTGGACGTTGATTGAGTCCGAGTATTCCTGGTTGTTATATCCAGCTGCTCGTGGCAATGGTATGCGTCGGTTTGCAGATTTTCGTGCTGATGAGCAAGGCGAACCAAGCGATCGTGATACGTATGCATTGGTGGAATACGCACCGCGCTATGAATTCGATCTGCACCCGGGAGATGTTTTATTTTTTCCAGCGTGGATGTGGCACAAGACCATCAATCTAGATGAGGAAGGGTTAGGGATTACTTGTCGATACAGTGCGCCAGCAGTGATGTCGAACAGGTATTTCCGTGGCCTGCAGCTGCTCTCCGCTGGCTTCTGGAAAAGCTGCGTCGAAGTTATCAGCAGCAGCATACGCGGTAATATTGGCGATCTAGCTAAAGATACTGACCACAACGAGCAGGAAACCCCGCTCTACTGAAAAAGACCTGGCTGCTATTTTTCAACAAAACTGAAATTAATTAGCCCATTTGACTATTCTTGATCGGTTAAACACGAGTACACAATGACGGAAAAACTGCTATCTTTATATGACGATAAATACCGGCAAAAAATATCATGGCAAAAATGATGCGTGCTGTACGGTTTTTTGCTCTTCTTGGGATCGCTTTGTTCCTGTCATTTCCCATTTATAGCGATGTGATCCCAGATGATTCATATATTGCAGGTTATGCCACAGGGATGCTCAAACGTGATTTTCAACTTGATCTCTCTTCCCTGGTGGTACGCAACGGTGTTATTACCTTGCCAGTCGGTAACTTGTCACCCGAAGATCGTGCTCAAGTTCAACAAATGTTATCTGAAATCCCGGGAGTAACCGGTGTCGAATTGGTTGAGGGCGTTCCTCAACAAGAGCTGGCGGTTCTGCCACCGCCAGCTAAACAGGAAACACCGATCACTCCCTCTGGGAAAGTCGCGAAAGTTTTTCCTACGGGTTTTTTACCAACCGGCCATTTATTTTTGCCATTACTGGCTGACCCACGCTGGGCACATTTCTCTGCCAGTTATCGCAATTATGTAGGTGCCGATATTGATGGAGAAAATAATGGGGCAGTCAGCTTCGGCGAAACTATCCCCTTCTATCGCGCCAATCTTGGCCCAACCACGATCCAATGGGAAGCAGGACTGCAAGCGGGTGTTTTTAGCGACTTTAATCTCGATGCAAAATCTTCCGATCTGATCAATACTGATTTTATTGCTTCTGTTTACTCAAGCATGCGCATGGGTCAACTTTCCGCTTTTGCCCGTATTTTTCATCAAAGCTCGCATCTCGGCGATGAGTTTTTACTGAGAACCCGGTTGGAACGCGTCAATCTGAGTTATGAAGGGGCTGATCTCAAGCTTTCATATGAGCTGCCATACGGAATCCGAGTCTATGGCGGAGGGGGGGGTATTTTCCACAAACATCCTTCAACCATTAAACCCTGGTCAATTCAATATGGGCTTGAATTCAGAAGCCCTTGGCGTCTCGATTTTGCCGCAATGAGACCTCTACTGGCTGTTGACTTAAAGAATCACCAACAGAACGATTGGAACGTGGATGTGTCTGCCAGAGCCGGTTTTCAGTTCGACACGCATCAGGTATTTGGTCGCAAACTGCAGTTTATGATAGAGTATTTTAACGGTAACTCTCCCACTGGTCAGTTTTACAAAGAGAAAGCTGAGTATCTCGGAATCGGTGCGCACTATCACTTTTAACTTTAAACCCAGTAAGTGTATAGCGCAAAGGAAGATAAATCAGTGAGGCAGGCACATTGAGGCTATATCATTCCATTTCCAAATCAAAAATGAGGCGAAGGCGAGCCGCAGACAGTATAAATAATACGGCAAGGTGAAGCCGACAAAGTCAGTTTTGATTTGGAAATGGAATTAGATCATGGCTTTGAGCTAGCCCTTACTTACTAATCGTTACCATTCCAACATTGCTGATTATTTCATCAACTCACACATGAGGCTGTTCACGTCTACCGGCGTTCCCAAGCGGCGAGCAACCTCTAAAATTTGGCCAGATCTGGGCTTGACTAAACGGGAACATGCTTTCGAGTTTGCATAAATGCTGTCTTGACAGTAAGCCGGCCTTGCACCCGAGCAAGCAGATGTATTGGCGTAGCTAGAACTGCTGCAATAGGATGGGTACGATGCGAAACATGCACCGGAATTGGCATAGCTATCACTTTCGCAATAAGCTTCGTTAGCCAGGAAGCAGGCACCTGAATTGGCGTAACTAGAGCTACTGCAATATATTGGGTGTGATATGAAGCACGCACCCGAATTCGCATTGCTATCGCTTTCACAGTAAAATGCATTCATCAGGAAACATGCTCCTGAGTTAGCAAAGCTTGTACTATCACAATAGGAGGGATGCGAGGCAAAGCATACTATGGCATCAGCATTGGTAGTACTTTTACAATATTCTGGCGGCTCAGTAGAAAATGTATAACCGTTGAACAGATTCAAAAGCAGAAACAATAGCATGGACCGCCAGATACTTATCATCACCCACTCCGATATGTCTCTTAAACTTTGTCCTGAACCTGAAAAGAACACTCATTCCGCTCAACACCCCAAACAGCATCAACATAACAAAGCATTAGGTTGTCAGCCAATTAGCTGGGTTTAAATCCATTCGAAATTTCAAATAAAATCCTGGAACTTCCTCGTTCAATTAATCCAGCTAATTTAATCAATCATTCAAGTAGAATAATCAGATATTGACTGTTAGCAGTACTATTTTCTGGAAACATTTCCCAGACAGTGAAAAATAAGTCATAGACAACAGATCAAACGTCAGCATTGTGTGGCATATTCACATTTTGGGTGGGCATTAAGCCAGATCGATCAGCTGTAACTCTGCAATGTGGCTTATCATTAGCAATATCGAAATCATTTTGCAAGTGAAATGGCTGCAGGTTTTCCAGGTGATCCGGACTACCTGGTTTAACATTTACAATCTTCCAGCCATATTCTGACTTTGCATTATTATAATTTTGTCGATTTATCCATGCACCACATTGATCCTTGCGCCACTCGGATATATCTTGCTCTTGCGTCCCTCTTCCTTTTTCCCAGACTGCCTGTACCAGATTAACATCAATAGCCATAGTCTTCTCCTGCAAAAAGGTTTTTTAAATATTTCCTAATGATCAGAACGAGTATTTTCCGCACTGCCATATTTAAAATTTATCAATCCTATTTTTCAGCCTCTTATTAGAATTAGAATACAGGATAAGCAGCAAATTCCATCATGCAGATAACAAAGGAAATTATCAGCAATATATGGCTTATCTCCTGCTGTGCTCTGAGAAGCACAGGCTGAGTATTTACCATGGAGAAATGATCGACGCTGGCGCATGCCATTCTCACGGCGCCGGAAGCAAAGAAACTCGCTCTATCTGCGGCTCGCTTTCGCGTCATTTATAATTTAGAAATGGAATAATGAGTAATCATTGCCGCACTGCTGAGGCTGTCGCCGCCAAGCTTGCGATCACCGAAGTCAAACCAGAGATTCTGCCGGAAGACAAAGGCAAAATTGGCAGAAAACTACGGGGGCAGCCAGAAAGGTAGCTATGATCGTCGATGACATCGACAATGTACCCGCATTGGCTTGCGGCCGATGTAGGCATTGCTATCGGGACAGGGACCGATGTCGCCATGAAAAGCGCGGGCATTACATGTCTCAAAGGCGGCCTGTCCGGTATTGTTCGCGCTCGCAAGCTATCCATGGCAATCATGAGCAATATCCGACAAAAACTGGTCTTCGTGTTTATTAACAACGCTGCTGGAGTACCTGTAGCAGCAGGTATGCTCTATCCTTTCTTTAGCATCCTGCTCTCGCCGATATTCGCTGCCGCCGTCATGTCACTTTATTCGATCGTATCATTAGTAATACTTTGAGATTACAGCTCGTTTCTCTCGAGTAATCGGCCGATAACGTGGCTGCAATACATAAAAATTATCAGAATTTTTTTCAATTTGAGTTAGCCAAATTACTTTCCGGATCATTTCTCAACATGTTTGACAACATATAGGATTCTGGGTACATTCCGGCTAGATTAAAAAATATTTAAATTAACTTTCCTTCCAATGCAATGATATTAAGAATAACGCGCTTCTCGAATGCATGCGCTCGAAGATGATCGGAGTAAAATATCAAGACTTCTCTCGAAGCATAATGCGTGACTCCGGGCTGAACTCGAAGCGGCATAGGAAGCTGCCGATCAGTGCTGTAATTACGGAAAGCGTCAGTCGATGTGGTGCAGTCTTGAGAGCCTTGGCGCATGAGTCATGGATTAAACATTTTTTGAATAGCTTACCTAAATCGTGCGTTTCCAAGGGAGTTACATTGATACTTATGTCCAGAAGAAAAATCGTATTCCTATCGGCCACCGTTAAAAATCAATTATACGGGGCCAGACTCATCGTGCATTCATCTGATAGATATCTCATATTACGCACTGCTATGCACCCTGCTTTCCGATTGCTCGCTAATTGTTTTCGATGCTCTCTCTTGCTAGTTTTGTTTATTTGCTTTGAAGCACTTGCCCAAGGAGCGCGCAGTATAGAAGGATGCAATATCCGGCGGGGCACGTTTTGTGTGGATATGAACCTGTATGGGAGCGATCTTCAAAATGAGAATCTGGCAAATTCTCAGTTCACTCGGTCGATACTTTCCAAAGCGAATCTGACTGGAGCCAATCTGAATGAAGCGAACCTATCGAGTACCCAACTACGCGAGGCCAACTTGAACCAGGCCTCACTGGTAAAAACGAATGCCCGGGGCGCACGCTTCAATGACGCCCAACTGGTAAAAGCGAATCTGCAAGGGGCCATTCTACAAAATGCTGATCTCAGTGGCGCTAATTTAACAGGAGCCATGCTGACCAACGCAGATCTCACCAACGCAAAGCTTGGCAATGCCATACTCGATAATGCCGATATTCAGCGTGCTAATATGCGCGCAACTCATTTGCGGGGAGCATCTCTGGTTAACGCTAATTTGCAGGGAGTAAATTTTACTGGTGCCGATCTGACTGACGCAGATCTGAGTGGAGCCAATCTCGATCAGACTATTTTTAACATGACACGTACGAGCGGATGCAAGAACTGCCCCTAAAGCGTGCGATGCTTCTCCAACTCTTGTGTATCAGCAGCATACAACTCGAATAGCGCCTGAATCTACTCATCGAATCTTTGTAACCAGATTGATTAAATAAATGATGCAGATTCGCGTCACCGCTGGTCGGCAATAGCAAGTGAGGGAGCTATCATCACGACGGTATCACGACTCCTGCTATTCATTATAAGAGCCTGGTAATTGTATAATTCTATACATCTTTTCCCATATCTAAATTAAACCGTCTTTATTGGTTTCTCTTTACTGCTTATTTACACTGCCTGCGGTTCGCCTTTATGTTATTTCTGATTGAGAATGAAACTGCGTGAAGAGAATATTTGATTAAGGATAATCCTCCCTCTAAAACAAAGTATCGCAGGGAGTCCCACCACTTCTTTACTCTATCCGTATACTTTCTTAGTAGCGTTCGTTCGCTTGGTTACAGACTGTAATAACGTGAGTTCGACATAAGAATCATCACATCTCGATTGGAAGAGCTTGAGGAAGTCTGATATTAAGCGAGGGTTTCTTCTCATGAATAATGAGGGAGATTTTTCTCTAAAATCGCTTCACCATAAGGAATTCAGGTTCCCTTTACAGCTTTTCTTATCCTGAAATCAATTGAATATGGCAAAAAAATACCGCCCGAAGGCGGCTTAAATAAGTAGCATGTCATGCCAACAAGGTCAGCCGTACTACATGGCATACTTGGGAGATATCGATTCCCTCGGCACCTTCGTTTTCTTTTAGGAGCCTTTAATTCCCGCCGAAGACTTTCAGAATTAAAGAAATTCTATTGAAGATTTTTAGGTGGCGGTAATATGAACTGGAGCTGCTCTTGCTTGCCGTTTACAATATCATCTGTTAATTGGCAAAGATAATTTATTGTAATGATTGAAAAACCTGGCTCAAGCTCTTCTATCTCGCCATGCTGATTTTCAAGCATATTGATAACCGCAAAAAGTGAGCCATACTCAAGAGCAACAGTCGTGTTATGTTCATCCACAGAGGGGGCAACAATTATCTTATCTTGATATTTTAACTGCTGAGGTACTGGAGCAATAATATTGGTTTCATTCTTGTATAAAAGATTATCGTATGTCCCATAATCGACAAGCAAAACGCCAGAGTAATTCTTTTCATTGCAAAACTGTCGAAGGATATTGGCGTAATCACGATTTGACTCAGTTTTGATATTAGGATGTAGCTTTTTCATTATTACCTCCTTATAAAGTTGTCACTACAGCTGCCGAACTTTTATCAGACAACTCTATGTTTTAACAATAAAATGACACTTTATTGCTGGGATAACAAGGCATTTAGTGTCATGCATATATATAGCTGCCCTGTTTGATAGATAGGATGAAGTTTTAGTCCAATCCGCCTGTTTCGATACGGCAGTATGGATTACGCATGTTGGTTGTGTTGATTATTGAGAATGATTTTGATTGTTTAGTAATATTGATTTCGTTGTTTCAATCTGTTTGATTCCTTTTTGTTCGATTTGTTCTTCTTGTGGTTGTAGTCTCGCTATGATGCGATCTGTTGAAACGTAGAGCAGTATGGGAGCAATAGGAATTGCTGTGTATGATGCCCATAGTTTTAAAGATATTAGCCTTGCTAGGTTTGCTCGTTATCCACATTTTCCGTGGATAATGCTGTGGATAACAGCCTTATCTTGAGTATGGGTAATGCCTATTTCGAGTGCTATAAAAATATGCTAAAGCTTTTTCCTACCTAGCCGATGCAAAATTTGCATCAAGATAATTTTAATTGTTGCTGTATTGATACTTATCATAATCCTTTGCAACCCAGTGGATTGTTCACGCTACTCACCGGGACCTTAAGCGAGGATTCCTCCTCACGAATAATGATGAAACTCTTTTTTAAAAGCTATTTATCATCAGGAATTCAGATTCTTTTGCTGCTTTCTTATCCCGAGCTCATGTTAATTAGCGATTCAGAAGTGAGTATTTATTGTTCACCGAATAAATAGTGCGTTGTATTATGTGCGGTGCAATATTAAGTATTCATTTTCAAAAACAGCTAAATCGCCGACTATCATCTAAAGCTGCTGGTAGAATCAATGTGCTGAATTGTGCGCCTTTAGAAATATCACAAAGCGCCTGGCGCTCAGCCGGATTGTCCATATAGCTTTGCTGATATTCTGCATTTAACACAGGTTTGCCGTTAGCAATAAAATTGATCAGCGCGTCACACTCATGGAACTCATGACATTGCTCATTAATACTAAAGTCAAAATAATTGATTAAGTCAGGAATTTGATCCAAATCATTTTTGAGCCCAACCGACAGCCCCCTTTTATGTGCTTCATTGGCAATAAGCTTGTTAAATGCCAACTGATCCCTGGCGCTTATATCAAAGCCTGAATTATTTTGATAAGCATCTATATTATCCGGTTCCACGCCATCACAACCTTTTAGTAGGGCTAAATTGAGCCGTGAAATCATGATTTCTGCTACGTTATGCGAGCGAATATCAAGCCATCGCTCATCTGGCCAATCATCCAAAGGATTACCCAGTTCAGCAGGCTGGAATTTATCTTTATCTGCTCTAAAATCTTCATAACTGCCTGCCGAGAAATAACAGATAACCTTTTTGCCAGAAGCTTTGAGTGTATTAATCAAGGATGGGGAAGAATTAAACAGATCAATATCGTAAAGTTGAACTGGATAATTCATATCGATGTCATTATCTTCAGTGGTGTCATTCATTGCATTTTTCATTGCGCCTTTCTTAGCAGCTTTTAACTGCCATTGCCAGGTTATTGCTACAGGCGGTTTGTACCAATTACCAGTAGTAACCGCTGGTGCATCAGGATCAAGTAACGGTGCTTTAGAAAGAAAAAACAATTCAATATTGGAGTAATTGCTACTAACTGCATCATTATGAGCTTTTACTGCAACAATGAAAGCAGCGCCATCCCATAACTCAATTGAGCCAGATGTGGCATTACCCATATCAACATTTTTAATGCTTTCTGGACCGGTAAAAGGAAAAGGTGCATAAAATAACTGATAGCCACTGGCATTTGGAACTGGAGACCATGTAGCCGATATTTTGGTGCCTTCTTGCGTTACTAAAATAACAGGTGGGTTTAATGCATCTGCTAAAGCGAGACTATTAGTTAATAGAAGAAAAAGTATCAGTATGATCAACATGATATTGTTATTTATTCTTTATTATATTATTAATATTAAGGAATAAAAGTTAAGGTGACAATAATACGATTGCATACAATTTTATTCCTCATTAGGAGGAACCTTGCTAAGAACAACTTATGTATTCTGCCTGTCCGCTATGGAGCCGGAGAAGAAGAAAATCTTCCCTTTGTGATCTTGCACGGTGGAGATCAAATTATGTCTTGATCCGATGAGTATCTATAGTTTTTCATCACCTTCAAAGATCATAATGCAAGCGTTTTAACTATTTGCGCGAAATATGTCCCTGTTGAGCAGTCGTGCCAAAGAACGGCAATGACAAAGCATATCATGATAGAGAAATAGCAATCGCAATCGCATATCAAACCAGTTTCATTTCGATAGCTCTATATCAACGAGTTCGTTGATTTCAGGAGAGATGAGGCTAAGATATTCGTTTGCCTGATCTATATCCATATTTGCTCTTTCGAATATTTCACTCATTCTGTCAGAAAATGAATCATCAGTAAAAAATTGGCTTGGCGAATATCCCATAACTTGCGAAACTGTTAACTCAATATATCTTGATGCTATATCAATATAGCTACAATAAAACATTTTCTTTGAAAGTTGAGCGTAGCACTCCGCTATTTTCTCAATCATGCCAGATACTCTGGATTCTCTGAACCCGGCAACTGCTACCTGTGATGCTTTAGTCATTGCTCTTTTCACGTCTTGATATGATTGAGCATATACTGAAGACATAACAGAGCTAATTACTATGAACAGCATTATTTTTATTGCTCTCATAATTTCAATTATTTTGTTAGTCCATGTAAGCGTTTATTTGTTGCGTAACAATAGCTTTCACGTCATAACGCAACTTGCTCAGAGCATTGAATTATGCTCATATCTTAATGGGAATCATGAAATTATTTATAATTTAAGACTCTGTACCCTAGTTCAGCTAAAACTAATTTTAGCTGAACAACTTAGCCTAACCTTGGTTTTGTTTAGGAATTAATATTAATTTTCAAAGGGTATTAAACATCGTACTTACTCAATTTCCGGGAAATTTCTGATTGCTCTTGTTTTCTTTCCCGATGCTTTTCACACCTTTTCTCATGATGATACGTTTTCATTTCTTGCAGCTTGGTATTTTGCTCAGGAGTTAATATCTTTTTTAATCGTGATTGAGTTTCCTCACGAATTGCTTTGTGTTTGTCGCCCTGCTCTCTCTTTAAAAAGGGCTTCAATTTTTACTTTTTGATCTTCACTTAACCTCAGTTCTCTATTGAGCCGCTCTATTTTTTAGCGCGGTATTGTTCATGATTTCCTTCCTCGCCTGAATGTGCGACTACCGTCAAAGGTAATACCAAAATAATTACTATACCATATAGTTTTGCATGCATAGTCCAGTTCTCCTAATGATTAATGATAATCAAGTAGTTTATTACTAGTCTTGAGTTGACTATAGGTAATAAATGTGCAAACAGTTTGCAGCAACTGTGAAAAAAATATGGAAGTGAAGTGTATGACTAAATTTCAAATCTATCCATGTATACTTCTCATGAATGAAAATTTGGTTTAAGTGAGTGCGCCAATGTCATGAATAGAATAGAATCGTTGTATGTCCTCACGCTACCGCCTAACCGATCAAGAACTCGCTGAGTTAGAGTTTGAACACCGTCATAATACTGATAAGCGTTATGCTGATCGGGTTAAGGCTGTTTATCTGTTAGGTAGAGGGGGTCGGTCACCAGGATTGCACACGCCCTGTTGATTGACCGTGAAACGGTACGCAATCACTTCCAGCGATAGGGTAAAGGCGGTTTGGCTGCCTTGCAAAGAAACAACGCTGGCGGCAGCGACGCTGCGCTTACAGAGGAACAGCAGCGCTTGCTGGATCAGCATCTGCGTGAGAATCTCTATCTCACTGCTAAAGAAATCGCGCATTACGTGAAGCAGACGTGGAGGTTGCTTACAGCGAAAGTGGCATGACCCATTTATTACATCGATTGGGCTATGTTTACAAAAAACCCAGGTTGATTCCAGGCAAAGCTAATGCTGAGTAGCAAAGGGAGTTTGTTGAATACTATCAACCCCTGAAAGCAAAAAAAAGCACCGGATGATCCGATTTATTTCATGGACGCCACGCATCCGCAGCACAACCCAATCGCTGATATGGATGGATCAGACGTGGCCAGGATCATCAAATTCCGAGCGACACAGGTCGACAACGCATCAACCTCAATGGCGCTATCGATTGCGCTGGACTATGCCCAATCATTCGCTATTGACTCGATCCATGCACAATCCACGAATTGAATTGATCTTCCTGCCACCTTATGCACCCGATCTGAATCTGATTGAGCGCTATTGGCGATTCTTCAAAAAAGAAATTCTGTATGATAAATACTATCAAACTTTTCCCTTGTTCAAGCAAGCTTGCGATGATTGCTTTGCTGCTTCCAACGGCTATAGGGAAGCGCTACGCTCCTTGTTGACCGATAATTTTCAGATTATCGATTGCGCTTGAGTGCCGAAATTTGAAGTACGACCAGTATAGAAGAAAAAGGTTAAGCGTCATTGTATGCTATAGTAATTTCTGCTGCTTATAGTTTAAAGCAGCGCCCGTTTTCTTGATGTTTTTATCAGTCATATATTTGTTATCTTTAGGAGGAACAACAGTGAAACAGATACTATTCTCTTTTGTTTTTTTGGGGTTACTGTTTATATTGCCAGCTTGGGTTATAGCGGGAGAGCACCAATCTGCGCGTGACAGTCAAGTACAGGCTGCCGGACCATATAATCTGGAGCTGATAGCAAAGGATGGTCAATTGCAGCTGTATGTCACTGATCGCATGCACAATGCAGTGCAAACTAGCGGAGGCTCGGCAAATGCCAATATTATTGACAAAGATGGCAATCGCGCTACTGTCCAGCTAAAGCCAGTTTTTGGCAATATCATGAGAGGGTCTGGGGATTTCAAGATAACCCCGGATACAAAAATATCTGTGCTCCTCGCAATGGATGAAAAAGGCACGCATGTGGCACGTTTCTCTTTCAAGGGTAAACCAGAAACTGCACCCGCGCAAACGACTGAAAGCGACAATCATCAACCACATGAAGGTGCCTCCGAAAACGGATCTTCCGATGAAGATTGAAGTTAGATAGCAATTTATTCCGTCAGCTAAGTGGGCCGATGTGACATTTAGCTGACGGTCGATAGGGCTCCAAAAAATGGGAGCTTTTCTACGATCAGCCAAAGCAAAGAGGTGTGTTGTTAAATATGGAGTCCATATAATTAAGCAGCGAGTAGATTTGCATAGTATCGCTGTGTAAATTCTGCTGACGATAGGTAGTCCAATTTTTCCTGTTTGCGCTGCCGGTTATAAAAGATCTCGATATTCGGTAATCTCCTGTTTTGCTTGCAGTCGTGTTTTAAATTTTCGATGATATACCAATTCGTTTTTAAGAATTCCCCAGAAGCTTTCCATAGGAGCATTGACGCTCCTATGTCAAGTAATTGCAGCAGCATCAGATAAATCTGCGAGAATAAGCGGATACAATTCACGAACAATGTAATGCTTCAGGCAGCGTTGAATTTCTTTGTTTGACATCCCTTGAGCAGCGCGTCGTGCCACATAACTTTGGGTTCTTGGTTCGCTGCGCATAAGTACCATCGCGATGGTCCATAACGCGTTGTTTGCAGATCGATTGCCTCCTCGATTTAATCGATGGCGGATAGTTTTTCCAGAGGAAGCCTGCAGTGGATTTACTCCACATAACGCAGCCAAGGCCGCTTCATTCCTTAAACGTTCTGGATTATCTCCCGCTACGGCAATAAGTGTCGCTGCCGTTTGCGGCCCGACTCCAAACTGATTTCGAAGGCGCTTCGCTGATTGACTTGTCAAACGATCAAGCGTCACATCGATCTCTTTTAGTTCCGCTGAAAGCATTAGCCAGCGCTTGGCCAGCAAACGAAGTGTTGCAGCTAATGTTTTATGCAAAACACTGCCTTTTGCCTTCCGAAGTCGTGCACAGCCTGCTACGCATTCCTCCGGTTTGGTTTTCCAGAGTCGTTCACGCAGATCATTCGGTGCACTGATTAATAACGATCTGAGTTGATTGATGGTTTGTGTTCTTGCCTTGACTGCACTACGTCTGGCAACCGATAACATACGCAGCGCTTCAGCCACGCCTGACTGTGACTTTGGCGTTGCCGTTGCATTACCGGAAAGTACTGTGCGTGCTGCACTCTCAGCATCAGTCGGATCAGATTTTCCTTGAAGTCGGCGCTTGGCACGATCAGGACGATTGACTTCCCATACTTCAATACCCTGTTCGCGCAATAAACGGGCAAGACCAGCGCCATATGTTCCTGTACCCTCAACGCCAGCACGACGAACATTTCCTAATGATCGTGCCCACGTCAGTAATTTCAGATAACCTGCTCTATTAGTCGGTATCGAAGTAAGTATCCCTATCACTTTACCTTGATCATTGATGACCACGCCAACATGGGTATCTAAATGGGTATCAACGCCAAGAATAACTTCATTTTTAACCAGTGTGCCGTCCATATTCATACTCCTTAATCAAGATTAGTGCATTACCAACCCCAGTTACCGGACAGGACACTCACGGTGCAAATTCAAGGCTCCTATTAGGTCACGAGTATTGGGCCCGGCAACGCTCGGGGAATACCTGGACCAGATCGACAGGTCAACGCAAAGGCACTTCGCCAATCCCAGCACGGGTCAGATCAAGTCAGGCATTCCATGACATATTAAACTGAGTATCCCAGCAATCGCGTTTGCCACTCATGGAAGAGACTATGTCCAGTTGTTTCAATCTGTCCTGGTAATCATGCGCACAATATTGGCTACCACGATCCGAGTGAAGAACCAACCCCTTTTCTGGCAGTTTTCTATCAGTTGCGCGAAACAAAGCCTGTATAATCAGATCCGTCGTCATCCTCTCATTCATGGCATAGCCTATTAATTCGCCATTAAATAGCTCTTTTATGCCAGCCAGGTACAGCCAGCCTTCGTCTGTAGGAATATGGTGATATCGCTGACCCACGCTTTGCCAGGTGCGCTAACAGCAAACTCTCGTTTCAAAATATTAGGAGCGAACGGTAAATGATGTTTAGAATCGGTCGTGACCTTGAATTTACGCTTTTGCTTACAACGCAAATTTAGCTTCTTGCGAAGCGCTCGAACACGGTATGCTGTAATCTGCACACCCTGATCTACCAGCTCACATGCAAGCGTTTCACGCCGTAGGTCTCGCGGGTGCGTTGGTGTGCTGCCAGTATTTCTATTACCAGCCGTGCATTTTTCTGTTCACGCTCACAAGGTGGGCGAGTATTCCAGGCATGAAAACCACTCTCTGAAACATCGAGTACACGGCACATAAGTGCAACCGGATATTGCTGTCGCAGCGTATCAATCATGCCGTATCTCACCGCGACTCCTTCGCGAAATAGGCCGCACACTTTTTTATGAAATCTCTCTCCATCTTCACTTCTGCCAGCTCACGTTTGATCCTGGATAACTCCAGTTCAAGCTCAGTCAGTGAGTTCTGCTTTTTACCTACAGTTGTGAGTTCGCCTTGCCGGTCAGCATAAACCCAGTTCTTTAACGTTCCTTTAGGTAAAGATAATCGTTTTGCTGCTTCAACCAGAGTTAATCCACTTTCTTTAAAAAACTTGACCGATTGCTCGCGAAATTCCTGGCTATATCGTGTTCGGGGTAATTGTTCCATCTATATCCTCCATTTCATGTCTATATTTTATGAAACTTTGGACTCCATAAAACTCAGCATACCTCACGTCAACATAGCAGGATTAATGCGAATGTTAGCTGCAACTATTATTACTTCAAAGTCATCATTATGCTTTTACCAGCACTGTCAGTGCGCCGGTTAGTCCTTCGACTACACGTGCCATCTCGACATAGTTGAGCTCTCCGGGGGTATCACTGGCCCGATGATAGTGCGGGTAGCGATAGAATGCTGTATCGGTGACCATCACTGCCTGATAGCCTTGCCGCCAGAACGAAATCTGATCACTCCAGGAAACGCCCGGCACGATGGTGGGGCTGGCAAGCGTCTCGTACGGAAAATCCGAGCTGGCAGCGAACGCCGCCGCGAATTGTTTGAGCGCACGGCGTGAGTTGAGGTTGGACACGAAGCCGATAAAATTGCCACGATCAGGGTAGAGCCAGCGCAGTAAGGGAGGATAGCTCTGGCTGCCTGGCTCTTCGCTGTAGCAGCCGAGCATCTCGAACGAGAGCATGATACGGATATTATCATGTCGCTCACGTGCAGCCTGCGCATAAATCTTGCTTCCCATTTCACCGAAATAGAAGAATGGCGATTCTTCATTCACGAACGCCACTAGCCGCAGTGTGCGCTCAGGTTTGGCTCCGACGAGAAATCGTGCGATCTCGAGTAGCGCGGCGACGCCGGAAGCGTTGTCATCTGCGCCCGGGCTGCCCGACACGGTATCATAGTGTGCGCCAGCGAGCACAATCTCACTGGCCTGCTCCCTGCCGCGTATCTCGATCTCGAGATTCTCGCTCCATACGCCGCCTGCATCATAGCCCTGAGCGTGAACTTCATAACCCAACTGGCTCCAGGTATCACGAATATAGTCGGCAGCAGCGTACAACGCTTTCGGCTGCCACACGTTGCGTTCGCCGATCTCACTTGCAAGCTTCTCAACATGCAGCTGCAGCCGTTGTTCAAGTAGTGGTTTCATTTTGTTTTACCCCCTGGATGTCGTTGCCAGATAATCATCCCATCTCGCCAAACTTTTCGCACCCGATGAAACGGGACAGTATGCAATGTGCCATCTTCCTCTTCCGCCTCGAAGGCAAAGTGCTGACCTGGCTCGATGATTATTCGCTCAAGTGGTATACGCTTGTGCTGGTGCTCGATTTTATCCTCGTAGGCAAGCTCAAATTTTCCCTTCCCGAATTCTGGATCCCAGCGGATGCGCGCGAGCAGCTCGTGAATCGGAATCATGATGATTCTCTACGTAATCTCACAGTAATGTATGCAAGATCTGACGATTCAGTTACCTCGAACGTTACCGGCAAGAACTGTTCAATCAGCCACATCGCGGTACGCGCATGCAGTGAGATATGACGCGTGCTGAATGAGCCACCGCCTAGAAGCGCGAGATAAACAAGTATTTGATCAGCTGCGTGGATATCGAGCGCAGCACCCGCGGCAATATCTGTAGCAAGCTCCTCCCCCACAGCCTCACCCAACGTCTCCGCAGTGACGCCCCACTCTGCCACCCGCGCTGCACCCCGCACAGTATGCTCACTCTCGAGCCAGCAGGTGATAGCGCCACCTGCACCGAAAGCTGCTTCGCGACCCAAAACCTGCGTCTCGATCCTCGCGTGCGTACCGTATGTGCCAAGCCGGTTAAGTACCGCCTGCTTCATTCGTAGCGCAATATGCTCAGGAAGATTAGTCACGTGCGCAAGCCCGGAGATGGTTTTGCTGTATCCAGACGCCTCGAACACTGCGGATGAGAGCATTGCCGGCTTTACTGCGAGCTCGATCTCGCCACCACCTTGTGGATAGTAGCCGCGGCGTAGCACGCACAT
The DNA here is from genome assembly GCF_001007935.1 of Nitrosomonas communis. NCBI lineage: Bacteria > Pseudomonadati > Pseudomonadota > Betaproteobacteria > Nitrosomonadales > Nitrosomonadaceae > Nitrosomonas > Nitrosomonas communis. Next base: position 165,704 of record NZ_CP011451.1, read on the forward strand.
AGTCACTTGTGCACCGAGTCGTTTGATCAGCGGGATAAGCACTGCACGCAAGTAATCCGCAGCGGGTGCCTGCCGCACGTCAGTACCGCCGGTGATATGCACCTTGCAAGGTAGCTGGGTCGCCAGCATGACCGGCAGCAAGGCTTGCAGCACCAGCGTAATGCTGCCTGCCGTGCCTACATCAAAGCGATAATCGCCACCCTGAAGCGTTGCCGGTCCGAAAACAATTTGGTCTGATCGCAAGGCGAGGCCTTCGATGTTCGCACCGCAAAGCTTGCCCACGGCGTGCACCCCGGCGAGGTGCTGTGCGGCAAGACCGGGTTTGTCGCGTCGTGTACGAATATTCATAATACGCACATCGATACCAGTAATGGCAGACAATGCGACGGCAAGCCGCAGGAGCTGACCACCGCCTTCGCCATAACTGCCATCAATCTCAAGCATAAGTTACCCCCAGAGAAAATAGCGGTGTGCGCCTGGCTTGAGGCTCGGAATACGTTGAGCGGCATCGAGCATCACCCGTGCGGCAAATGTGGCAACGTCAAACCGTCCCTCCAGCAGCAACGTGGCATGCGCACCTGTTCGCTCAGTACCGGTACGTTCGAGCAGGATACCGCGGCCTTCCTCCTCCAGGGCGGCAATGCTTTCCACTTCGAACACACGTGTCTGCTCACCGACGAAGAGCGGATCAGCAGCGAGAGCAGCCTCAACTTCATCGAGCGACGTCCTCCCTGAGCCCGCTACGTCCTTTACGTTCTTTGCGAACTCAACATAGACATAGCGGGTCAGTTGCCCCTGCCCATCACGCATCTCGGTGGAAAGTGCACCTTTTATACCTTCGATATTTTCTACCATTTCGGTATGATGAAGGCTCGCACCTGGTCGGCTGGTGCGCTTGGTGCGGCCATCAGGAATTAAGGTGGTAAACGCGCGCTCGAACAAAGGCAGCATGCCCGGGTTCCATCCTGCCCCAACAATAGCGCACGTATGATGATGGCGCGCCGCATTGCCGATGGCATCATAATGCGTCTCAAGTGAAGGCCCTTCCAGCACCGCATTCTCAACGATCGGTATTTCTGCTTGGAGCAATTCGCGTACTACGCCAAGGACGATCTCTGCGGGTACACAGATCAAGGCGACATCAACACGCTTCAAGTCACGAATGTGCGTAACTACCGGAATCTTGCCAAGTGGATCGGGCAATTTCATCGGTGAAACTGGACGCCGAACCACCCCAGCCAATGCCAGATAATCGGTATTACGTAATGCCATTGCACAAGCACGCCCTACTCGCCCAAAGCCGATGACCACAATGTTAAGCTTCGCCATGAGTCTTCCCTCCGTACCTCTTTAGGAAAAGTGTTTGCTGAGCTGTCTAATTTTTTGGGTTATCTTCCTGTTCGACCTCTCTTTTTACATCAAGTGCCATCCAGATAGGTGTGTATCCTAAGGTTTAATCTTTGTTCCCAGCACTTGCAGGAATTTGGCGAGCCAGTCAGGATGTGCCGGCCAACCCGGAGCAGTAATCAGCTTGCCATCGACATGGGCCTGATCCATTGGAATATCCCTGTACTTTCCACCTGCACGTGTGACGTCCGGTGCTACCGCCGGATAAGCAGAACATGCCTTACCCTCGATGACTCCGGCTGCCACCAGCAGTTGCGCGCCATGGCAAATGGCAGCAATAGGTTTGTTCGCTTCTGAAAAATGTTGCACTATTTTGATGACTTTTTCATTCAGACGAATATACTCAGGCGCGCGCCCGCCAGGAATGAGCAGCGCGTCATAATCTTCTGCCTTAACCTTGGTAAAAGTAGCATTCAACGTAAAGTTGTGGCCTGGCTTTTCGCTATAGGTTTGATCTCCCTCAAAGTCATGTATGGCCGTGCGTACAGTCTCACCCGCTTTCTTTTTAGGACAGACCGCATGGACGGTATGCCCCACCATCAACAGCGCTTGGAATGGGACCATGACCTCATAGTCTTCCACATAATCGCCTACCAGCATCAAGATTTTCTTTGCACTCATTATGAACTCCTTTTTATTGTGTTTTGCGAGTTATCTTTCTGGCAGCTATTGTAGCGAATGGGATGCGGTAATGGATCGACCGATAGTCCATCCAAGCTGGCTAATGCTGAGAAATTGCGAACAGTTATAGCACCTCACGGTTAATTCCATTTCTAAATCAAAGCTGACTTTGTCAGCTTCGCCTTGCCGTCTCATCGGTACGGTCTGCAGCTCGTCTTCGCGTCATATTTCATTTAGAAATGGAATCACTGGCTGATCATAAAGATAAGAGAGTGCCTGCAGCAGCAGGACCGATGCTCAGCTCTCTTGTTGAAATTAACGACGAGGCCTAAGGTTTACGGCCACTCACGATACTATAATAGCCAAAAGCTTTCTGAATTTGAATTTGCTCAAATCCGATTTCCCTGAGCATCGCTGACAATTCCTGACCGGAATATTGCTTGCCCTCAGTCCAGCCCAGCATCATCATGCTGAATGCTGCGGCAGCGAAAGGACCGGTTTTTTCATCATTATAGAGCATCTCATGAATAACGATCCGTCCGCCCGATTCCAGACTATTGAAACTTTTCGCCATCAAAAAGTGACATTTTTCTGGCAACCAATCGTGAAACATATTGGAGAAAAAGTGCAGATCGGCAGCAGGCCACTGATCGCGCCAGATATTGATCTCACACGTTTTAACGCGGTCCTGCAGCTTGTACCGGGTAATATAGTTCTGCGCAATCTCACACACCTGGGAGAAATCCAGGATATATGCCTGTAAATCTGGCCAACGCAAGGCCGCACCAATCGAATGCGCGCCAGAACCTCCCCCAATATCCAGCATCATCCGGTGCTGGGATAAATCCATGACTTGTGGCCAAACGAGCGCTGGTGTCATGCTGATACTGTGCATGCCGCAGGTGAAGCGTTGGAGCAATTCGATCTGCTCCTCATGAGATTTGAAAATATCGCCTCCTCCGTATGCCTGGGCAGAATCGGTAAGGGCAGCTTTCTCCAGACCCGCATAGGTAGATACTTGGTAATTGTCGATCATCAGATCCCAAAAAAATCCGAAGTAATTAGGACTGTCTTCGAGCAGATATTCCTTACTAACCGGGGTCAGCGAATAGCGCCCCTCTTGTAAGGATAAGAAGCCTAATGCAGTTGCCGTCGTCAATATCGCTTCGGCCGGACGCTGCGCTATGTTCAGTGCCTTGCAAATTTCCGGCAAAGTATGGGAATTTTGAGCTAATAAAGGAAAAATTTTCAACCGATGCGCCAGTAACAAGGCTGGATAACCATAAATTGCAAAGACCACATCCCAGAGTGGACGGTCATCCACCTGCGGTACCTGAATACTGGAAAAAATATCTCGCGCCATGAATTCTCCTTTTCTGACTACAAGTGACTGACAGAACGGGTCAATCGTCAGGATGTATTTTTTATCAATAATTAACCAATCTTTGTGCTTCTATACTGCTCAGGTTGCAGAACTTTCCATTGATTTTTCTGCCTCTACCAGGCGCTTGATATTCTGAACGGTACGTTCAGCCCCATCTTTTATAGCAGAACGAACTAATCCCTCGAAAGGCCGCATGACAACTAATAATTCCAGCAGCTCAAAAGAAAACGTCAGTTTAGTAGATTTCTCCAGATTCATATCCTGCAATTCATAGGTACAGCGAAAGGGATCAGATACACCGGCCAATACCAAGCGTACACCCGGTTCAAAAGTAAAAATTTTGAAGCGTGATTCGCTACGGCGCCCCATATCAAGACGCACTTGCCGCCCAAGCGTACCCAGTTGTACTGGACCTGGTGTGAGTTGCTCAAGCTCTTGAACCTCCGGCGACCATTTTGGGTAATTCTGGAACAGATCCTCACCCAGATATTTGAAGAGATCTTTCGTCGAACATTCCACTAAAGTGGAAGCTCTTCCTATGATCGGTTCTGTAGAGCCCAAGTTGAGCATGTTGCCTAAATTGAACATGTTACAAGAGTTCCTTCTGGCTAGTTGATGTCCGACTCAGCATCTGCGAAGAATGAAACTCCGCTAAAATGAAGCTTCGCTAACAGATTTGTTCATAACTTTTCAGCCAATTTCTTGACGATGAGTCTAGACCTTAAACGAATCAGAGATCAGTTTCAAGCTCTTCATATAAAAATATTGCTTGAACCAGCTCGCTCGTATAATCAGTTCATGCTTAACATAAATAACTAAAACCTTCTTCCTGAACCTCTTGATAGCTTATGATATGGAAACTGAAAAAGTGGTGGCGAAACTATATCTTCCAGCATGAACCGATCGCTGAAGCCATCTGGCAGAATGTGCTAGCACGCGTGCACTTTCTGCAAGGATTGACCCAGCCTGAAACCCTACAGCTGCGGCAATGGACGAGCATTTTCCTGCACGACAAAAAAATAAATGGCGCGCAGGGTCTCATCGTCACGGAAGAAATGCGCGTAATGATCGCGATCCAGGCCTGTATGCTGATTTTGGAACTTGATCTGGACTATTATCGCAACTGGCTGGAAATCATCGTCTATCCAGGAGAATTCATTCTTGATTATGAATATACCGATGAAATGGGCATCGTTCACGCTGTACACATGGCCGCATCAGGCGAATCATGGCTAGCTGGACCCGTCATCCTTTCATGGGAAGATGTCAACAATACCAATAATAAACAGGGATATAATGTGGTAATACATGAGTTTGCACATAAGCTGGATATGTTGAATGGGACAGCCAATGGCTGTCCTCCACTGCACAGAAATATGGATCCACGCGCCTGGACTGCGGCCTTTAAGCAAGCTTTTGAGGCTTGCTGTAAGCAGCTCGATAAAGGAGATGAGCTGGTTATCGATCCTTATGCCGCTACCAGTCCGGCAGAATTCTTTGCAGTCATGAGTGAAGCTTTTTTTGTCAAGCCATATGCAATACAACAATATTTTCCTCAAGTCTATCAGCAATTGTCTGCCTTCTATCGCCAGAACCCAGCGATGCGATGGCCAACAGGAGTTAACTTGTGAACAACTATTTTATTTATGGTGATATCGGTGGCACCAAGACATTATTGCGTGCAGAAGTAGCCGACGGTAATAAAACGGATTTATATTACGAACGGCGTTATGACAGCCAGGCTTATCCTGATTTCGACATGATACTCGCCGATTTTCTGGACAAAGCGGAACTGAATCAAGCCGGCCACTTTCCAATATCAGCTTGTTTTGGCATAGCAGGCCCAATCATGTCGCAACGAGCCAAACTGACCAATTTACCCTGGTTGATGGACGCATCCGCTCTTGCAGCCAAATTTTCTATTCCCAAGGTAAAGCTGATCAATGATTTCGAAGCGATCGCATTAGGTATTGAAAAGTTATGCCTGAATGATCTGGCAGCGCTGCAATGGGGGATAGCAGAGAGGCAAGCAATGCGGGTAGTGTTAGGCGCGGGGACCGGTATGGGCGTCGCCTGGCTTCATTGGCAAGGCGATCGTTATATTCCGTTATCTACAGAAGGAGGGCACATTGAATTCGCCCCTGCCACCTCCTTGCAGATGGAATTACTGGATTATCTGATGAAAAAATTTGATCACGTCTCAGTCGAGCGGGTTCTTTCAGGACCGGGGTTGACTAATATCTTCAATTTCCTGCAAAGCGACCCAACCAGATTTCCCGGGATCATTGCTGAGGAATTAAAGGAAGACAGCGGCGCCGTCATCGCGCAGCTGGCCTATGAGCAAAAGCACCCGATCGCTCTGCAAGCATTTGAGTTGTTTGTTGAAATTTATGGCGCCTACGCGGGCAATCTGGCGCTGCTGGGATTATGCCGAGGCGGCGTCTATATTGCTGGCGGGATCGCACCCAAAATCATTGACACCTTGCTGACGGGCAATTTCATGCATGCCTTCCGCCATAAAGGGCGATACTCCGAAATGATGAGTGAAATTCCAGTCTATGTCATCATGAACCCGCAAGTGGGCTTGTTAGGCGCCGGTCTCGAAGCGCAACGGTTAATGGGAGCTAGCACTTGATTAATCAAATCAGTCGCGTTAACCGGTATAGAAAAACATATTCGAGGCAACAGACGCGCAGGCAGACCGACAAAGAGTCAGATTGGGTTTGGAAAAAAACACATGATTAAAAAGGTAGAGCAATATGGGTAGTTATGAAGCATTAATGGCCACTTTGGCGCTCACCATGGGCGCATCGTGGGCAAGCGGCATTAATTTATATGCCGTTATGCTGGTGCTGGGCCTCGGAGGTGCCACAGACAATATCAACTTACCAGCCGAACTCAGCGTGCTAGAAAATCCACTGGTGATCGGCGCAGCGGCGGTGATGTATGTAGTACAGTTTTTTATCGATAAAATACCCGGCCTGGATAGCGCCTGGGACACCCTGCACACTTTTGTCCGCATCCCTGCAGGCGCCATGCTGGCAGCCGGTACGGTGGGTGATGTGTCCCCTGCAATGGAAATCGCCGCAGGCATTCTGGGCGGTGGCGTCGCCGCTACCAGTCACGCCACCAAGACGGGCACACGCTTGATGCTTAATACCTCACCCGAGCCAGTCACAAACTGGTCTGCCTCCATCAGTGAAGATTTACTGGTGCTAGGTGGCTTATGGACTGCATTGAATCACCCCATATTATTTCTGATCCTGTTCATTATTTTTATTGGCCTAGCCATCTGGCTATTGCCCAAATTGTGGAAATTTATTAGAGGGGTGTTACTCAGAATAGGTAAATTCTTTGGAATGACAAACGCTAGCGCTACTGAAACTGGTCATGGCGCTGCGTCATTTACTGAAAGCAAGCATGAGGGCAAATAGAGTTCTCAAAATCCGGAGAGTGCTTCTTAAATGCACTTCATGCACTCTTCCATGGTAAATACCATTTCATTCTAATAGCATTGTCTGGTGAGACTCATGAATTATAAGGAGAGTAAAAACAGTCTCCTGCTTCAAGTTTTCTGTGCTTTACCCGTAGATTTATTCTTAGAAAATTTATTTGCAGGCCTGAAGCGGTTTTTCCCTGCAACCTTTAGAAGACGAAGGAATTTTGAACACTCGAAATGACTGGGGGCGCTACATACCGCTGCATGACGGAGGCTGTCGCGCATAGAAGTTAATTCTTTTATTTTTCTGTCCAATTCGTCAGCCCTCGTTAAAAGCAGTTGCCTATTGATTTCAGGTCCCTGAGGGGTAAACATTTCCGAAATCTCTTCAAGTGAAAACCCAGCGCTACGTGCCAATGAAATCAGCGCCAGCCTCTGCAGAATATCAGCATGAAATAGCCGCCGCAAACCACTGCGGCCGTAAGATTGAATAAGCCCTTTCTCTTCGTAATACCGTAATGTCGAGGCCGGCAACCCCGATGCCTTAGCAATCTCTGCAATGTCCATAAAGATTCCTATTAAACCACTTGACTTAAAGTCAACTTGAACTTGTATCGTACTTTAGAACACCACCTAAAACAACATTAAAGTTGGCTTTCTGGTAACGGATAAATTGAAAATATGAGGAAATAATATGGAAGCGAGTTACTGGCATCAAAGATGGCAACAGGGTGAAATTGGTTTTCATGAAAGCCAAGTCCATCCGGCGTTGGTTGAGCATTTGAGCAGATTGAACCTGACAAAAGGGGCCAGACTCTTTCTACCTTTGTGCGGTAAAACGCTTGACATTGCCTGGTTGCTTGCAAATAACTATCGAATTGTCGGTGCAGAGCTGAGTTCGATCGCAATAAACGAACTGTTTGCAGCGCTGGGTTTAGTACCGGAAATCACCCCAGTTGGAGCGCTGTCTCGCTACAGCGCAAAAAATATCGATATCTGGGTTGGTGATATATTCGACTTAACTAGCAGCCTGCTCGGCGCAGTTGATGCCATCTATGACAGAGCGGCTTTAGTAGCACTGCCAGAGCACATGCGCAACCGATATGCGGCACATCTGATAGTGCTCACTCATGCAACTCCGCAGTTGCTGATCACCTATGAATATGACCAGCACTTATATGATGGTCCGCCATTTTCAGTTCCGGAAAAAGAATTGAAGCAGCATTATGGCGGAACTTATCAGCTGCAGCAGATGGCGCAAGATCAAATCGCGGGCGGCCTCAAGGGAAAAGTGGAGGCATCAACTGTTATATGGCTTCTTCAAAGGAAAAAGACATGACTGCAGTTCATATGCTGAGCATTGAATGGCTTCTGTTATACGCCGCTCTGGGCGCCTTAGTTGGCTTTATGTCGGGGTTATTTGGTGTAGGTGGTAGCGGAATACTGGTTCCGCTGCTGGCATCTTTGTTTGCTTACCAAGGGATTGGTACAGGTCAGCCTGTCCATTTGGCGCTGGGCACAGCGTTGACATGCATGATTGTCACCTCAGCGGTAAGCACCCGGGCACACAACGCAAGGGGATCCGTAGAGTGGAAAGTAGTGGGCGGCATGACATTGGGGATTCTTGTGGGTGCTTATGCCGCTAGTCAGGTTGCTGCCAAGGTCAATGTGGCTTATATAGCGCTGTTTTTTGCCTTTTTTATGGGACTTGTGGCAATGCAAATATTTATTGGATGGCAACCTAAGCCCAGCAATAAACCAATGAGACATCATACATTGATAAGTGTCGGCATGAGTATTGGTGCTATTTCTGCACTGGCTGCGGTGGGCGGCAGCTTGCTTACCATTCTTTATCTGAGCTATAAAAATATTGAGTTTAAAAAAGCCATTGGCACCTCAGCAGCCATTGGCTTTCCGATTGCTATTGCGGGCGCGGCTGGCTATATGATAGGTGGCTGGTCTGCAACATCGGACATCCCTTACACGGTTGGCTACCTTTACGCCCCAGCATTTATCACTATATCTATCACCAGTATTATTGCTGCTCCTGTTGGCGTGCGTTTATCACACAATTTGCCAGCAGGGTATATGAAAAAAATATTCGCAGTTACGTCGTTGTTATTGAGTATAAAAATGTGCTTATCAGTTGCTTGGGACTAACTTATAATTAGATATAATGAATGTGGCCAAGTATCGCGAATCAATAAAAATAAGTTACACTACAGACTATGTCAAGATCACTCCGATTAGTGCCGTAGGATATAGTAGGCGAAGTCATATGCCATATGCGGCGCCATGATCAAGGTTTAACATTCGGCGCAATACGCTTCGCTATTACGCCCTACACGAGTTTAAGGCAAGTGCATCAGGTGTCTAGCATATCCCACTCGTCACCCAAGACCCAGCGAGGTGCTGACAGCTTCCCGTTTAGTATCCCCCATTCAAAGTCATCCCATGGGCCGGTGTCATCATATTTCTCTACCACCTTCCGAGCTGCTTCGAGAGCGCTTCTCCATATACTCTCATGAATTACCTCATTTCCGTATCTTTTATCATCATCAGGAATGATGCGGATATTACCATTTTTCATATGATAAGCCCGGTTGCAATGACGGTTGTACCATACCTTATCTACCAGCTCATCCATAGCAGAAAGGATTTCTTGGAGACTACGAGTTTCCTGCGCGAAGTCATATTCAAACTGAGCATCCTCTAGCATACCTTCATCCAGAAAGTTAATGGCGGATGATATGGTGCTGAAGTAGTGAACGTTGCTGCTAGAAAAAATCTCAGAAAAATCCTGATGGGGCTCGCGATGATCTTTGGAAGAGAAATCGTTGTGATTGTGCGTAACAAAGACAAACGCGTCACCGCCGGATTGGTTATTAATAACAAACTCCGTAAATAACTCAATGAGTACTGCATCTGCCATGGAGTTCTTACTGATATGGAAGGGCGCTCGCTTATCAAGCGCTCTTGCGACAGCCGCTAACTTGGCACTATCTGTTGCCTCGACCTTCAACGATTTTTCTATCAGATGCTCAACCCTCGAGATGGTTGCATAGTTAGCTTCTGACAGTAGCGGCAATCTAGAACCCACCTCTTTAAGAACTTCTATAGCAGTTCCTTTATTATTACCACTAAATTCCTCGACAACGCTTCTAACTTGTTTAAATTCCTGCGATAGCCGTCTCGTTGTTTTCTCCGCAACATTATCTTTGTTTCTGTTAAACTCGGACACAGCGAGGTCCGGGATAACAAGCTTGACATTTCCGGTCGACACCAGCTCCTCTAAGGCGGACACTATAGGGAAATCCGTTTTCCGAGTAGATATATCTAATAACACGCAGGTATCAAGCATCATGTAGTGCATGGGCATCTTCCTAATTATCAAGCAGTTATGCCAAAGATTCTAACGTAAAACCTAAGGAGCGCCATATTTTCTGTGGCGTCCCTCTTTAGTGTCTCGTTAGGCATCTCTCTTGTTAGTCTTGGCCACTTTTCATTCCGGCTAGAGAACACATCGTGAGTATATTCATCTACCCTGCGCACCTTAGAATGGGGGAATAGTTGCCACGTGCTACTCAAGAAACCGCAGATAAGTAACTTTATAACTATCTCGATCTTAGTCTCCATCAACCAGTGAGATAATAGGATTGATCCATTGCACAAAGTTGGGATCTGCATCAAAAACGTATCGTAATTCAGCCAAACCGGATTCACCTCCTCCAGAGACGGTACGACGGGCAAAAACTTGTCGGACGCCTCTTCCACCATCGTTAAATTACTCAAGCTCCCAATTTTTATTCTATAAAGCCGTTTTACGCTCCAGCACCACAAAATGGTATTCCAGTTTGCTTCCATCTTCTAACCTATGGATCTCACGTGAGGATTCATACCATTCATCTTGATCAAATTCAGGAAAAAAAGTATCACCCTCAAAATTCTGCTGTATCTCGGTAAGATAGATATGCTGGCAATACGCCAGTGTCTGCTGGTAAAGTTCTGCACCGCCAATAATGAAGATTTCCTTATCCGGATAAGGCAAACAGGCGGTCAATGCTTCCTCAATCGAGCCGGTTACTACCGTACCCGGGACTGAAAAAGCTGGCTGCCTCGTGACGATGATATTGATACGCCCTGGCAGTGGCCTGCCGATGGATTCATAGGTTTTTCGTCCCATGATGAGTATTTGCCCCATGGTAAGCGCTTTAAAGCGTTTGAGGTCGGCTGACAGATGCCAGGGAAGCGCATTATTTCGACCGATGACGCGGTTAGTGGCCATGGCTACCAGGATGGATAAACGCTGTGCTGTCATACTGCCACCTGAGCTTTAATAGCTGGATGGGGATGGTAATTATCCAGCATAAAATCGTCATAATTAAAAGCAAAAATATCTTTTACTAATGGGTTGAGCCGCATGGTGGGCTGCTTTCTTGGTTCACGCGCTAACTGTTCCCGTGCCTGCTCAAGATGATTCAGGTAAAGATGCGCATCGCCAAACGAGTGCACAAAATCACCCGGCTTTAAATCGCAAACTTGCGCCATCATCAGAGTGAGCAAGGCATAAGAAGCAATATTAAACGGCACCCCGAGAAAAATATCGGCGCTGCGCTGGTAAAGCTGGCAGGAGAGCTTGTCATCGGCCACATAAAACTGAAACAGCACATGACAGGGTGCCAGCTTCATTTTATTCAGATCATTCACATTCCAGGCAGAAACAATCATGCGTCTGGAATCAGGGGTGTGCCTGATCTGCTCGACCACCTGTGAAATTTGATCAACTGCACCTCCCCCGGGGCTTGACCAGGAGCGCCATTGATGACCATAAATGGGGCCAAGATTACCGTCTGCATCAGCCCACTCGTCCCAGATAGAGACCCCCTTTTCTTTTAGATAGGTTATGTTGGTGTCGCCTCGTAAAAACCAGAGTAATTCGTGGATAATCGATTTGACATGGCACTTCTTGGTCGTGACCAGCGGAAAACCTCGTGCCAGATCAAAACGCATCTGATAGCCAAAAATAGAGAGCGTGCCGGTACCGGTACGATCTGATTTTGGATGGCCGTGCTCGAGCACATGCCGCATAAGTTCAAGATATTGATGCATGAAAAATTAACAAATAATGCAGTAATAAAAAAAACCATTCTAAATATCGCTAGGATAGCAGATATAATAGCGCAAACTATATTGGCAGGAATTCTGATGCTCGCAACACTTTTACAAAATAACTTACCGATTGATGAATCTGTTAAAGCCACGCATATTCTGGCGCTCCTTCCCAAGCTGGAAAAACTGCCCAGCAAAATGAATCTGCCTGGCGAATATGCGCTCAAGGCATTACTGCTTCGGCGCGAGATGCAGTTATCTGAGATTAGCGAAATACCTGTCTGTGCCAATTTGCAAAATGGTACGCTCTGCACCTGGGTGATGGTGGATTTTAATAAATCTGTTTTTGAACAGCACACCGTGATTCGCAAAGCGCTGCAACTGCTATTGGAAGAGGGACCCACTCAGATTCATCTATCGGTTCATGGCAATGCGCATCAAAGACAGCTCTTGGCAAAATTAGCCGTTTATGTCACTTGGATCAATGGTGCCGTTTTACCGGTACGCAAACTGAGAGCTGAGAGAAAATCGCTTGAGTCGATTATTTTATATGGACATGAAGACCCTGACCATTTTTTACTGTTACGCGCTCAGGCTGAGGGAAATTTGCTCGCGCGCGGATTGACCGGCTTGCCGCCCAATGAGTTAACGCCCAAAACCTATCGCGAGCAGATCGAAAAACTTGCGCATAATGAAAACTGGAAATATGAAGAATATGACCTCGCTACTCTACGCAAGCTGGGCGCCGGTGCTTTTGTGGCGGTAGCCCAGGGCAGTGATACCGAAGATGCGGCCATCGTCCATTTACAGCGCAGCAATGGAAAAAAATCAGGCAATACCGTCGCGCTGGTCGGCAAAGGCATTTGCTATGACACAGGAGGGCATAATCTGAAGCCTGCGCGTTTCATGCATGGCATGCATGAGGATATGAACGGATCAGCGGTTGCACTCGGCGTATTACTCGCCGCAACGCGAGCTGATTTACCTATCAATATCGATTGCTGGTTGGCGATTGCACAAAATCACATTAGTCCCCGTGCTTATAAGCAAAATGATGTCATTACGGCATTAAGTGGGACCACAATAGAAATTATCCATACTGATGCGGAAGGCCGCTTGGTGCTTGCTGATACGTTGACTTTGGCAGAAAAACAAAAACCCGATTTGATGATCGATTTTGCCACCTTAACGGGTAGCCTTTATACCGCATTGGGGTCACGTTATAGCGGCATCTTCAGTAACCGCGAACATCTGATTCAGAAAGCGCTCGCTGTGGGAAAATCAAGTGGTGAACGCGTTTGTGCTTTTCCTATGGATGCTGATTACGAAGCTGATCTGGAAAGCAAAATCGCGGATATCAAACAATGCACGTTGGATAGCGATTATGACCATATTCTGGCAGCCCGTTTCCTCAGCCGGTTTATTGACGATGTGCCCTGGCTCCACATGGATCTTTCCGCCTGTCATCATAAAGGTGGCCTGGGGGCTGTGGGAACCGATATCACTGGCTTTGGCGTTGCCTGGTCCATCGCCTTTCTGCAAAAGTTTCTTAGCAACTAATGGGAGCTCATTCTTCTAAGAATGTTCAATAAATGCATCTTATTTATTGAATGACTCCTCTAAAGATGAGTACCTGATCGATAGAAAGACGTTTGCTATTAGCTGTTCTATAATTTAATTTCTTTTATACCGATTCCATCGCGCTTGTCAGTAGCGTATAACATCTCACTTTCTTGACAGGCTATCTAATTCCATTTCTAAATCAAAATTGACTTTGTCGGCTTCACCTTGCCGCACTGTTTTTGATTTTGAAATGGAATAAGTGATCTGATTAATTCAATGGCGAGAGAGTATTATACTTATCCCTCTCGTTATTTTGTGCCAGATAATTTTTTTCTCCACTTCTCTTTTTGCTGCGAGGAACTAATAAAATCTGTCCCTTCCTCACAATGCCATTTTCAGCAATCCCATTGATCTCTGCAAGTTCAGCCACATCGATGGTGTACAGATTGGATAAACCCTCCATAGTTTCCGCTTCTTTCACCCGATAAATTCGCCATGACACGAGCGATTTATCGTAATTTTCCAGATTATCCACAAAAGTTTTTGCCTTATTGACTGGCAATAAAAGTTTGCGGGGTGAATCGTCAATTTTGATAACCGGCCGATGGTAGGCTGGATTAAGTGCAGTAAATTCATTTTCCGTTACATCCGCCAGCTCAGCTGCCAACTTCACATCAATTTGCTGATTAATTTCAACTTGTTCAAAATAGGGCCGGTTAGGAAGCGGTTTTAGCTTGATCCCAAAATTTTCTGGATTAGCAATAATATTCTTTATTGCAAATATCTTAGCCACATGATTTTTGGTTTCAGTAGGTAACTGAAGGTCACGAAAATTAATAGGCTCCTTTTCTTTATAATTTTCATCGATATATCTTTTTAGCATGCCCTCTCCACAATTATAGGCGGCTAAAGTCAATTTCCAGTCCCCAAACATTTTATAAAGCCGCTGCAGATAGTCCAAGGCAGCACGTGTAGCGGCCACGACATCGCGTCGTTCATCATGCCACCAGTTTTGTTCAAGCCCGAATGCTTTCCCAGTAGAGGGAATAATCTGCCAGAGACCGGATGCATGCTGAGAAGAATAGGCGAGTGGATCAAAAGCACTTTCGATAATAGGAATCAGTGCCACCTCCATGGGCATGCCACGCCGTTCCACTTCTTCCACAATATGGAATAGATAGCGTCTGCTCCGCTCAACGATTTGATCGATATACTTTTGATGGCGGGCAAAACGATTTTCGTTATGGCTTACTTCCTGGCTTCGCATGCTCGCAAGGGAAAATCCATTACGGATACGTGCCCATAAATCATTTGAACGGTTATTTGAAGAGACGACTGTTTTCTTTATTTCCGAGGTATGGCCTTTTTTATTATTTCCTAAAGGTTCCTGTGCTTGTGTCGTAGATGGTAGGAAAGCCAGTATGGTACTAACCATAAGTATAACTATGAGATTTGGTAAGATTTTTTTTCTTAGCATGAGTGTCGTTCATCCTTAATTTTCAAAATAATCAATATCTCTGAAAATTCAGATTCGATCATGCCTACTTTATACGCAGCCTTATTCTCTGAGATTTCTTTCGAACCACTCAGTTAGCTGCGTGTCTGGTAGACAAGTGGCTACATCATTGCTTTTTGCGCTTACTTATAAAGTATTAATAAGTCTATAACTTATAGAGTCTTAAATTTCAAAAACGCTATCCAGCAAATTTACTTTTATTTGTTGTTAGCGCTAATCCCAGCTCAATACACCACCCGTTTGATATTCAATAACGCGTGTCTCAAAAAAATTCTTTTCTTTCTTTAGATCAACCATTTCCGACATCCAGGGAAATGGATTGCCCGCGTCTGAAAAGAGAGTATCGAGGCCAATTTGCTGGCATCGACGGTTTGCTATAAAACGCAGATATTCTTTGAACATGGATGCATTGAGTCCCAGTACACCACGGGGCATCGTGTCTTCTGCATAGCGGTATTCAAGCTCTACTGCTGTCCGCATCAACGTGCTGATTTCTTCGCGGAACGCTTTCGTCCAGAGGTGAGGATTTTCCAGCTTAATCTGATTGATGACATCAATGCCAAAATTGCAATGCATGGATTCATCCCGCAAAATATATTGATATTGTTCAGCAGCACCTGTCATTTTATTTTGCCTGCCCAGTGCCAGAATTTGTGTGAATCCTACATAGAAAAACAGCCCTTCCATGATGCAGGCAAATACAATCAGACTCTTCAGCAACTGCTGATCAGTTTCTGATGTGCCTGTTTTAAATTTGGGATCGGTCAAGGTATCGATGAAAGGAATCAAAAATTCATCTTTATCACGAATTGATCCAATCTCATGATACGCATTAAAAACCTCACCTTCATCCAGGCCGAGTGATTCCACGATATATTGATAGGCATGGGTATGGATGGCTTCCTCGAAAGCCTGACGCAAAAGGTATTGACGACATTCAGGGTTAGTAATATGACGATAAGTGCCCAGCACAATATTATTTGCTGCCAATGAATCAGCTGTCACAAAAAAACCAAGGTTACGCTTGACGACACGACGCTCATCCTCAGTCAATCCATTAGGATCTTTCCAGAGTGCGATATCACGACTCATATTGATTTCCTGCGGCATCCAGTGATTGGCGCAAGCTGACAGATATTTTTCCCATGCCCATTTATACTTGAACGGAACCAGCTGATTGACATCGGCCTTGCAATTGATAATGCGTTTATCTTCTACCGAGATGCGGCCATTTTTTGTTACATTTTGGTTCGGTACCTCATTCGGTATCTCAAGGTGATGTTCTGTCGCTGGATTGCTTGCAGCAGGAGAATACAAAACGGAATCGGATATTCCACTTACACTTAACAGGTCTTTTTTGGGAATACTTTCTGGTTGCAGTGGCTCATCATCAAATGTCAACATTATCTTTTCTCCTTATCTTTATATAGTTGCATCCCTGCATTCATTATCATTGGCACGATTCACATTCAGGATCATCAATTGCACAATAATTGATTTCTGCTGCCATCTGTTGAGTGCTTGCTGCCGCCATGCCACCGCTGGTTGGTACGGCATTGAGTGTTCCGGTATGCACCGTAGATTTTTCTGCGGTCGTGGCACCTAATGAACGTAAATAATAGGTGGTCTTGAGCCCCCGCAGCCAGGCAAGTTTATAAATCTCATCGAGTTTCTTACCAGAAGCCGCCCCCATATAGATATTGAGCGATTGTGCCTGATCGATCCATTTCTGCCGCCTGGCAGCCGCCTCCACTAACCAGCGGGGATCCATTTCGAAAGCAGTTGCATACATATTGCGTATGGTGGTAGGTATCCGGTCTATTTTGCCGACAGCACCATCGTAATACTTGAGATCAGCAATCATCACTTCATCCCAGAAACCACGTTGCTTCAGATCATTGACCAGCCATTTATTGGCGATCGTAAACTCACCAGACAAATTGGATTTAACGTATAGATTCTGATAGGTAGGCTCAATACTCGCTGAAACACCGACGATATTGGAAATCGTCGCAGTGGGTGCAATCGCCAGGCAATTCGAATTTCTCATACCATGCTTTTTGATACGCGCCCGCAGCTTATCCCATGGCAGAGTGGTTGAAGTATCCACCTCAACATAATTTCCACGCTCTTCGCGCAATAACTCAAGAGAATCCTGTGGCAGAATGCCACGATCCCACAAACTGCCACGATAGGAGGCATAACAACCGCGCTCTTCCGCTAATTCGGTGGAAGACCAATAAGCATTATAAGCGATAGCCTCCATTGACCGGTCTGCAAATTCTACCGCTTCTTCAGAAGAATAAGGAATGCCAAGCTTATACAAACAATCCTGGAATCCCATGACGCCAAGTCCAACCGGACGATGTCTCAAATTGGCATTACGTGCTTTGGCAACCGCATAGAAATTGATATCGATCACATTATCAAGCATACGCATCGCTGTACTAATCGTCCGCTTGAGTTTATCCATATCAAGCTTGCCATCGTTAATATGCGCCAGTAAATTGATCGATCCCAGATTGCAGACAGCAATCTCCTGCTCGTTGGTATTTAACGTAATTTCAGTACAAAGATTAGAACTATGTACCACACCGACATGATTTTGAGGGGAGCGTATGTTGCATGGATCCTTAAAGGTAATCCACGGATGCCCTGTTTCGAACAACATAGTCAGCATTTTTCGCCATATTTGCTGAGCAGGGATCTTCCTGTGCAAGGTAATTTCACCCTCGATCGCTCTTTTTTCGTAAGCAAGGTAGGCCTGCTCAAATACTTTACCATATTTGTCATGGAGATCCGGCACGTCCGAAGGGGAAAACAGTGTCCAATCCCCTCCTTCTATCACTCTTTTCATGAACAAATCGGGCACCCAGACAGCGGTATTCATATCATGCGTACGACGGCGATCATCACCGGTGTTTTTACGCAGCTCCAAAAACTCCTCGATATCCAGGTGCCAGCATTCCAGATAGGCACATACCGCACCTTTACGTTTGCCGCCCTGATTGACCGCTACCGCGGTATCAGAGACGACTTTGAGGAAAGGAACCACACCTTGTGATTTGCCATTGGTTCCCTTGATGCGCGATCCCATCGCCCGCACCGGAGTCCAGTCATTCCCCAGTCCACCCGCAAACTTTGAAAGCAAGGCATTTTCTTTAATGGCTTCATAAATACTATCCAGACTATCGGGTACAGTAGTCAGGTAACACGAAGAGAGCTGCGGACGACACGTACCTGAATTGAACAACGTCGGCGTTGAGCTCATGAAATCAAATTTTGATAACACATGATAGAACTCGATGGCCCGCACTTCACGATCGATCTCATTAAGCGCAAGCCCCATGGCTACTCGCATGAAAAAAGCCTGCGGCAACTCGATACGTTTTTCATTGATATGCAAAAAATAGCGATCATACAGCGTCTGTAAACCCAGATAACCAAACTGCATGTCACGATCTGCCTCCAGCACCTCTACTAGACGCGCCAAATCGAATTGCGCCAGTCGCTCATCCAGCAATCCTGCTTCGATGCCATGCTTAATAAAACCGGGAAAATACTCTGCGTAACGAGATTTCATCTCTTTCTGCGCAACATCCTCTCCTAGCACCTCAAACCGGATCGTATGCAATAACAACCTGGCTGTAACGTAGCTATAGGCAGGATCTTTTTCTATCAAGGAACGCGCTGATAAAATTAACGATTTTCTGACTTCTTCCGCGGGCACCCCATCATATAAATCTCTTAACGTTGATTTAAAGATCAATGCACTATCTACCGCCTCGCCGAGATCCACACAAGCGGCTTCTACCAGCGCGTTCAGTCGCGCAATATCGAGCGGTATTCTGTGGCCATTTTCCAATACATGCAAAACAGGACTCTGCTTCTCAGCAGCCAATTTTTCCTGCTGTTTGGCCCGTTCACGCGCGCGCGCTTCACGATACAGCACATAAGAGCGCGCCACATCGTGTTCGCCCGAACGCATCAGCGCCAGCTCAACCTGATCCTGAATATCCTCGATATGAAACGTGCCCCCTTCAGGCTGACGCCGCGTCAACGCTGCCACGACATCCTGAGTCAACCGCGCCACCACCTCACGCACCCGCGCAGACGCAGCCCCCTGCCCTCCCTCGACTGCGATAAAAGCCTTGGTCATGGCAACAGAAATCTTGCTGGGTTCAAAAGCAACTACTGCTCCATTACGGCGTATCACTTTGTATTGCGCGTATTGCAAACCTTCCGCCGAAGACGTATCAGAATAATCTTTTTGCAGCGTTGGGCTTAAATTTTCACTGTCGGCTATAAGCACTGGTTACTCCATTGGGTACACTTATATTTTTTTGTTGTTAATAATAACGATAAGCGAAACTTTGTCGCCCTATAATACCCTACCCTATACTACCTATAGTAGTAGGGAATAAATTATGGCTGACATATTGTACTAGGTCAATAAGTTTATAGATTTTTTGAGAAAATGGAATATTCTGATCAATTAACAGATTGATAAAAAATAAAAATTGAAAAGGTTGAAATAGAGTCAAAAAAACTAAAACAATAAAATAGTACTCGATCAAAGTCAGCCGATACAGGCCAGCTTTTACCTCAAAATCGCTGTTAGGTTTAAGTCAAAAACGGGTGTTTTATTCATAAGCGCGCTTACTCTTTCTCGAGTTTCAAGGCAGAGAATGTTATGAGAAACTACGCTCGATTGATCTCCCTCATTATTACAGGCGTATTCCTATGCATCAGAACCAATGGCATTTGCTGACTACTAAACGCTTTTTGCCCCTTTTTCTCACCCAGTTCCTGGGGGCATTGAATGAGCATGTTTGCAGAAATATATCGGTCATTTTGATCACTTATGCAACCATGGAGCACACTGGCTTTAGCCCGCAAATCATGTTAACGATTGCGACCGGCCTCTTCATTCTGCCTTTTTTTCTTTTTTCTGCGACTGCCGGTCAGATTGCAGACAAGTGGGACAAAGCAAAACTCATCAGAATCATAAAATTCATAGAAATCCTCTTGATAAGTAGTGCAGCAGGCGGTTTTTTTTCAGGGAACGTCACCTTTATGCTGAGTATCCTTTTTTTAATGGGAACCTTGTCAGCATTTTTTGCGCCACTTAAATACAGTATTCTGCCAGATCACCTCCAGGATAATGAGTTGATTGGCGGGAATGCTTTCATTGAAGCGGGTACGTTTTTATCTCTATCAACTGGGGCAATCGTTGTAAGCTGGCTCCTTGTGGCTGAGAACGACATTACTCTGCTGACAGCCTTGATGATCATCAGTGCGCTCACCGGCTGGCTATTCAGCCTATTGATTCCATCAAGCTATGCTGCATCACCTCAAATTAAAATTGGCTACCACGTATTGAACGAAACTCGCGCCATCCTTCAGTATATCCGTCAGAATACCCTCGTATTCCGCTCCATCCTGGGGATCTCATGGTTTTGGCTGTTTGCGGCAGCCTTCGTCTCTCAATTCCCCCTTTTCGCGAAAGAAGTCATGGGTGGCAATGAACAAGTTACCCTCTTGTTATTAGTATTTTTTTCCATTGGCATTGGCCTGGGCTCGCTGCTTTGCAATAAGTTACTAAAAAGCGAAATTGTAGCGACTTTTACTCCGCTGGGAGTTCTAGGCATAACTATTTTTACCGTCGATCTGGTTTTTGCCAGCGCAAGCATGCTGCCAGCAAAAGGGGAGTCGATCGGTGCCATAGCCTTTCTGACTTCATTCGCGCATTGGCATATCTTGCTGGATCTGCTGGCTATCGCGATTTGTGGCGGCGTCTATGTGGTTCCGCTTTATGCTCTTGTTCAGCGTTACTCAGAAGCATCTCATCGCTCACGTGTCATGGCTGGCAATCACATCATAAATGCATTCTTTCTAGTGATATCCGCCATGACGATCAGTTTGATGTTAGCCAGCAATTTCTCGGTAGCAGAAGTTTTTCTTACCATCGCGATTCTTAATGGTCTTGTGATGATCTACCTTTCCAGTTTATTGCCACAGGCTTTAATCAGATCCATTCTAAAGTGGTTTTTTCATACGAGCTACCGCCTAGAAGTTAAAGGGCTGGAGAACTATGCAAAAGCGGGAAATAAAATGATCATTATGACTAATCATCTCTCATTTTTGGATGCCCTTCTGCTAAGCACTAGCTTGCCCGACCCACTATGTTTTGCCATCAATCCACGCACAGTACGGCGCTGGTGGCTCAGGCCATTTTTATTTCTGGCTGACACTGTCCCGGTCGATCCTGCTGATCCGAAATCGACTCAATTATTGATGGATAAAGTAAGCAGTGGTCAGAGAGTGGTTATTTTTCCCGAGGGTAGATTAACGCTCACCGGGTTCCTCATGAAAATATATGAAGACCCGGTCATCATTGTCGCCAAATCAGGCGCCCTGCTTCTGCCGATTAGTATTTCGGGTGCACAATACACCCCATTCTCTCGACTGAAGGGCAGAATCCGCATGCGGTGGTTTCCCAAAATCACCCTTACCTGCATGCCTCCAGAATCATTTGATTTTCCACCGCAAGTCCAGGGAAAACCACGAACACATCTTGCTACAATCAAGCTCTACGACATCATGACAAGCATTATGTTTCAAAGCAATGAGCTCAGGCAAACGTTATTTCAGTCCCTTTTGGATGCCTCCGCTATTCATGGCAAAAAATATCTCATTGCGGAAGATATTGAACGCAAACCAATAAGTTATGCTCAATTGATTACCGGCAGTCTTATTGTAGGAAACGAGCTGCGCAAGCTTACCCGGGCAGGGGGAAATGTGGGAATGTTATTGCCTAATATGACGAGCACATTGATCAGTTTTTTTGCGTTACAAGCTTTTGGTCGCATCCCTGCCATGTTAAATTTCTCTGCCAGCAAAATGAATGTGATGGCGGCGTGTCAATTAGCACAAATCAAATTAGTCATTACTTCCAGGCAGTTCATCGAAGTAGCAAAATTCACTGACATGATCGATGGGTTACAAGCACAACATATCACCATATTTTATTTGGACGATATGCGCAAACACCTTCACTGGTGGCACAAGTTGACAGGATGGGTAGCCGGGCGGATGCCGCGGCTTGCTTATCACTTTACTCACCCTGCACACGATCCCGATGCAGCTGCGGTAGTACTATTTACTTCTGGCTCTGAAGGCACGCCTAAAGGCGTAACGCTCAGCCACATCAATTTACAGGCCAACCGCTTTCAAGTGTCATCTGTGATTGATTTTGGCCCAACGGATAGTGTATTTAATGCTTTGCCGATTTTTCATTCCTTTGGTCTGACAGGCGGCATGTTGTTACCTGTTTTATCTGGAATAAAAACATTTTTTTATCCCTCTCCGCTGCATTACCGGGCTATTCCTGAACTGGTGTACGATACGAATGCAACCCTTTTATTTGGCACGGATACCTTCCTGGCTGGTTATGCACATTATGCCCATCCCTATCATTTCTGCAGTCTGCGATATGTATTCGCAGGTGCAGAAAAATTAAGGAAAAGCACGCGAGGAACATGGTTAGAAAATTTTGGTATCCGCATTCTCGAAGGATATGGTACAACCGAAACAGCACCTATCTTGAGTATCAATACCCCGATGCACCATCGTCCAGGATCAGTAGGCCGGCTGATCCCGGGCATTCACTACCAATTGGAAAAAATTTCTGGTATTGAAAATGGCGGTAAATTACTGGTCTCCGGCCCTAATGTCATGAAAGGGTATTACCTGATCGATTCTCCTGGGCAAGTGATGCCACCGGTTAACGGTTGGCATGACACAGGTGACATCATCGAAATAGATGAGGAAGGCTATCTCTTTATTAAAGGTCGTGCTAAGCGCTTCGCCAAAATTGGCGGTGAAATGGTGTCCTTGACGGCGGTAGAAGAATACATCAATAAACTGTGGCCTGCTTATACGCATGCTGTCGTGCAGATTCCCGATGCTAAAAAAGGTGAACAGCTGGTTCTCATTACCACCAACCCTTCTGCCCATCGAAATGAGCTGCTCAGCTATGCTCAACAACAAGGCATTGGAGAGTTGAATATTCCTAAAACCATTTTAATCCTTGATGAAATACCTCTCTTAAGCACTGGTAAAACAGATTATGTCACATTGCGCGATTGGACTCTAAAACAAATGGCTGGCCTTTGAGGTCATACCTTCCCACCTTTCTCTTTTCATATCAATAAATCTCATCGGCCATATTTTTTCCTGTTGCGCCGCCGCCGGCTATGTGCTCGCCTGGCTTCTTCTTCAGTCAATGGTGCAGGTTTTTTATTCGCATAAGGATTGTAACCCGTCCTGAATTCTACTCGTAATGGGGTACCTTCCAGTCGGAAAGTTTCACGAAAGGTATTCTCCAGGTAACGGCGATAAGTTTCTGGCACATGATCCAGCATACTGCCATGGATAATAATCAAGGGAGGATTAGACCCACCCTGATGAGCATAGCGCAATTTAGGACGAGACATTCCTCCGCGTGGGGGCGATTGTTTTGCTACAGCTGCCTGCAAAGCGCGTGTCAGTTTAGGTGTGGACAGATCAGCCATTGCAGCGGCATAAGCAGCATTAATTGACGGAAATAGCCCTCTTATGCCATTTCCATGTAATGCAGAGATATAGTGATATTTAGCATAATCAAGAAAGACAAACCTTCGTGCCACTTCTCGTTTGATCGCTTCTCGTTGATAATCATCCAGACCATCCCACTTGTTAATGGCGATGACCAATGCTCTTCCCGTTTCCAGGATGAACCCAGCAATATGCGTGTCCTGATCAGAAATATCATTTCTTGCATCAAGAACCAGAACCACCACATTTGCCTCCTCAATGGCTTGCAGCGTTTTGATGACTGAAAATTTCTCAATCGTCTCAAATACTTTGCCACGGCGACGCAAGCCTGCTGTATCGATTAGAGTATAATGATGCTGATGATACTCAAAATCAATATAGATACTGTCGCGCGTGGTACCGGGTTGATCAAAGGCAATGACACGCTCTTCACCCACCAATGTATTGATCAATGTAGATTTGCCTACGTTGGGTCGTCCCACAATAGCAATTTTGGGATAATTTTCCGCTCTCTCTTCTATTTCTTCTTGCTGAGGAAGAAAGCCAGCCAAAGCCAACTCAATGAGCTCACCCACATGGTCACCATGCATTGCTGAAATCGCACAAGGCTCTCCCAAACCCAGCTCATAAAATTCCGAAGTGACCATAGCTGTTCGCATACCTTCAGTTTTATTTACCACTAGCAGGATTTTTCGGCCAGTTTGCCGCAAATGCTCCGCAATAATCCTGTCATGCGGCGTCAATCCCTGCCGTCCATCAACCACAAATAAAACAATATCCGCCTCATCCACTGCCTGGAGTGTCTGCCGGGCCATCGCGTGTAAAACACCCGATTTCACAACAGGTTCGAAACCGCCCGTATCGACGACAATATAAGGCTTATCCCCTATTTTGCCGTGACCATAATGTCGATCTCGCGTCAATCCTGGAATGTCTGCCACGATCGCATCCCGGCTCCGCGTGAGACGATTAAAGAGGGTTGATTTACCGACATTGGGACGCCCAACCAGCACAAGCGTAGGTTTCATGATTGCAGGAAATGAGAATGACTAAAAAGGTGCATGCTTTCCCCTTGTGTGAAGAAGAAAGCATTTCTGAAATTTATCGTGAAAATTATAAAAAGTTATATGATGAGCAACCGTTATTGCACAGCAAAAGCATAAATCCCGCCGTTTGAAGTCTGCACAACAAAGCCATCAGAAATATATTCCGGACGGCTCAAAATCGCGCCACCATCGGTAGCAGCTCGTGCGACTAAACTGCCGTCATGCCGCCTAAGTAAAGAGACATTCCCTTCCGCATCGCCCAATGCCAAAAGCTCACCTCGAACAAGCAAGGGTGCAGATAATTTACGGCTGCCCAGTTTAGCCTGTTTCCACATCATGGCGCCACTTCTTTTATCATAGGCAACGACTGCACCACGATCTTCACTGACATAAACATTGATGCTATCCATGGTAAGGCCGGCATTGCTAGAAGCGTCTCTGGCCCAAATCTGATTACCATCTGCGATTTCAAAACAGCCGACACGACCGTGGTAAGCCACCGCACAAACTTGTTGATCATCAATGACAGGTAGACCAGCAATATCCGTCATCCGTTCCAACTCTGTTACTCCGCGTGGTTGCGCAACAGCCGCCTCCCAGCCTACATTACCATTCAACAAACTCATTGCCACAAGTTTGCCACCAGCCAATCCAGCAAACACAGCGCCGCGATAAACTAATGCGCCGGCAGAATTTCTCATCGTCAGGGCAGGAGTAGGCCCTTGATAAACCCACTTACGGCTCCCATCAGCCGCATCTAATCCAAAAATCCTGCCATCTGCGCTTCGTACCACGACCACATCACTATCGATCTGTGGTTGGCTTAATACTTCACTGGTTACACGTGTTTTCCAGCGCTCATGGCCCATCTCATCAAACGCAAGCACTTCGCCATTAAACGTTCCGACCAGAATGGTTCCATAACCAGCCCCTACCCCTCCTGCCAACTTATGCTCAGTCTCTACTTGCCAAACCTCTTTTCCATTAGCAGAGTCAAGACGAACCAGATAGCCTTTGGCATCAGCCGCGTAGACTGCACCATTCTCATAAATAGGAGAAAAAACAGCGATCTTGCTCTTATTCAGACTGTGCTTCCATAATAGCGGTATCTCAGGTACTGCTTTTAATGCTGCAATTTCTTTCTCATCAACTTTGTTTTCATCTTTATCACTCAGCTGATCAACCAAATTACTGATACCCAGATCACCCATATTACCGATACCCAGATCACCCATACTTGCGCATCCAGTCAGTAACATCATCGCTGTAAATAATGCGAAGTGTCGCAAAAAAGAAGTGCCTGCTCTAAGTAACAAAAGATACTCCAAACGCAAATTGATGAATACTTACTGCTTGCTTTCTCTCAAAGCATCCAGCTTCATCTGGATAATGTTCTGATAGGCACTTCTCCCACCACTCAATTTATCGATAGCTTGTTGATAAGCAACACGTGCCTCAGCTATTTTCCCAGATGCAGCCAGAATATCCCCTTTCAGATCAGCATAGAGCCCGCTAAAAGCCCCCCCATGCTGAGCATTCAGAAGAATCAAAGCTTCTTCATATTTTTTCTCATCCAATAAAATGCCGGCAAGGCGCAAGCGTGCAATATCCTTTAGCTCTGGCTCTTTACTCCTATCGAGCACCCATTGCAGTTTACTTTTAGCTGCTTGTTGATTGCCAGCATCCGCATTGGCCTGTGCGGCAATGAGTGCTGCACGTGAGGCGTACCCACTCGTAGGAAAACCTTCTGTCAACAAATGTGCCGCATCATTAATCTTGGCAGGATCACTCCCCTGCTCAATTTGCTGTTGTAAGACAGCAAATAAATCAGCAGACTGCTGCGCTTGTTGTTTGTGGTAATAATTCCATGCCTGCGTCCCGACTATCGCGGCAATAAATGCTGTCATCATGATAATGACTGTGTTACCATGCGCCGCCCACCAAGCTGTTAGTCCCTCTATTTTTTCCTGCTCTTCCGGATTATAAGCTGCCATTTTTTTGTTTATCTAGATAATTAACGATTAAATTCGTTTGAGTAGCGGACCCGCTTCTACTAATCCCACTCTTACTTGTTCTGCTGCCTCACGCAATGGCTTGATGCTCACCTCACCTTCTTTTGCTTCATCATCACCGATAATGACCGCAAAACGAGCACCGCTGCTATCCGCTTTTTTCATTTGTGATTTGAAACTGCCACCACCGCAATGTAAAATAGTATTTAACCCTTCATTACGAAACCATTCTGCTGCTTTCCAGGCAAAATCCGCTGCGAGCTCTCCCTGATGAACCACATAAATATCTGTGGTAGGGCTTGGAATTTCAATTTCACTCATCAAAGCAAGAATGCGTTCAATTCCCATCGCAAACCCACAGGCAGGTGCTGGTTTACCCCCCATTTGCGTGATTAAGCCATCATAACGCCCGCCTGCGCATATCGTTCCTTGGGCGCCCAGCTTATCGGTGATCCACTCGAATACGGTACGGTTGTAATAATCCAACCCCCTCACCAGTTGGGGATTTATCTCAAAAGCAATACCTTGCTCGTGTAGCACACGTTGCAATGCTTCAAAATGCTGAAGTGAATCCTCATCCAGGTCATCCAATAACCTGGGTGCTCCAGCCAGCATTTCGCGCATATGCGGATTTTTACTATCGAGAATACGTAATGGATTACTATGCAAGCGCCTCTGAGCATCTTCATCTAGCTCATCCCGATACTGCTCAAAATACTTAATCAACCTTGATCGATAAATGTGACGGGATTCAGTACTTCCAAGCGTGCCAATTTCCAGACGCACCCCTGAAATGCCCAGCTCGCGCCAAAGTCGAGCGCCCATAATAATCAGCTCTGCATCAATATCAGCGTCTGCATAGCCCAATGCTTCCACGCCAACTTGATGAAATTGACGATAACGCCCTTTTTGTGGACGTTCATGACGAAACATCGGCCCATAGTAATACAATCTCTGCGGTCCCGCATAAAGCAGATTATGCTCCAGCACTGCCCGCACACAGGAAGCCGTTCCTTCCGGTCGCAATGTCAGGCTGTCTCCATTCAGATGGTCCACAAACGTGTACATCTCTTTTTCAACTATATCCGTCACTGCCCCGATTGAACGTATGAATAAATCAGTCTGCTCAACGATAGGGGTACGAATATTGCGATACCCATAGCTTGCCAACCAATCCCGTACGGTATCCTCGAAAAACTCCCAACGATGGGTATCCTTCGGCAGGATATCATTCATCCCCCGAATAGCCTGAATCAGGTTAGACATGAACTGACTTTCTCTGGTACTTAGTGCGTACATATTCATCAACGATGTGACGAAACTCACCCGCGATGTTATCACCTTTCAGGGTCACCGTTTTTTGTCCATCGACAAAAACGGGCGCGACTGGATTCTCTCCTGAACCAGGCAAGCTAATCCCTATATTGGCATGCTTACTCTCTCCCGGACCATTGACGACACATCCCATCACCGCCAGCGTCATGTTTTCTACTCCAACATATTGTTCACGCCAACTAATCATTTGTTCTCGGACATAAGCCTGGATACTTTCCGCTAATTCCTGAAAATAAGTACTCGTCGTTCGTCCACAGCCCGGACATGCTGCCACAAGGGGAACAAATGCCCGCAAACCCATGGTCTGAAGAATTTCCTGCGCTACGATCACTTCACGCGCGCGGTCCCCTCCAGGCTCAGGGGTCAGGGATATCCTGATAGTATCGCCTATTCCTTCAAACAACAGCACTGACAATGCTGCAGTTGAGGCAACAATCCCCTTCGATCCCATTCCTGCTTCTGTCAACCCCAAGTGCAGCGCATAATCACACTGGGCTGCCAGCTCACGATAGACGGCTATTAAATCTTGCACACCACTTACCTTGCATGACAATATGATGTGATCGCGGGAAAGTCCAAGTTCTTCTGCTTTAGCAGCGCTCTCCAACGCAGAAGTAATAAGGGCCTTACGCATCACTTGACCCGCATCCAGCGGCTTAGCTAATTTGGCATTTTCATCCATGATGCGTGCCAGCATTTCTGGATCTAAGCTGCCCCAATTCACGCCAATTCGCACAGGCTTATCATATTTACAAGCTGTCTCTATCAGTGTGGCAAATTGCTCATCACGCTTCCTGCCATGACCTACATTGCCAGGATTGATGCGATACTTGGCTAATGCTTTAGCGCAATCCGGATACGCTGTCAGCAATTTGTGACCATTAAAATGAAAATCACCTACCAATGGCACATGGCAACCCATATCATCCAATCTTGCACGAATCGCTGGTACGGCCTTGGCTGCTTCCGCTGTATTAACTGTAATCCGTACCAGCTCTGAACCAGCGCGCGCCAATTGGGCAACCTGTACGGCAGTAGCCACTTCATCCGCTGTGTCGGTATTCGTCATCGATTGCACAATGACAGGCGCATCACCGCCAATCGTAATAGTACCCACACGTACACCAACACTTCTGCGGCGCGGTGAAGAAATATTGTTTTGAGACATCATTCTATAGAACCTGAAAAAGAACTAAAAATTTAATGGACAAAATAAGAGATCTACTCCAATGAAAAGCGAGCCACATTGTCGCCTTTTCGTATATAGGGCGCTAGATCGACTAATTTGCTATTGTACGTAAGATTCACACCGCTCGCATTACCAATCACCAAATGAAGAGGCGGCATCCCTTTTACCACTTGCTCTGTACCCTTGCCATTCATTTTGACAAAAATAACTTTTTTATTGCTGTCTCTTATCTCAACCCATGATTCCTTAGAAAAAATGAAGTGTAGTACTTTTTCGTTATTCTCCTCCGCCTCATTCACAACAGGCTCAGCAACAGCAGGCGTAGCCGGAGCAAGCGCTATTTCGGCTGGCCTCTTCTCTGGAGGTTCTAATGGCTCTACACTGCGTGAATGAGCTGAAAGTGTCTGAGGCAGCAATAATTCCATGGTAACCTGCCCATTTTCAGCCTGTGAATCAAAGGAAGCAGGCGCATCCATACTATTCCTCATGATCGCATCTTGACTCCAATTTCCTCCCTGATATACGCCGTAGCCTACTAGAACCGAAATTAAGACCATAGCCAAAAACAATATGCCACGCCCTCCGCCATCTCGTTTCGACGGAACCAGTGGAATGGCTTTTACCTGTTTTGCAGAGCCTTGATGAGCCAGCGCTGGAGTAGATTGAGCGAATAAACGAAGTAACGAATTCGTATCAAGTTGGAGCAAGCTACCATAATTTCGAATAAACCCCCGAAGAAATGTGCTGGAAGGAAATTTACTATAATCTTCTTCCTCTATCGCTCTGATTTGCTGCACTGATAATCTTAATCGTCTCGCCACTTCCGCCACACTCAAACCGCGTTTTAATCTTTCAGCGCGTAACAACTGTCCACATCCAGTGCTTGTGCTTGCATTAAGTTTTTCTTCTGGATTTGTTCCATGATCAGCAAACTCCTTATCGGGTGCATCCATTCCGCCTTCACAAGCATCAAGCTGAGCGGGCATGTTTGGGTGAATGCTGCTATCAGAAGAAGTGGTTTCCGAAGTGATGTCTTCCAGGCTATTATCCAATACTTTTTGTTGGCCTTTATCATTATTATTCATGATTTAATCTCCCTTCCCGCAGGGCTATTGCCTCATTTGAATCAGGAAAACGTCTTTGTAACTGAAAAGCATAGCTCGCTTCAGCCTGATAATCTCCGATTGTACGTTCAATCTGAATGGCCAACCATAAGCTTTCTGGCGAAAGCGAATAAGTTTGCATATAGGAAGTAATATTTGATTTAGCTGTTTTAAGATTTCCACGTCTGAAATCAATCTCGATTAACCCAAGTACTGCCAGTGGGTAGTTGGGGCGAATCACCAAGGCTTTCTGGAAAAAAGCTTTAGCTTGTGCAAATTCATTACGTTTTAGCACACAAATTCCGGCATTCGAATATGTTTTTTCAGGCGTTTCATAAAGGGAGTTTCTAGTTGCACTCATAAAATGATCCATTGCCAGAGCCACTTCTTCAGGATGGCGCTGACAAAGAAACCACCCAAAATTATTGTGTACGTCAGAATCGTTAGGATCTATTTTAAGTGCACGCTCAAAATTCCAGCGTGCAAGCCCATCTTCGTGCAAATTCATATAGACCAAGCCGAGTACATTATAAGCAGGTGCATAGTCCGGGTTTGCTCGTAATGCGATTTCAGCTTCTTCTATAGCGACTTTGTACTGACCACGACTGTAATATTGTCCGGCGAGTTCGGTATGAATCTTGACACTTTGTTGAGTTCGATTTCTTGTTTCTTCTGCAGCTTGCTCCATCTCTTTCACAGATAGCTGGGCACATCCTGTGACTACGCCAGCAAACACTCCCAGCAAACCCGCCAACACCCTTTTCATCCAGCTATCTTCGTAATACTGCGATCTACCCGCCGGGTTTTATCCAGCACCTGGCCAGCCAATTGGCCGCACGCTGCATCGATATCGTCACCGCGTGTTTTACGCACTGTAGTTATGAGACCTGCTTGCAGCAACACATCGCGAAAAATTCGTATCGCTTCTGGTGAGGATCGCTTATAGCCTGATTCGGCAAATGAATTGAACGGAATCAAATTCAATTTACAGGGAATTTTTTTCACCAGCCGCACCAATTCATGGGCATGTTCAATACTGTCATTCACACCATCAAGCATGACATATTCAAATGTCACAAAATCTCTAGGTGCAGCCTGGAGATAGCGTTCACATGCAGCCAATAACATTTTGATGGGATATTTCTTATTAATGGGCACCAACTGATCACGCAAAGCATCATTCGGCGCATGCAAAGAAACCGCCAAAGCAACGGGACAGCGCTCGCGCAACCGATCCATTGCAGGTACCAGACCGGAAGTACTGACAGTGACTTTTCGCCTAGATAATCCATAAGTGTTGTCGTCCAACATCAAGCCCAGCGCAGTGACGACATTCTCAAAATTAGCCAATGGCTCACCCATACCCATCAGCACGACATTACTGATAGCCCGACCTATATTTTTTTCCTGATGAGGTATCCTTCCATTGGTAGAATTTTCTAACATAAAAGAAGTTTCATGAGTTTTTTCAGTTTTGAGCATTTTGTTTGCCCACCATAACTGGCCGATGATTTCCGCCACCGTCAAATTACGGTTAAACCCCTGCTTGCCCGTTGAACAAAAACTGCATGCAAGGGCGCATCCCACCTGACTGGAAATGCACAGCGTGCCACGATTAACCTCAGGAATGAAAACCATTTCGACAGCATTTCCTGCACCCGTTGACAACAACCATTTACGGGTACCATCTGCAGCAACATGATCATTAATAACTTCAGGTGAGCGAATGATGGAAAGGGCAGCGAGTTTCTCTCTAAATGCTTTTGCCAGGTCACTCATCTCAGAAAAATCCGATATGCCCAGTTGATGAATCCAGCGCAGCAACTGTTTCGCACGATAGGGTTTTTCTCCCATATCCGTGCAGAAACGCGTGAGGCCAGCCGAATCAAAATCAAGTAAATTAATAGCCATATTCATACGCAAAGCTATCTTGGCTGCAAATTATTTAGCGTGAATAAACATCCAAAGTAGGAAAAAAACAGACAATTTCCACTGCTGCCGTCTCAGCTGCATCCGAGCCATGCACCGCATTTGCATCGATACTCTCGGCAAAATCAGCACGGATAGTTCCTTTTTCAGCTTTTTTAGGATCGGTTGCTCCCATCAATTCTCGGTTCTTACTGATAGCGTTTTCTCCTTCAAGCACCTGAACCATGACAGGTCCAGAAATCATAAATTCCACTAAATCATTGAAAAAAGGACGCCCACGATGAACTGCATAGAAAGTCTCAGCTTCCCTTTTAGACAAATGTGCCATACGTGCTGCGATAATTTTTAACCCCGCCTGCTCAAATCTCGAATAAATCTGGCCAATGATATTTTTTGCAACTGCATCCGGCTTAATAATCGATAACGTTCTCTCAACAGCCATTAAATACTCCACAAAATTAACAAATCAAAATAAAGCACTATTCTAACAAAAAATATATATTGATTCTGAAAAAGAGCGCTTAAGACAAGATGTTATGATTGACTAAATCAGCTGGCGCATTCCACTCAGCCCTCAATATTTAATTGATTTCATTTTATAACACTTTAGTATTGACAGTTTCATAATTAGACAAGGATAATGTTATGATTCTCCAAAGAAAGCACTTTGAATGCTCACAATGAACTATTATCCTAGATCTCATATTTTCCTAATTTTTTAATCTGAATATCAGATACATTCATATTATTTTTTCTGTCATATCCATCCGGATTTAAAACTTCAACGCAGGACCGGTAAACTAAAAGCCTATCTGATCCCATAAGGTTCAAACATGTTTTTTCAATTTTTCGAATGCAAATCTGTCACGGAGCTTGGTTTATGAATATCCAGGAACTCATTCGACAACGCGGCAGAGAAAATTTCACCTTACACGATCTCTATCTCAATAGTCAGATGGTAAAGGTGTTAAAAACAATAGGCTTTGATCGTCATTATGTAAAGGCTGAAGGCGCTTATCTTTTTGATGATCAAGACAATCGCTATCTTGATTTACTAAGCGGCTTCGGAGTATTCTCCTTAGGGCGCAATCATCCTCAAATTGTCCAAGCACTGAAAGACGTTCTTAGCGCAGATCTTCCCAATTTGGTGCAACTCGACGTCTCGTTACTGTCAGGCATATTAGCAGAAAAGCTGGTAGCCATTAGTCCAGAAGGTCTTGATCGCGTTTTCTTTGCTAACTCTGGAACAGAAACAGTCGAAGCAGCGATCAAATTCAGCCGTTATGCCACAGGTAAATCTAAAATTATTTACTGCCGGGGAGGGTATCACGGTCTTAGCCTCGGCTCACTTTCTGCTACCGGAGATACTCACTATAAACAAGGATTTGGCCCGCTAGTGCCGGATTTTATTGAAGTACCTTTTGGAGATCTCGCTGCTTTGGAAAGAGCACTTTCCCAGAAAGATGTGGCCGCCTTTATAACCGAGCCGATCCAAGGACATGGCGTCTGGATACCAGATGATCATTACTTGCCGCAAGCGGCTGAGCTAACCCGGCGTCATGAAGCATTATTTATAGCGGATGAAGTACAAACGGGTTTGGGACGTACTGGTAAATGGTGGGCTGTAGAACACTGGTCAATCACCCCGGATATACTTTGTATGGCAAAAGCGCTATCAGGAGGGTTCATTCCTGTTGGCGCACTGGTCTGTAAAGAATGGATATTTGATCGTGTTTTTAATCGCATGGACCGCGCTGTCGTTCATGGCAGCACTTTCGGCAAAAGTAACCTTGCCATGGCCGCTGGATTGGCTACTTTAGAGGTACTAAAATCAGAGAATCTGATCGAAAAATCTGCTCAATCCGGGCAAGCTATTATTGATGCACTGCAGCCTCTTGTCGGAGAATATGAATGTCTGAAGGAAATTCGAGGAAAAGGTATGATGATTGCGTTAGAATTTACTGAACCACATAGCCTGTCTCTTAGAATGTCCTGGAAAATGTTAGAAGCGACTAACAAGGGATTATTCTCGCAAATGATTACCGTCCCCTTATTTTCCCGGCATCGCATTCTATCCCAGGTAGCCGGGCACGGTATGAATATCGTCAAGTTTATTCCACCACTCATACTGACAGAATCCGATATCAAGTGGATAATAGATGCGACCAAGTCTGTTATTCATGATGCACATCGCGGCCCTGCTGCAGTTTGGGATTTAGGTAAAACGCTTGCGACTAAAGCCCTGCGAAGAAAAGTCAGTACTTAACAATGTCATAAAAGCGCTATTTAAAATAGTTGATGACCACTCCTGACTTATGGAGGTGCATTCCACCTCGCTCTTCTATGAGCTGAACGCCACATGCTTCCATAAGCACTTTCCTTTGCTTTCTTTATCAATATTCTCAAGCTGCTGCGAGTGCAATTCAAGCTCCTTCTCACCGGCAGGCAATATTATTAAATGCAAATTCTCAGCAATGACTGCCGAGTCAATGGGTAAGGGCGTGATATCCAATTCCATCAACAAACTTTCCTGCCCTCTGGTCATAGCTAAATAAACCTCGGCCAGAAGCTCTGCATCCATTAATGCACCGTGTAAGGTGCGCTTCGAATTATCGATTTGATAGCGCTCACATAAGGCATCCAAATTATTCCGCTTACCTGGATGAATCTCCTTGGCAATAACAAGTGTATCGGTGATCTCAGAGCAGTAATTTTTTAGTGGTAGTTGCTTGACCAGCCCTAATTCATGATCAAGAAATCCTACATCAAACGGTGCATTGTGAATAAGAAGCTCCGCACCTTCAATGAAATCCAGAAAAACAGCACAAATATCACGAAATTTTTGTTTGTCCTGCAGAAACTCGCTGGTTAAACCGTGTATTTGCAGCGCACTTGCTTCGCTTTCCCGCTCAGGATTCAAGTAATAATGAAAATGACGACCCGTCAATTGCCGGTTATACATTTCGACGGCCGCTATCTCAACAATTCGATGGCCCAATTTAGGGTCTAAACCAGTGGTTTCAGTATCAATAAAAACTTTACGCATCAGCTATTTACCTTATCGCCCGAGCTTTCTTTTCTTGTGATGACAGATGCTACTCCCTGGTTAGCCAGTTCATCTGCTCGCTCATTACCCTCATGTCCCATATGCCCGCGTACCCAGCACCATTCAATTTGATATTGCTGTGACAAATGATCAAGTTCTCTCCACAATTCTTCATTCTTAAC
This sequence comes from Nitrosomonas communis, assembly GCF_001007935.1. Classification (NCBI taxonomy): domain Bacteria; kingdom Pseudomonadati; phylum Pseudomonadota; class Betaproteobacteria; order Nitrosomonadales; family Nitrosomonadaceae; genus Nitrosomonas; species Nitrosomonas communis. The sequence goes on from NZ_CP011451.1 coordinate 201,183, forward strand.
TGGCTTTTTATCAGCAGTACGCCAGCCCCGATTTTTCCAGGCATATATCCATTCACTGATACCTTTCTGTACATACTGTGAATCAGTATAGAGGTGTATTTTGCAGGATTGCCTTGAAATAGGCAGCGATGCTAACGCTTGTAAGGCACGAATTGCCGAGATCAATTCCATCCGATTATTAGTCGTGCTTGCTTCACCACCACATAATTCCCATGTACTTGCCTGGTATTTCAGCAAAACGCCCCATCCCCCTACGCCCGGATTACCCTTACAGGCACCATCCGTAAATATTTCCACTACGCATGCAGCATCGTGCATATTCATAACTACTACTTTATATTTATTGTATGATTAGTTGTCGAGCATAATTATTCCCTTTCTCAATCAAAACTGACTTTATCGGCTTCACCTTGCCATATGGTTGATACTGCCTGCAGCTCGCCTTCGCGTCATTTTTAATTAAGAAAGGGAATTACACTTACTTTACAGTATTTTTGAATTTTTGCGTCGCTGGCACAATTTTTCTTTTGGTAGACAGCTTATTTTCCCAACAAGGTTTAATTATACGCATGCCATGGATTTGCTTGACCGCGTGCAAGAAATAAACTCCTCCGGAAATTGGCCACCAACGATCTCCTGCAGCCTCCATAAAATGGAAGCGTTTTATCCATTTCTCTTTACTGAAAGGAGGGGCATAACAGCCGAGTCGCCCTCCAACAATCTCAAAATCGAGCAGTTTCAACCAATCCTTAAGACGAGGTAATGCGATGAATTGGCCATACCAGGGAAATTCATTTCTTACTGTTTTCCAATACCGAGTCACCCCCCAAAGGCTGAATGGGTTAAAACCGCTGATCAGGACATGTCCTTCCGGCATCAATACACGATGTACTTCGCGCAGAATCTGATGTGGATTAGAATTGAATTCCAGTATATGCGGCAATAATACCAGATCCATACTGCCACTTTCGATAGGCAGGAAATCTGGTAACGCATAAAAGGATGCACCAGGACTAATGCCAAGACGAAATTGATAAGGGATACGGTTAGCACATAAAAAATTCAATTGAGGAAAACCAATTTGCAAAGCGTTATAACCAAAAATATTAATAACCGCTTGATCAAAATAGCTTTGCTCCTCCTCAAGCAAATATTGGCCGAGCGAGGTTTCAAACCATTTCTGCATAGTCCGAGCATGCAGAGAGAGCGTTATGATGCTGTTAGCACTCAGCCTTTTCATAAATATTTTTTTATTAAACCGAGAAAAACACCATGCTCAATATTTACCCTGTTCGCGCCTTCAAAGACAATTATATCTGGGTAATTCATAACCAGCATTATGCTGCCATTGTCGATCCAGGAAGTGCAACCCCCGTGTTAGCCTATCTTCAGCAGCAGAAATTGCAACCTATCGCTATTCTCAATACACACCACCATAACGATCATACTGGTGGCAATGTGACATTATTGCAGTCCTATACTATGCCAGTATATGGCCCTGCAAATGAAAACATCCCAGGACTTACGCATGGCCTTAAAGAAAGTGATGTGGTTCATCTCTCGGAACTATCGCTCGATTTGGCCGTATTGGATATACCTGGTCATACAGCAGGTCACATTGCTTATTATGGCGGAAAATCGCTGTTTTGTGGCGATACTCTATTTGCCTGTGGCTGTGGACGTATCTTTGAAGGTACTGCACAACAGATGTATGCTTCACTCCAGAAACTTGCCAGCTTACCTGATGAAACGCTTGTCTACTGCACGCATGAGTACACCTTGTCTAATATCCGATTTGCAAGCGCTATCGATGCCAGCAATCCAGCCTTAGCTCAACGCGTAATTGAAGTAGAAGAGCAAAGAAAGCACGATATACCCACACTGCCCTCAATATTGGCCATCGAAAAAGCGACGAACCCTTTTTTGCGATGTAACCAGTCAGCCATCATTCACGCAGCTAATCAACATTCCAGAAAAATACTGTCAGACCCGCTCAGTGTTTTTACAGAAATTCGTAAATGGAAAGATACTTTCTTTCAAGAAACAAATGTAACACAATGATTTTACAGCAAATATTAAGTAGCCTCAGGAACAGGGGTAAGATTAAACCCCAGCTTCCGAGCGCGAACAGTCAGATGATGCAACACGCGTTGACGATATCGCTCCTCATAGTACTCCTGCCCTTTATCGACGTACTCGGTTCCTTTCGTTAGCATCGTGTAGATCAAGCGCGCCAGTTTGTGTGCTGTCGCTGTGATTGCCTTTGCCTTGTCGAGTCTGCCACATAATCTTCTGTAATAGGCACCCAGTGCAGACTGGCTGGATTTCAATGAAACTGCCGCCATGCGCAGTGCCTGAGCCGCACGGTTCGCTGTGCGCTTGCTTGCCCCCGATAGCACTTTTCCGCCCGATATCTTTGTTCCAGGACACAACCCAAGCCACGAGGCAAACTGCTTCGCACTCTTGAACCTGCTCATGTCAGCGCCCACTTCACTCAGGACTTTCATCGCAGTCATCACTTCGATGCCGTCAATTCGCGTCAAATCAACCCCACACATGCCAATCAGATGGGCACGCAAATCAAATTTGGGAGCGTTCTTGACATTGGAGCGGCGCTTCTTCTGGCAGATCTCTACCTTGTGCACCTGAAGTGCCGCCAGCATGGTTTCAAGCTGCCGGTCACATTCGGTGAGTCGTTCGCTGTAGGCGTCATAGAGTGACATCGCTTGCTTGAGTGCAAACAGGTGTTCTTCCCGCCAATTCCCGACTAACGATTTCTCAATCTCGTCTTTGCCAGCCCGGATGCGATTGCTCTTGAGATTCGCCAGGATGTGCCCATCTCTCTCACCAGTAATGATGGCACGAACGATCTTTTGACCGGTTTCGCCCACAATATCCGAAATCACGTTCGCCAATTGTATGTTCATTTGCGCCAGAGCCTTTTGCATATGTTGCACATGTCGCGCCTGATAACGGATCAGCATATCGCGTTGACGAGATATGGCTCGTAGTGCACATATCTCATCTTTCGGACGGAATGCGCCAGACATCAACCCAAAGCTCATCAGTTGCTGTAACCATTGGCAGTCCAGTACATCCGACTTCCGGCCAGAAACATTTCTAACGTGCCGCGCATTTACTAGATACACAGTCAGCCCGCGCGACTCCAAAAGTTCATACAGTGGAATCCAGTATACCCCCGTCGATTCCATTGCCACAGTGTCAATTTCACAGGCCTCTAACCAGTCCGCTAAACCATTCAGGTCTGCGGTGAAACTCTTGAATTCCCTTACCGGCTTGTTATCTCGATCCGGCGGTACCGCCACAAAATGGCTCGCAGAGCCAATATCAATCCCCGCTGCATTCGGATGGATTAACTCCAATTTACTTCGCTTGAACTTTGCCATGACATCCTCCATTATCTCTATTGGAATGTCGCGCTGGTTCAGGTACGTCGTTGTACTCACTCTTTCAAACGGGATGTCCGTTGCCACGGACTCACCAATGTCGCCGACGTGACCCATGACCACGCTAAAAAACGGGCGGATTAGCACCAGTGATGGGTCGGTCTTCTCCAGCGCGACATTCCAACTTTACTCCTCAAGCTCTGACGCCGCTTGTTTCTTCTGCGCGCCTTGCCGCCTCTAGCGGATTACTACGCTAATAAGCTGTTGAAAACACATTCGAACCAATCGATGATAGGCAAAAAAAGCGGAGTTTATGCTTGATAACTATGCTGTCAGACCGTTTTTTAACACCGTAGAGGTAACATAGATAGTTTTTTCAACAGCCTGCCAAATCAGACTTCTGAAATTTACTTTCCTACCTCTCTAATTGAGGTCAGCAGGAAGAATTTACTAAAACTCATGCCATTAAACTGCACAACCATCCGGCCCACAACCTAAAGATTCAGCCTCATTCTGCTTGCTTTGAGCAGGTTGTAGCTGTTCGGTTTCATCCACTTCTTCTGCAAGCAAAGTACCTATTGATACCCCCAATATAAAATCACTGACATGGCCAAATTTATGCATGCGCAGATGACCGGTCTTATCGATCAGAATTGTCGTAGGTGTGCCTTGCATCTGATAAGTCATCATGGTGTGCGGAATGACATGCTGATCATTCGGCTTATCGATCCCAATCGGAAAACGCAACCGGTACTCATAAGCAAATACTTCAAGCGCCTCACGGCCCATTACTGAATGATGCTCAAAGACCGTATGAAGACCAATCACGGCAATCTGATCTGGATTGAATTCTTCAAATATTCTTTGCGTCTGGGGAATACCCATTTGCACACAACCTGGGCACAGCATCTGAAAAGCATGGAGTAACACCACTTTGCCCCGCAATGAAGCGAGTGTAATAGGTTGAGGTGTATTCAACCAACCCACTGTCTGAAGTTCTGGCGCCAAAATTTTTCCATTTGCTTGATGAGTTTTCATTAATGAGCTACCTTCTGTTTTAGAATCTGCATATTACTATAATTTTAGTCAAAATGAACTTTGTCGACTTCTCCGGCCCTATTATTGATATGGTTAGCGGCTTACCTGTAATTAATTTGTGATGAGAAATAATAGAATTAAAAAAACAACTGCATGAATACAAACAAACCGCAGGAATATCTCTTAAAGCTTTATGAAAAAGAAAGGGCAAGTCATCCTGCACTAAGAAGTGCTGGGAATAAAATACCCTTTTTTCTAAAACCTTTAGATGACTACCGCAGTCTTTGCAACCCTTCTCTCCTAGCCATCACCTTACCAGGTTACTTTACTTACTTCTCAGGCTTGCCAGCGCGCAATACTGGGTAATATTGGGTAAACACGTTGTCTTCAGCAGCATTTTCTTTATGGCAAGCGTTGCAAGATTCATCAGGTTGGGGAGCCGCGCTCTTGCTTTTATAGCTATCATAGCCAAAGTATGCCCAATTGTTAGGTCTATCAGCAAAACGCTTGGAATCCTTGACGGTCGCAACAATACCAAGATATTCCCCTTGAAAATAACCATTGCCACTGGCCGCCTCTTCGGCACCGACGCTTACTAATTCCTTAACGATAATCGTCCCATCACGAAATTTTCCAGTTTGCTTCCAGTGTGCCCAGCTAACGGGATCAATATATACATTGTGAAACTCAGGAAATGCGGGATTGCCATCGTTCATATCTTTTGGTGTCACAGGTGCGCCAATGAAAATCCATTCACGATAATTCCTGGGTGTGAGCAGCTGCCCACCTTTGTTGAAATGAGCATAGGTTGTTCTGCCAGGCTCATGACGATCATCTTGTTGGCCAGCAGTAACAGTCATTCCCTGGCCAACTAGCAAACCGGATAGCAAGAATGACGTTAAAGGACCAAACAACGTTCTTTTAGACTGTGACATAATCAATCCCTAAAGTAATAAAATTAAAATGTCAAAAAATAGTTTTAAATAAAGACTTTTTATAGTAGACAGCCCCACAGACAACGTCAAGACAAGAATCCGTCACGCTTGTCATACCAATCAATAGCTGTAAATTTTTTTTGGATAACTTTGCAAAATCTTGTAAATCACCCATTAGAAAAGCATAGCTGTAATTCCATTTCCAAATCTAACATGGCGCGAAGGCGAGCCGCAGACAGTATCAATCATACGACAAGGTGAAATAGACAAATTCAGTTTTGATTTAAGAATGGAATAACCAGTGCTATCACTCAAGTAGATTAATTAGAGCTTGCTCAGAAAATATAAACAATTGTTTTTATTTAACAATATCGTAAAAATCACTTTTTAAGTGCAAGGTTTTTGAATAAATCATGCAGAAACCCTTGCACTTGATTTGAGCTCAAGCTCACCTGAGTTCGATCAATTTTTATTAAACCATATACTGTTATGAATAATATTCTTTAGAAAGCAATATATTATGGATAATAAATTTTATATGAAATTACGAGAAATACTTTTTGAGTAGACTCTAAGTAAGGCATTCGGTCCTCAACATAAAATCAATGAACGATTACCAACACAACACGATAAAAGGATGCGCTTATATGGTATAGCGGCAATGACACTCATGCTAACAGCTCAAGAAATGGGGGATGCGTCTTACCAATGAATGGGTTTGAGTTAGAGGCGGTCACAAATCTCCTTAAACCTGTAAAGCGGTTTAAGGAGATTTGTTGCTATTGACACGGGAATCAGAAGCATGGTCACGTAGCGGATAGCTTCCTTTAGAAGAAACCATCTTTTCTTGTAACTAATTCTAAATTCCCTTTCAAGCTTCTTTGCAATATTTTGTAAGTGAAAATACCAGCCTAATTTCCCGCAGCACGTATAGCCTTAAGATTTTCTCTTGCTTCTTCATTGCCTTGTTTCTCAGCCTTCTCAAACCATTCAATCGCTTTATCTATATTCTTAGGGACCCCCTCGCCTACTAGATACATGACACCCAGGTTATTTTGCGCATCCACGTTGCCTTGTTCAGCAGCCTTGGTAAACCACTCCACTGCTTTAGCGGAATCTTGTGGAACACCCTGGCCTTCTGCGTACAACAGGCCCAGATTAAATTGGGCGGCTGCATGCCCCTGCTCTGCAGCGCGATGAAACCAACCTGCAGCTGATTCCAGATCATAGTCCATAATTTTTCCTGTCACATCCTTGGAGATAGCCTCTCCGGAATAGAACAAGGAACCAAGAGCGTTCTGCGCTTCGGCATCGCCTGCTTCCGCATCTTGGCGTAATTTTAGGAATCGTTCTTCAGGTGATAATCCATCATCTGCCATTGGCATGATTTTTTTCAGCAGATCAGCCTTTTCTTCCGGCGATAAACCTTGTTGGAATACGGATGGTAATTCATTGATAGGAGTAATCTCATCGGGCAGATTTTTCCAAGTTTCGTCTGCCTCCGATTTTGCTGATGGGGTTTCATCACCGCATCCAGCCAGAGTTAACATCAATAAGGCTAGCAATGTAAAAATACGTATATTCATTGAGTCATTCCGCTCTTCTTAGAGTAAATAAAAATTATAACATTCTGGTTGTATTACAGTTAGATACATCCATCAAAGCCAAGCCGATAAATTAATAAGAAGCTCACAAGATGATTACTCAGCAGAATCTCTATTTCGCACCTGCTTTTTGAAGTAACTCAATGACACCCTTATGATCATATTTTTTGGCCAGTAATAACGCAGTCGCACCATTTTCTGCCTTAGCATCAATTTCTGCACCCATAGCAAGTAGCGTCATGGTCACTCCGCGATAGCCATGTTGTGCGGCTAGCATTAACGCAGTTGCGCCATTTTTTGCTTGGCTATTCACATTGGCGTTTGCTTGCAGCAAGTGCTGGATCACGACTTGGCCCCCTATTTGTGATGCAAGCATCAATGCGGTAACCCCTTCGTTGGTCACGGCATTGACATTGACATCCTTATCTGCTTCAAGCAATAGACGCACCATCTCTATGTGATTTCTTTGCGATGCAAACATTAATGCTGTCATTCCATCGTCGGTAACCGCATTTATATCTGCATTAGCAGCAAGTAATGCTTGCGCGATACCAATACGATTATCCTGCGCAGCCAACATGAGTACGGTCCGACCATTGTTTGCCTTTACATTTGCGTCAGCGCCAGAAGCAAGCAGTAGTTTAACAATATTTTCATGACCATTCTGTACTGTGCCTATCAATGCCATATCTTTATCGCGCCCTTCGTGGCTTTTGTCAGACATTGAAAGCAATGCTTTTACTTCAGACAAATTACCGCGTGTAGCTGCATTGACCAGATCACTATTGTCTAAATTAGCCCTTGCGTCGTTTGAAAAATGCAGCAACCCTATCAGCACGCCTAAAGCATACAAATTAATCCTTGACCAGAGCATTTCTGTTCCTCCTCTCTTCTATATGTATTCACGCAACTTAATAATCAGATAGCAGATAACAAATAGGGCTATCTAAAATCCGCTGTTATTCACACAAAATGAATGTTAGTTTTCACTGATGATAAACAGTCGCTGGTATTCCTTAATTGCAAAACGATCAGTCATGCCGGCAATATAATCAGCAATAGCCTGATGTCCATATTGAGAAAATTTAATCTGGTATGCTGTAGGTAGCAGTCGAATATCTGAGTTGAATGCATTGAATAACATTTTAATCGTATGTTGCGCCTTATTACTCATGCGTGTTACTTGGAAATGTCGATAAAGGTTATCGTACAAAAAGCTTTTTAGTTCCTGCTGCTCCTGCTTTATCTTTTCGCTGAATCGAATCAAGCATGGTGCTGATCGTATTTCATCCAGACCCTTTGGTCGCGCATTTTCGATGTTGCTTTTACTTTGTTGGGTTAAATCTGTTGCCACACTATTAATCATGCCACGTATCGTTTCATGAATTAAACGTCGACCACCAATATTCGGATAATCTCTTTTCACCTGCCATAAATGTCTGGAAAATATTTCTATTTTTTCCAATTGCGACATTGTAATAAAACCGGAACGTAAACCATCATCGACATCATGATTATTATACGCAATTTCATCAGCAATATTGGTAAGCTGTGCCTCCAGTGAAGGTCTTTGATTAATTAAAAAACGCTCTCCCACTTCACCGAGCTTTTCAACATTCTTTCTAGCGACATGCTTGAGAATGCCTTCACGGGTTTCAAAGCACAAATTCAAACCTTCAAAAGCACCGTACTGTTCTTCAAGCACATCAACGACTCTTAAAGACTGAAGATTATGTTCAAAGCCACCATATTCCTTCATGCAATCATTCAAAGCATCTTGCCCTGCATGGCCAAAAGGCGTGTGTCCTAGATCATGCGCCAGTGCTATTGCTTCAACTAAATCCTCATTCAACTTTAAATTCCGCGCGATTGAACGTCCAATCTGGGCCACCTCTAGACTATGTGTCAAGCGCGTGCGAAACAAATCACCCTCATGGTTTACAAATACCTGTGTTTTATATTCAAGCCGACGGAAAGCTGTTGAATGAATTATTCGGTCACGATCGCGTTGAAATTCACTTCGACCAATAGGAGGGGCTTCTTTGATGAGACGTCCGCGCGAATTAGCAGTGGATACTGCGTAAGAAGCCAAATCATTCATTAGCCATACAAGTCAGCAATGTCTCTCTCAAGGTTGATGCTGGAATATCATGACTCATCATTGCCTCACCAATACGCTTCAGTAGAATAAAACGTATTCTTCCCTCCTCTACTTTTTTATCAAGCTTCATCAAGCTCAAGTAATCATCTGGAGAAAGTTTGGGTGCACTAACTGGTAGTCCTATCTTTTGAAATATGCTGCATATGCGTTCGAAATCACTTTCATTGATAAATTCTAATTGTTTTGACAGATTTGCTGCCATTATAGTCCCCGCAGCAACTGCTTCACCGTGCAACCATACACCATAGCCCATGGCGTTTTCAATTGCATGACCGAAAGTGTGGCCAAGATTAAGCAGTGCCCGCACGCCACCCTCACACTCATCTGCAGCGACAATTTCTGCTTTGATTTCGCAACTTCGGCAAATAGCTTTATTCAGAATGTCAGCATTACGTGTAATTAAACCCGTTATATTCTGTTCCAACCACATAAAAAAGTCAGCATCGCGTATAAGACCGTATTTAATCACTTCTGCAATGCCGGCACGCAATTCCCTATCAGGCAAGGTGGTAAGCGTCGCACTGTCTGTCAACACCATGCGCGGTTGATAGAATGCTCCTATCAAATTTTTGCCAAGGGGATGGTTAATACCTGTCTTACCGCCTACTGAAGAATCCACTTGTGCAAGGAGGGTAGTAGGAATTTGGATAAAAGGTACACCTCGCAAATAAGTCGCCGCCGCAAACCCTGTCAGATCACCAATAACCCCTCCTCCCAACGCAATGAGGGTAGTTTTTCGCTCACAGCGTTGCTCCAATAATGCGTCAAAAATCAAATTCAATGTCTGCCAGTTTTTATGATCTTCACCATCAGGCAGAATAATTGCAACGGAACAGATCCCATGCCGCTCTAGTGCCCTACGAAATTGATCTAAATAAAGAGGGGCTACAGTGGTATTAGTGACAATTGCCACCCGTTTCTGTGGCAAATGAGGCAATAACAAATCTACCTGCTCTAATAATGCATTACCAATGTAAATGGGGTAACTTCGGTCCTGTTCGGAAGAAAATAAGGCCACCTTAACAGTTTGCATATCATTCATATAACATAACTAATGGGAAGAACTCATCCCTTTTAAGATTCATAATTATTCGGTTGGTAAGCCTTGATCACGTTCTTTTTCCGATTTAACGCATCAGCTCGGAGTTTCTTCATTTTGAAGAAAAGCAGCTTTCGAGCGAGCCGTTGTACTAGAGATCGCACACCTTGTTTTCCGCTATCTATGATGATATGTGCTACCTCTCGATAAAGGGCATCGCGTTGAGCATGAAGCTCTGTCAATCTGGCATGCAAATCCTCAGTCTGAAGTAACGGCCTATTTTTATCAGTGCGTGTTCTTCGTTGCAGTTCATTCACGGATGCGCTCAAATAAACTACGATACCATGTTGTCTTAATAAGGCACGATTTTCAGCACTTAGCACCGCCCCCCCACCAGTAGCCAGCACTACATTCTCTGCTTGCACCAGCTCATGCAACACTTCCGTTTCACGTCTACGAAACCCAGCCTCTCCTTCAATTTCAAAAATCAAAGGAATCTTAACACCAGTACGCTGTTGAATTTCATGATCGGAATCCAGAAACGTTTTACCCATGTAATTTGCCAGCAACTTACCAATCGTAGTTTTTCCGGCACCCATCATACCTACGAGAATAATATTCCCCTGTAAAAACTTTATATCATGATTATTTTTGCTGATTGGCTTAATTAATGACATAGAGACAATTGTAACGGAATACTTTCACCTACGCAGAGATTCCAATGAGTCCATAAAAAAATTCATGTAATTTATTATTATTTTTAGAAATGGCCGATCCTGCTTCTAGTGAGCCAAAAATATTAACAAAATTATATTAAATGTGTGATGTGGACTGTTCAAAATATTATGCATGCGCATAATACTTGGTGTCCATGACTATATAGTACTTGGTAAAGGCTCCACGACAAGACAAAAAGTAATTTCTTATTTGGGCAGAAAATATAACCTTTTGCACGATAGGCCTTGAGGCCTACTCAGGTAGTCATTATTCACGCAGGAGCCAGGTGAACTGGTACATGAAGTGAAATTAATAGCAACTGAGCGCGTATTGCAGTAACGCAAAAGCCATAAAGGCAAGCACGATACCATTGATGCAGAGGTAATTTACGAAGCGGCAGACAGGCAAAGCATACAGTTTGTTTATAACAATTAAAAAGATCTCCACTCCACTTTGAAAATTTTATTGCAGTAGTGAGGAAAAAATTTTCATGGTAGTGCAGAATTTAACTAGATTGGCTTAAATAATAATATTGAATATTGAACAAAAGCAATAACCCATTGATTTAACTGGGGCATAATGTGTATTCATTTTTTGCAAAATAAGAAGCTCATTTATTGAACTTCATTAAAGATTGCAAATCATAGCTTGCTATAGTTGACTAGTTCAGTCAGGTATTATATAGTTGACAAAAATAATCAAGTATTATTTACAACAAACCCTAATTAACTCTTATTTACCCAACTTTTATTGTATTAAGGAATCTGGTATGAGACTGACAACGAAAGGACGATTCGCAGTGACAGCACTATTGGATCTCGCGATGCAGCACAGCAATGGACCTGTCACACTTGCCGATATCAGTCAGCGTCAAAAAATTTCACTATCATATCTTGAACAATTGTTTGCAAAATTACGCCACCGCGAACTTGTTGATAGTGTGCGTGGTCCTGGCGGTGGCTATTGCCTAGCTAAAAGTCTGGACCAAGTATCTATTGCAGATATTATTCTTGCTGTCGATGAACCCATTGATAACACGCGATGTGGTGGAAAAGAAAATTGTCTGAATGATGGCAAATGTATGACTCATGATCTATGGGCAGAACTCAATGACATTATTTTCAATTATCTTGGCAGCGTAACATTAAAGCAATTGGTCGATGAGCAGAAACAACGCGATCAGCAACGCGAGCAAGCCGTTGTCAAGTTGTACGATATGCGTGAAGCAGCATTTTAGTTTTAATTAATTTATAGAGAAAAATTATGCCTATCACATTGACAGAACGTGCAGCCAAACAAATCCAGCAGCAACTCACAAAGCGTGGTAAAGGATTGGCTCTACGGATAGATATAAAAGAATCCGGTTGCTCTGGTTTTACTTATATCTTTGATTATGTTGATGAAATGAAAGAAGAAGATCAGCTCTTCGAGTCGCATAACGCAAGAATAGTCGTAAAACGAGATAACCTATCTTATTTTGATGGATCAGAGATAGATTTTGTCAAAGAAGGTCTAAATAGTACTTTCAAGTTCAACAATCCAAATGTTGGAAATACATGCGGCTGTGGTGAGAGCTTCAGCCTCAAAATACCTGAAGAGTCTAAGGAAAATATATAAAAATGAGTGCTGTACTACAAAATCTTGTAAACCAGCCTTACAAGCATGGTTTCGTCACAGAAATAGAATCAGATATTGCACCCAAAGGACTTAACGAAGAAATCATTCGATTGATTTCATCCAAGAAAAATGAGCCTGAATGGATGCTCACATTCAGATTGCAAGCTTATGAAAAATGGCTCAGCATGTCTGAACCACGTTGGCAAAATGTCGAATACCCAAAAATTGATTTTCAATCAATTAGTTATTACTCAGCGCCTAAGCCGAAGAAAAAGTTAGCAAGTATGGATGAAGTAGATCCCGAGTTGCTACGCACATTTGAGAAACTCGGCGTACCCATGCATGAACGAGCAGCGTTAGCGGGGGTTGCTGTGGATGTCATTTTTGACAGTGTATCCGTTGCAACGACTTATAAAGAAAAACTCGCCGAAGTCGGGATCATTTTTTGTTCGATTTCTGAAGCTGTTCAAACTCATCCAGAATTAGTTAAAAAATATCTTGGAACTGTCGTACCAGTTGGCGATAATTTCTATGCAGCTCTTAATTCAGCAGTATTTACCGATGGCTCATTTTGTTTTATCCCAAAGGGCGTTAAATGCCCAATGGATTTGTCAACTTACTTTCGTATCAATACTGAAGAATCAGGACAATTCGAGCGTACGCTCATTATTGCTGAAGAAGGTGCTTCGGTTTCTTATCTGGAAGGATGTACTGCACCCAAATTTGATACCAACCAATTACATGCAGCCGTCGTTGAGCTGATTGCGCTGGATAATGCCGAAATTAAATACTCGACTGTTCAAAACTGGTATGCAGGAGATGAAAAAGGCATTGGCGGTATTTATAATTTTGTTACTAAACGTGGGCTGGCGAAAGGGGCTAATTCGCGCATTTCCTGGACGCAAGTTGAGACTGGATCTGCTATTACCTGGAAGTACCCTTCCTGTATTTTACGTGGTGAAAATTCTGTGGGAGAGTTCTATTCAGTCGCTGTTACCAATAATTATCAGCAAGCCGACACTGGCACCAAAATGATTCATATCGGAAGAAATACGCGTAGCACTATTATTAGTAAAAGTATTTCAGCGGGAAACTCCAATAGTAGCTATCGCGGCTTGGTAAGAATTGCGCCTACAGCCGAGAATGCACGCAACTATTCACAATGTGATTCGATGCTCATTGGTAATCAATGCAGCGCAAATACATTTCCTTATATCCAGGTCAATAATAATAGCGCTAAAGTTGAGCATGAAGCCTCTACCTCAAAGATTGGTGAGGATCAACTTTTTTATTTTTTACAACGCGGGATTGATACTGAAGAAGCTGTATCAATGATTATCAACGGATTCTGTAAAGAAGTTTTTCAACAGTTGCCTATGGAATTTGCAGTTGAAGCAACCAAATTACTCAGTTTTAAATTAGAAGGGAGTGTCGGATGATCAATCAGAACAGTAAAACACTCCTTGAAGTACGTGGCTTACATGCTAATGTAAATGGTATTGAGATACTGAAAGGCGTTGATCTGACGGTCAAGAGTGGAGAAGTTCATGCCATCATGGGACTCAATGGATCTGGTAAAAGTACTTTTGCTAAAATTCTTGCTGGCCACCCTGCTTACGAGGTCACTGCCGGAACGATTATCTTCAACGATCAAAATCTTTTTGATCTTGAACCTGAAGAACGTGCTCGTGCCGGTGTATTTCTTGCATTTCAATATCCGATCGAAATACCAGGCGTCGCTAATAATCAATTCTTGCGGTTAGCATACAACACAGTTCAGTCCCAGCATGGCAAAGAAGAACTTGACCCGCTTGAATTTGATGATTTTGTACGCGAAAAAATGAAATTACTCGAAATGAGTCCAGATTTCCTGGATCGGAGCGTCAATGAAGGATTCTCAGGTGGAGAAAAGAAACGTAATGAGATTTTACAAATGGCATTACTTGAGCCAAAACTCGCCATTCTGGATGAAACAGATTCAGGGCTCGACATTGATGCGCTCAGGATTGTAGCTAATGGTGTAAATCAGCTTACCAATAAAGATAATGCTACTATTTTGGTGACGCATTACCAACGCTTGCTTGATTATATCGTGCCTGATTATGTTCATGTGATGGAAGCTGGACGAATCATCAAAACAAGCGGTAAAGAGCTTGCCAAGGAACTGGAAGCTCATGGTTATGATTGGATCAATACCGATGACCGTGGTAACACCGCTGGAGTACGGCCATGAGTACAGCGACTAGCCCTAGCTACCTCGACCACCTTGTTCAGTCATGGCAGAAACCATCAACTTCATCGTGGCTTGATCAGCTTCGCGCAAACGCGATGGATAGTGCTGGTGCACTTAGGATACCGACAACTCAAGATGAAGAATGGCGTTTTACTGATATTTCGCCCCTTAGTCAGCTGCCTTATCCGGTAGCCCCGACAACATTCAAAATACAGCTCTCGGATATTAAACATTACTATCTCGAAGAAGCCAGCTGTCGGCTGGTATTTGTAGATGGTCAATTTGTCCCCGAGTTATCACATATTGCTCATGATTCAGGTGCAATTATTGGCAATTTGTCATCGCTTCTTCCTACTCATGGGGATACGATTGCTCGTTACCTTGGTAAGTTGGCAGAATTTAAGAATGATGTGTTCACGGCGTTAAATACTGCTTTTCTTCGGGATAGCGCCTGTATCATTATTCCGACGAATAAGTCAGTAACAACGCCTATTCATTTGCTGTTCATATCCAGGCAAACTGAAGTTACCAGTTATCCTCGCTGTCTACTGATCGCCGAAGCGGGTAGTCATGCGACAATTATTGAGGATTATATTACTACTGAAGCAGCTTCTTATGTGACGAACTCAGTCGTTGAAATGAATCTTGCCGATAGTGCGCACATCAATCATACTCGTGTTCAGCGGGATAACCAGCAGGCTTTCCATATTGGGAATTGTACGGTATCCCTTGCTCATGCAAGCCGGTACCATTCAGTCAGCATAACGTTAGGAGCCTCTATTTCCCGTTATAACCTGAATGTGATATTGTCAGGTGAAGGCGCTGAATGCGCTACAGATGGATTGATATTGATTTCTGAACGTCAGCTCGCCGATACTCATACATTTATCGATCATGCGAAACCGCATGGCAAGAGTCGGCAGCTCCATAAATGTATTGTTGATGGCATGGCACATGGGGTATTTAATGGCAAAATCATGGTACGCCCGTATGCTCAGTTAACGGATTCAGCACAATTAAGCCGCAATCTTTTACTGACCAATAAAGCCCGTATTGATACCAAACCACAACTTGAAATATTCGCTGATGATGTCAAATGCGCGCATGGCGCCACAGTAGGCCAACTCGATAAAGAAGAAATTTTCTACCTAAAGAGCCGCGGTCTGTCTGATTTGGCAGCACGTAATTTGCTAACCTATGCATTTGGTGGCGAAGTTATTGACCGTATTCCTATTTCTTCCCTTAAAAGGCAACTCGAAGAAGTCGTCCTTGCAAGAACACAGATATCTTGAAACATGAAAATTGTTGATGCATTACTAGACATGAATACTTCCCCAACTTCAGAGTTGGCAGCACGATATCGTGCCGATTTTCCCATTCTCAATCTCAAAGTAAACGATAAACCACTTGTTTATCTGGATAACGCTGCATCAAGTCAAATGCCTCAATCAGTCATTGATCGTCTGATACGGTATCAAACAACTCAGCATGCTAATATCCATCGGGCAGTGCACTACCTATCTGAGATAGCCACACGGGAATATGAAACGGCCCGACGCACCTTGCAGCATTTTATCAATGCACGTGAAGATAGAGAAATCATCTTTACCAGCGGTACAACAGATGCCATTAATCTAGTGATGCATGGTTATGGTCGCAAGTTTATTCAGAGTGGTGATGAAATTATTTTAACGAACCTAGAGCATCACTCAAACATTGTGCCATGGCAAATGCTGGCGGAAGAAAAAGGTGCAACCATTCGTGTCGTACCGATTAATGACGCGGGCGAGCTATTAGTTGATGAATATGAAAAGCTATTTAATCCTCGAACTCGCTTTGTTGCATTAACGCATGTATCGAATGCACTGGGCACCATCAATCCGATTAAAAGCATGATTGCTTTTGCCCACCAGCAAGGCGTACCGGTTTTGATCGATGGCGCACAAGCTGCTCCCCATATGAAAGTCGATGTGCAAGATCTGGATTGTGATTTCTATGCTTTTTCTGGTCACAAATTATGCGGCCCAACAGGAATAGGCATCCTCTATGGTAAAGCCAAGTTGCTGGAATCCATGCAGCCTTTCAAAGGAGGAGGTGATATGATTGCTTCGGTAACCTTTGAAAAAACGACCTACAACACCATTCCGTATAAATTTGAAGCAGGCACTCCTCCTATTGCTGCTGCGATTGGCTTTGGTGCCGCAATAGAGTATTTATCGAAGATCGGGTTAGATGCAATTGCAGCTTATGAGCATGAACTGCTTAATTACGCAACCGAACAGATCATAACTATACCCGGTGTCCACATTATAGGTAATACACGGACTAAAGTTGCTGTCTTGTCATTCATCATTGATGGCGTTCACCCTCATGATGTGGGAACACTGCTTAATCAAGAAGGAATCGCTGTACGCACGGGTCACCATTGCGCACAACCCATTATGCAGCGCTTCAAAATACCTGCTACCTCACGCGCCTCCTTTGCGTTTTATAATACTAAGGCAGAAATTAATACTTTGGTAGAAGGTATTCATTCTATACAAAAGGTTTTCTCATAATGAATTTAAAATCAATTTATCAGGAAGTGATCCTTGATCATAATCGCAAGCCCCGCAACTACGGTACGCTTGATAATGCAAATCACCATGCGGTAGGGCACAATCCTTTATGCGGTGATCGCATTGATCTTGCGTTGCATGTGGAAGGAGAGCACATTGATCGTATTGCTTTTCATGGAGAATCATGCGCTATATGTAAAGCATCTGCTTCAATGATGACAGCGACTGTCAAAGGGAAATCACGGTCAGAAGCAGAAACTTTAATAACAGAATTTCGGGAAATGGCAGTGGGTAATCTTGATCTTTCGGGACCTCACCACCTTGGGAGACTAGCTGTTTTTGCTGGCGTACGTGATCTACCTACACGGGTCAAATGCGCAATTCTGCCTTGGCATACTTTGCAAGCTGCATTGAATTCTAATGCTATCGTATCGACTGAAACAGCAGAAGATTCAATCCATGCTGCTAACAGTAAGGCCTAACCCCAAAAAACCAGATATCGCATAATAAAACACTACCAAAACAGTTAAAACAAAATGCCAAAAATAGCTGAAATAGAAGGTACCCCTAACCCAAATGCTTTGAAGTTTGTTCTGAAAGAACCGCTTACCTGGGGTATAAGTCATTCCTATGACAGCGCTGAGCAAGCAAAGGATGATCCATTGGCATCAGCTTTGTTCGATATAGATCATGTTACCAATGTCTTCTATGTTGACCGCTGGATTACGATTACTCAAGATGGAGAAGCTGACTGGCAAGATCTTGCACGCGCTGTTGCTGATCCAATTAGGGCTGCACCAGCGGCTCATGCGCAATCCGCTGAGACGGTAGCAACAGCCAATGAACTATTGACTAACTTGAGCCCTGAAGATCAGCAACGACTGGAGCGTATCAATATATTATTAGATGAGGAAGTACGTCCTTACTTACAAAATGATGGCGGTGATCTTCATATATTGAGCCTGGAAGAGAATATTCTGAAAATTCATTATCAAGGGGCATGTGGCACTTGCCCTAGCTCGATTTCTGGAACGCTCAGAGGAATTGAGCGATTGTTAAAAACAATTGAGCCGGATATCGTGCTTGTTTCCGCTTGAGAAAATATAAGTAACGTGAGTTTTAAACATAAAGAAAACATAAGGATCATATCACAGCAGGCTTTCCCTGCCATGGTGTGATCCTTAGTCAAAGTCACGTTAAATCTATCGTCACCATCATGGTGTTGAACAAGCTAAGCTGCTCCAGTCTGCAAAATAATGCACTTAAAGCAACTCATCCTAACTCAAAAGGAATCAATAAATTAGTCTCTTAATACCTTGAAGGTGACTTAAAAGGATAAGCATCTTCTAGGCATTAACTGCTTTCACCATATCCTCTACCACTTTTTTGGCATCGCCAAACACCATCATCGTCTTGTCCATATAGAACAAATCATTATCAAGGCCAGCGTAACCTGCAGCCATACTACGTTTTACGACTATTACGGTACGAGCCTTGTGTGACTCTAGAATAGGCATACCATAGATGGGACTGCCCGGCACATTTGCGGCTGGATTGACCACGTCATTTGCCCCTAGTACCAGCACCACATCAGTATTAGGAAAATCACTGTTGATCTCCTCCATCTCCAGAACTTGTTCATACGGTATTTCTGCCTCAGCAAGAAGTACATTCATATGCCCTGGCATACGGCCCGCAACGGGATGGATAGCAAAACGAACATTTACGCCTTTTTCATGCAAAACTTCGGCAAGCTCATTGACTGCGTGTTGCGCACGAGCAACGGCCAGACCATACCCCGGAACAATAATAACGCTATCAGCATTGCTCATCAGGAAGGCAGCATCCTCAGCACTTCCACTGCGATAGGTTTTCTGTGTTCCATCCGCGGCTCCTTGGCTGCCGCCCTCACTACCAAAGCCTCCCAGGATGACGGAAAGAAAAGGACGGTTCATGGCTTTGCACATAATATACGACAGAATTGCGCCAGAACTGCCTACCAACGAGCCAGCAATGATCAGCATCGGATTACCTAGCGAAAAGCCGATACCCGCCGCGGCCCAGCCTGAATAGGAATTCAGCATGGAAATGACCACCGGCATATCTGCTCCCCCAATAGGAATAATGATGAGGAATCCGAGTATGAAAGCAATCGCTGTCATGGTGATAAATGCTGGCCAGTTAGTCGTCTCACTGAAAAAGAACCATAAACCGAAGCCAATCATGACCAGGGCTAACGTCAGATTGATCATGTGTTGCCCAGTGAAAATAACTGGAGCGCCACTCATGCGGCCAGACAATTTAAGAAAAGCAATGACAGAGCCAGACCAGGTCATGGCACCGATAAACGTCCCCAAAAATAACTCCAGCTTGCTACCAGCTGGCAACATCTCAGGCAGGCCAAATGAAACAGGATTATTAACAGCGGCAATAGCGATGAACACTGCGGCCAAACCTACCAGCGAGTGCATGAAAGCAACCAGTTCCGGCATTGCGGTCATCTGGACGCGCTGCGCTACGATAGAACCTATTATCGCTCCGATTGCGATACAACCGAGTATCAATGTCCAATTCTGGGTAATGGTCAAAGTAGTGCCAACGGCTATCGTCATCCCAACCATTCCAAACAAATTACCACGCCGGGCAGAAAGGGGGGAACTAAGCCCTTTCAGCGCCAGTATGAAAAAAATCGCTGCAACCAGATAAGCGAGAGCAATCAAATCAGCAGACATTTAGGCGCTTCCTTTTTTATCTTTTTTTCTGAACATTTCCAGCATGCGTTGTGTGACAAGGAATCCACCAAATACATTAATGGAGGCAAGAACGACAGCCGCCCCCCCCAGCCAGACCCCCCAGTCGGTTTCAGCAGGCCCTGCAGCCAGCATGGCGCCTACTAAAATAATACTAGAAATGGCATTAGTTACTGACATCAGCGGTGTATGTAACGCAGGGGTTACATTCCAGACCACGTGATAGCCAACAAAAACCGCCAACACGAATACCGTGAGATGAATTATCGTTGGATCAATTTCACCGATCATGTGTGCTCCTCTTGAATTCTTAACTTTTATTGATATTAAAGCGCGCATCAAAACAATAGATTACTCTTTGTCTCATGCTTTCTTGACAACCTGCCCCTCCGAACATACCAATGTTCCGGCAATAATCTCATCTTCTTGGTTAATTTTGAGCTCCCCGCTCTTGGCATCAAGCATTAAATTAAGAAAATTCATAAGATTACGTGCATAAAGCGCGCTTGCATCTGCGGCAACCAGACCCGGAAGATTCGCAATACCGATGAGATGAACACCATGTTTTACCACAGTTTTATTCAGCTCTGATAAGGGGCAGTTTCCGCCTGCCTCCACCGCCATATCCACTATCACTGAACCAGGTTTCATCGCTTGAACCGTTTCTTCTTTTATTAAAACTGGCGCTGGACGCCCGGGGATCAAAGCAGTCGTAATGATAATATCAGCCGCAACAGCTCTTTGATGAATTAATTCACCCTGCCGACGCTTGTAATCATCCGACATTTCAGTAGCATAGCCACCGGCTGTTTCAGCCTTCGCTTTTTCTTCGTCCGTTAACGGAACCTCAACAAATTTAGCACCCAAGCTTTCAACTTGTTCCTTAACTGCAGGACGCACATCAAAAGCTTCTACCACTGCTCCCAGCCGTTTAGCCGTGGCAATCGCCTGCAATCCGGCTACCCCTGCTCCTAATATTAATACTCTTGCTGCTTTCACGGTTCCTGCAGCTGTCATCAGCATAGGAAAAAATTTCTGATAAACATTGGCAGCGATAATGACTGCTTTATATCCACCAATATTCGCCTGAGAAGACAGCACATCCATACTTTGTGCACGTGAAATACGCGGTAGTTTCTCCATGGCAAACGCAGTCAAGCCATGTTGAGCGAGCACCTCGATTCCTTCCACTTGATGGGGTGACAACAAACCAATCAGAATCGCATCCTTGCGCATTAGCGCCACTTCATCAGCTCCGGGGCCACGCACCTTCAGGATAATTTGTGATTGACCATATAATTGTGATACATCGTTAACGATCACTGCACCCGCTTCTTGGTAGGCAGCATCAGGAATACTTGCACCAGCACCTGCGCCAGATTGAACCAGAACAGTGTGAAAACCCTTGGCAGTATATTTTTTAACCGTCTCCGGCGTAGCTGCTACACGTGTTTCTCCCGCATTAATTTCTGCAGGTATGCCTATGTGCATCGATTATCTCCCTTATCCTCTATTCAAACTTGAAAATACCAAATGCTTTGCATAACTTTTCTCGAATGCGAGATTATAAATGAATCTTGATGAATACATTGCTTTGATTGAAGCTTATACATAATTTATCTGTGAACCTATCTATACGTTAGAGCGTTATTGTCTTATATATTCAAAGGCAATAAACACCATGATAAGCTACGCCGCTTTTATTCTTAATTGAAATTTTTCAGGCAACGACCTAACCATTGACTGGTTAATTTTTCCTGTACGCTATTTTGGCGCAAGCGTGACGATAAACTACTAAAATCAACCCAATCTAATGGCTGATCTTGATTGAAACATGAAAAAACGTAAGTAATCTCACCCGTTTCAGGATCTTTATGCGGCTGCAAACATTGGGCACAAATTTCCTTCATCATACATTGCATCGGGGAATTGATAGAACCAATAGCAAAGTGATTTTTTTTCAAATAGGGCTGCAGCTGATGATGACGCGCATAACCCACCGCCGCCATCATTCGATCAGAACCAATCGCAATGATACGATCAGCATCTGCCAGGGATATAGGCTGTGCACCGAGTGCACCGCTGCCATAAGCTACCATTGCCTGCACAATATTGCCAACGAAATTAAAATCACCTGGCCTGGAAGGTGCAAATCCAGGCGCTTCATCACAACACCACACAATAGTGTCTGCCGCGGCCTCAATTTCAGCCACTTTATAACGATCAACCAGTTTTTTGTAGCCAGCAAAATACAAAACCCGGCATCCTGCAGCACGTGCAGCAGCGCCAATAGAGAATAACACCGCATTGCCAAGTCCTCCTCCCACTAGGACGAGTGTCTCATTTGGCAGAATTTCGGTAGGCGTACCTGTAGGTCCCATCAGCACAACCGGTTCGCCTGGCTTAAGCAAAGTAAACAAATTCGCTGACCCCCCCATTTCGAGCGCAATCAGAGAAATAAGCCCACTCGAAAAATCTACCGATGCTCCTGTCAATGCGATGCCCTCCATCGCTAGTCGGGTGTTTTCTATCATAGGAGCCAATGTCACAAAATTCTGGAAGCGGAAAAATTGCCCGGGATGAAAATGTCTTGCTGCCATAGGTGCGCGCACGACCACTTCGATAATATTAGGTGTCAGCCTTTCCACTTTATGTACGGTCGGTCTCAATTGATGATTCATTTCAGCAAAAAACTGAGCATTCAATTGAGCCGAAGCCGGCGTAACACGTTCAAGCACGCGACTGACAATGGGATAACCTTGTTTGGCGCTTGACATGGCTTTAACTACATTACCTGAATAAGACGGGTGCAAATCACCAAAGAAACTGATAAAACGCCCATCATCACAGTGGCTCAGCAAGACCGCTGGTGCCTCTGGCTTAGGATTACCCCTTGTCAAGCTAACTGAATTCCCCTGATCATCGCAAGCTGCAAAATAGCGTTCATTCAATTTGAAATACTTCTCATCTTCTCTGGCAAGGACGGTATTCGGCTGGGTACCAGCGGCGACCAGAATGGCACGGGCGGGCAAATCAACTTCCTTGATTTTTTGCCATTGTCCTGCCTCATTTACTGTTTGAGCAGAAAATCTAATCGACTGGGTATGCTCCCATTGATCGACATCAACTCGCAACGGCGTCAGTCCTTCAGCAAACCAAATCCCTTCCTCCATTGCTTTCTCAACCTCTTCATGATTCAGCGTATAAGAAGGGCTGTCAATTAATCGCTTACGATACGCAATGGTAGCCCCGCCCCATGATTGCAATAGCTTCAGAATATCCGGTGCTCGCTCTTCCTTAGTTGCCTGTGCACGCTCGGCACGAATCGCTCGTGCGTGTGCCAAGAACTCCTCAGCAATTTGCCGCTCTTCTTCATCCCAGCGATTGCGAACGGCAGTTTCTCCCTGTTCTGAAGCAAGTAACTCATAACGCTGTAAAAATTTCTCAACCTGGACCGGATAGTAAGCCAAAGCTTCCGTAGCCGCATCGATCGCAGTAAGCCCGCCACCAATCACTACAACAGGCAAGCGCAACTGCACGTTAGCGATAGAATCAGCCTGTGCTGCACCGGATAGCTGAAGTGCCATTAGAAAATCGGAAGCTGCGCGCACACCACGTGCCAAGCCATTGGGTAAATCAAGAATAGTTGGACGCCCAGCGCCTGCGGCAAGCGCGATATGATCAAAACCCAAAGCCAGCGCATCATCTACTGTCATAGTACCGCCAAAGCGTACCCCACCATAAAGCGCAAATTCTGGCCGTCGCTCCAGTAAGAGACGAATTAATTGAAGAAAATTCTTATCCCAGCGCACGGTGATACCGTATTCGGCCACTCCACCAAAACCACCTGGGATACGTTCATTCAAATCGACACGGAGCATATTGGTATCATAAATAGCATTAAAGGATATACGCTCTCCATGCAGACCGACTCCGGAAATCTCTGCCGGTAATGGCTCAATCTTGAGACCATCTACTCCCACTACGGTATGACCATCGTTCATCAAATGGTGTGCCAGAGTATAGCCAGCAGGCCCCATTCCCACCACCAGAACTTTCTTACCGGTAGCTGGTCTGGGTAGCGGCCTGCGTAAATTAAGGGGATTCCAGCGCGTAAGCAAGCTGTATATCTCAAATCCCCACGGTAATTCGAGCACATCTTTAAGGGTGCGCGTCTCTGCTTGCGGAATATCTACCGGATCCTGTTTCTGATAAATGCAGGATTTCATGCAGTCATTACAAATACGATGCCCCGTGCCTGCGCACATTGGGTTGTCCAGTACAATCATGGCTAAGCTGCCAATCGCCACTCCCTGCGACTTGAGTTTATGGAATTCCGAAATCCGCTCTTCCAAGGGGCAGCCCGTGAGTAATGCTCCTAACTCACTTTTCTTGAAAGCAGCGGGTTCTTCGGCACTTTTAGGTTTGACTTTGAATCCTTTTGAGCAGGAATCCTTACCTTGTTCATGACACCAGATACAATAATTGGTCTCATCCAAAGCGCCCACCAGGTCGGTACCGTTATCAGTCAGAGAAAATCCTTCACGCTGACGAAGATGCTCAAGACGGTGGACAGTATAACCGGCATGATCATCGGTTACCATTGACAACAAGTGCAGATAATCGAGTTTTTCTGGAGATTTGAATAACACGCCTTGCTGGGTATGCGCTTGCCCTTTAGGCGTGCGTAATGCCCAAGCCGCATAGTGCAACGCATCATTTATGCGGACTGCGTTGTTTGCTTCATCCTCTAACCATCGGGCCACGTGTGTTGCAAACACCAACTCAGAAAAAGGCTCGCCAAACTCTTCTTCGAGTTTCTTTTCTAGAGCATTAGCGTCTATGGTTGGTAATACTTCATCGCTCACCTTAGTTTTGGCACGACGTTGCACAAATTGCCGCTTACAGAAATAAAGCGGGGCAAGTTCATGATGACGCGCTGCAAGCACACGCACTTCCTTGTCTATACCAAATAACTGTGCAATGAAATCCTCCATCCACGGAGCAAGCTCAATCAGAAAAGCAGATTCATCTTTGAGTGACAAGCTATCCGGATGGAGGCGCGCCAGCTCCAAGCGTTTACACAGACCAGCATCACCTGCTTGCAGAAAGTCAAGAAATGCTTGATCCAGCTTGACTAAACCATCACGGCAATACAAATCCGCAAAAACCATCCCAAATTTAAGATCAGGAATAATAACTTCTACTGATGGTTTGCTACGCATTAATGCTGAATTTGTCATAATTGTTTATTGATATTTTTATAGCAAAAAAAAATAGAGGACTCAGGGTGAAAAATGAAGTCGATTGCTTAAGACCGGCTCAAGCTAATTTTGAATAAAAAATGATATGGGTGCTACTTTTTCACTATCGTAAGATTCTGTTTATTCCCAAAAAGCGTATCTAGCAAATCATGCCGGCTGCGACGGTATTATTGCTCGTTTCATCAATAATAATGAAGCTACCGGTAGCACGATTATGAGCATAATTGTCAAATACAATTGGCTGCTGCACTTTCATCACCACCCGTGCGATATCATTCATTTTCAAGGAATCTGTTGTCTCATGATCGAGCGTATTGACATCCACACGATAGTCAATCTGACTTACCATTCCTTTGATCATACGCGTCGTGTGCTTGACGATATACTTACGGCGAGAATCAAGTTGCTGTTCAGATAGCCAGCATAGCATCGCAGCAAATTCCTTCTTGATTTGTGGCTGCTCAGCAGCTTTTACTAACATATCCCCACGAGAAATATCTAAGTGATCTTCAATAGTCAGTGTGACAGATTGGGGTGCAAATGCATCCTCAAAAGAATGCTTGTACAAAAGGATTTCTTTAATGCGTGAAGATAATCCAGAAGGAAGAATCGCCACTTCATCACCCACACGAATTGAGCCTGATTCAATTCGTCCCATGTATCCACGGAAATCGTGCAATTCTTCAGTTTGTGGACGACAAACCCATTGCACAGGAAAGCGGAAATCATCGGTATTGACATCATGCTCAATATCGATATTTTCCAGCAAATCCATCAATGTCGTGCCTTCATACCAAGTCAACTTGTCGCCTCTTTCAACCACCATATCCCCGTTCAAGGCAGACATGGGAACATATTCAATATTACGTAAACGAAGCCCCTGGGCAAAAGAAGCAAAATCATTACGAATTCGCTCGTATACCTCGCGTGAATACCCCACCAAATCCATTTTATTAATGGCCACGACTAAATGAGGAATCCCTACCAAACTGGCAAGATAAGCATGGCGACGAGATTGCGTAAGTACACCTTTGCGTGCATCAATCAAAATAATCGCCAGATTAGCAGTAGATGCACCCGTAACCATATTTCGGGTATATTGCTCATGGCCAGGGGTATCGGCAATGATGAACTTACGTTTTGGCGTCGCAAAATAACGATAGGCCACATCGATCGTTATCCCTTGCTCCCGCTCTGCTTGTAAACCATCAGTTAATAAAGAAAGATCAACCGATTGCATCCCGCGTCTATTAGAACTACGCGCAATAGAGCTCAACTGATCCTCAAAAATCGATTTGGAGTCATGCAACAAACGCCCAATCAGAGTGCTTTTCCCGTCATCCACACTCCCAGCAGTGATAAAACGCAACAGTTCGGCACGATCAAGCCTTACATTTTTAACTTCTGACATTTGGTAATAGCCTTTGACAAGTGATTCTTAAAATAGAAATGGTTTCTGTTTTTTCAACGAGCAAACTGAATTAGAAATACCCTTCTTTTTTGCGCAATTCCATAGAGGCTTCTGAAGTCTGATCATCCATACGCGTGGCACCACGCTCAGTTATACGTGTCATAGCGGTTTCGACGATAATTTCATTTATATTCTTAGCCTGAGAAATAACTGGGCAGGTACAGCTCATATCACCTACGGTGCGAAAACGCACCATCATTTTTTCTATGCGTTCCCCCTCTCTGGGCTGGACCAGATGTGATACTGGCAACAAACCGCTATCACGCGGAATAACCTCACGCCAATGAGAAAAATAGATAGAAGGCACTTCCAGCTGCTCGCGCTCAATATATTCCCACACATCTAACTCGGTCCAATTACTAATGGGGAAAACACGAATGTTTTCTCCTGGATGGGTGCGTGTATTGTAAAGACTCCATAGTTCGGGTCGCTGGTTTTTAGGATCCCATTGACCAAATTCATCGCGAAATGAAAATATACGCTCCTTGGCACGCGCTTTTTCCTCATCACGACGTGCTCCACCAATGCAAGCATCAAGACGTAATTCCGCAATGGCATCCAATAAGGTAATGGATTGAAATGGGTTACGGCTTTGGTTTTCAGAGCGCAACACGACTCTACCTTGTTTGATAGAATCCTCCATACTGCGTATAATCAAGCGCTCACCTAACTCTTTGGCCCGATGATTACGAAACTCAATTACCTCGGGGAAATTGTGTTCGGTATCAATATGTAATAACGGGAAAGGAAAGCGTCCTGGCCGAAAGGCTTTTTCAGCCAATCTGAGCAAAACGATGGAATCTTTTCCTCCGGAGAATAATAATGCAGGATTAGTACATTCGGCCGCTACTTCCCGCATAATATGAATGGCTTCGCTTTCTAAGGCATCCAAGTGGGTAAAAGTTCGATGACTCATTCTTCTTTAACCTTCTAACAAAAAAATTCAGTATTATCTATTTGATCCAGGCGGCTTTACCTACATGCAAGCCGCATTCCTTGGAGCCAGAATTCTCCCACCACCAGCGCCCAGAGCGAATGTCCTCCCCAGGTGTTATCGCACGTGTACAAGGAGCACAACCAATACTTGGATAAAAACGATCATGCAATTTGTTGTAAGGGACATTATATTGTTTAAGATATGCCCATACTTCGGTATTACTCCATTCACAGAGTGGATTAAACTTCTGCAAGTTGTTTTCAGCATCAAACGTGGATATGGATAGACCATCTCGCGTGACGGCTTGTTCACGACGCATTCCTGTGATCCAGGCACCCTTGCCCGCTAATGCTCGGCGAAGTGGCTCAACTTTGCGGATATAACAGCATCGTTTGCGTAACTCGACATTCTGATAAAAACCATTAGGGCCATTTTGGGCGATATAGCTTTCCACTGCAGCCGCCTCAGGAAAATATACCTGGAGAGAAACGCCATAGCGATCTTTTATTTGTTGCATCAGATTGTAGGTTTCTTGTGGCAACCGCCCTGTATCTAGCGTAAACATAGCAATATGCGGATAGTACCGCGTGATCAAGTCCGTCAAAACCATGTCTTCGGCACCAAAACTATTGGCAAACACAGCGGGTGCATATTCTCGCTGTATCTTTGCGAGCAAAACATGTAGTTGCTCGACTTTTTGTGCTACTTCAGATTGACCCATCTATTTTAATCAAGCAAAGTTTAAACTACGGCTGACTGCGAAATTTTCTGGAATTGTAATGGCTTATCTATAGCTTGCGGTAGCGAGCCTGTTAAGTCGAGCTGACTGTCAAACTGGGTACAAAACTTGGCCACATCGAGTGTCCATACATCCAATTCCGCATACCATTCAGTCAACAAGGCATCTGTCAATTCATTGGCAGAATGCGCAAATTCTCGAGCAAGTTTAGCTAGTTGTTGAGATAGATTAGGTTGGGTTGGCAACACACGTTGTAGTTCTTCCGCCTGCTCTATCAGGCTTTCATATTTCTGACCACCCACCAGTTGGGTCAATCCTTGGCTGATCAAACGGACAATTTCTTCCGCACACTTGGCTGACTCCTTAAATTTACGCTGAAACTTTAGTGCATTACGATAATTACGCTCGTTTGCAGCATCAAAGAAAGCTGTGCCGATCTGCTGCTGTTTTGCACCTGCACACTCTCCACCACCCAGCTGTAATACTCTGAAATCATCTCTCTGACCGTGATCGCGTAGCACTGACTGCAAATCTTCCTGCTTAACTTCTACCACATCAGCCAGTAATTCAGCGAAATAACTCTGGCCAACTCGTCGCGTCCAATTAAAAAACGTTTCTTCCATTTCACGGTCTGCGGCATACGCTGATTTCACCCGCTCTACCGCCAGCTCGATACGGGCGCTTGGTACCGATGGACCTTTAAAAGCCAAACCACCATTAACCATACCATTGCCACCGAAATACATCTGATAATGCGGCACCAATTTACCAAACATGCGCTTACCTTCGCCATAAATTCCTATATCACCACTTTCCGGCTGAGCGCAGCCATTGTGACAGCCCGAAACCCGAATACGCAGATCATCGCTTCCACCTGATAATTTACCTCCGACAGTCGGACTGGAAGTAATTCCCAAGCGGCAGGTGGATGTTCCAGGACAAGCCACGACATTGTCACCTGCTTGAGGTAAACCCAAACCGAGATTGGCGAGTGCAGACCGAATCTCCACTATATTTTTTCGTGGCACATCAACCAATATCAAATTCTGATCCTGCGTGGCACGAACTTCTGGCAAGTCATATTGCTTTAATATGCTGGCAATGCCACGCATCTGGATCGAAGTCAATTGCCCGAGGCGTACGCTGACCGGCACTACGTACAATCCGGCTTGCTTTTGCGCGAACAGCGCCCGGGGAGCGCCAGGACCGGGCACCTCACTCTCCTCCATACCACCTGTCCACTCCCCTTTGGGATAATCCTGCTCGACCAATACTTCTTTGACACGCGCGAGTTCTTCCCGATACTTCTCGATAAACCCATCTGCACCAAATTTGTCGACTAGAAACTTGATACGCGATTTCGCACGTTTACTGCGATCAGAATACTTGTTATGCAGGGTGAGAACAGCTTCTATCACCAACAACAAGTCCTTTTCTTCGATGAACGATTCAACCTCAATTCCCTCACGAGGTTTATGCCCAAGCCCCCCACCTACCAGGACTTTAAATCCAAAACGCGTACCCTGCCTAATTGCTATCACGCCAAGATCATGAATCATCCCTTGCGCACAATCCGACTCGCATCCAGAGAAACTGATCTTGAATTTGCGCGGCATCAGCTGATTCAGAGGTTTACGTAGAAAATGTTTAACTACTCCATTAAGATGTGCACTGATATCAGTATGCTCACGTGAACAAATACCTGTCAGAGGGCAAGCTGTTACATTGCGTATGGTGTTTCCGCACGCCTCACGTGTCGTGAGCCCGCCTTTCGCCAAATGACGCATCACAGCCGGTGTATCTGCTAATGGCACATAATGCAGTTGAATATCTTGCCGCGTGGTAATATGCGCTTCGCCATGCGGCACATAATTCTCCAGTACGTCTGCAATTGCATTTAACTGCATCGGAATTAACCGTCCCCCAGGAATTTTGACACGCACCATATTGACGCCTTCCTGACGTTGCCCATAAATCCCCATTTGCAATCGGGTAGCGGTGAAACGATCGGTATCCATACGTTGCGCAAAAAAATCCTGCAATGATTGATCGTATGAATCGATTTCCTCATCATTAGCGAGATCAGTTAAATAATTCATCCTATTTCTTCTCTCCGTAATTTCTTTACCACATCAGCTTATTGCCAATGAGGATAAAAATATTAATAATTTTTATTGTTATTTTATCTGATATCTATCTTCTGGCGTTAGTGGTTATCAACATTCATTTTTTTCAAAGAAAAAGCAGTACTGGCAAACAAGTATCAGACCATTTTTATATCCTTCCCTTAATTGACTCTTCCCACCTTAAAAATTTGACTTCTCATACGATTTTATGTTTTTTGCAAGATTTCCTCTAGCTGGATGGATGCATCATAACAGCATCATTATATTTCTCATAATAATATTAAATTAGATTATTATAATATTATGTTATAATGAAAAACATTATGAGATTGCAACAATTACGTTATTTGCGTGAAATCGTTAACAAGAATCTGAATCTGTCGAAAGCTGCCGAAAGTCTGCACACATCACAACCTGGAATAAGCCGGCAAATTCAACTTCTTGAAGAAGAGCTAGGTGTGGATATTTTTGTTCGTAATGGCAAGCGTATTGTAAAAATTACCCCCCCAGGCGAGGTTATCGTCGAGATTGCTGAGAAGATGCTCAAAGATGTTGAAAACTTGAAGCAAATCAGCCAGGAATTTAGTGATAAAGCGAGCGGCACCCTGATTATTGCCACGACCCATACCCAGGCACGTTATGCACTCCCACCCGTTATCAAGCGTTTTACCGAAAAATACCCTAAAGTTAAACTCATACTACGTCAAGGTAACCCAACCCAAATCTCCACTTTGGTATCTTCAGGCGAAGCTGATTTAGCCATTGCGACAGAGGCAATCGAGTTGTTTCAAGAACTCGTCATGCTTCCCTGCTATCAGTGGAATCGTAGTATTATCGTTACCCCAAAGCACCCCCTGCTCAAACAACATCCGCTGACATTAGAAGCGATTGCGCAATATCCCATCATTACCTATGATTTCGCGTTTACCGGTCGCTCAAAAATTAACCAGGCGTTTGCATCTAAAGGACTGACTCCCAACGTGGTGCTCACTGCAATAGATGCGGATGTAATTAAAACTTATGTAGAACTTGGTTTAGGTATTGGCATTTTAGCAAAAATGGCTTTCGACACGCACCGCGACAAACATCTGCGCGCAATTGACGCCAGTCATTTGTTTGAACCTAGCACGACGCGTATCGGCATCAGCCGTAATAGCTATATTCGCAGTTATATCTATGACTTCATCGAAATGTTTGCTCCCCACCTTGATGAAGCTACGGTCAAAGCTGCTATGAAAAACCAGCTGATAACACCTGCACAAGATACACCGCAAACAATTAAATAAACCTGTATAGCATTCGCTTGCGCAGGCTATATGAACAATTTCTTAGTAGCTGTTTCCTCTGCTCTGACCTACATCTATCGCGGACACCAAACTACTCCGATTTCCCCAGGCATTTCGGATAAAGGATACTACTTGAGCGACTTCTTCGTCCCGAATGATCTGCTGAAATGGAGGCATGCCATAAGGTCTGGGATTTGCTGCTGTAGTAGGGGGATAACCTCCATTCAGTACACTGCGAATGACGTTAGTAGGAATCGTCATGATAATGCTACGATTACCCGCCAATGCAGGATAAATGCCTGACGCCCCTTGGCCTGTTATGCCATGGCATCCCTCGCAGTATCTCTTATATAACTTCTCCCCCTGTGCTAAGTACTTCCGGACATTTTCAGGCATTTCCGGATAACTCACTTCAGGCTGAGCATTACTCTCAGGTATTGACTTAAGATAAACAGCCATGGCACGCAGGTCATCCTGTGATAAGTACTGCAAGCTTTGCCTGACAACCGTTCCCATTGGCCCCGATGTCATAGCACGCTGAGATACGCCAGATGAAAGCAGCTCGATAATCTCCTCAATAGCCCAATGCATGCTTCCCGCTTCCTGCCGAGAAGTCAACGAGGGTGCATACCAGTTCGACCCCATGATTTGGCCTCCACCAACAGTATCTTCTTGAATTGCACCCAGCACATTTCTGGCAATGTGACACGCATTGCAATGGCCTAGTCCTTGTACCAAATAAGCACCTCGGTTCCATTCGTCACTCTTGCTCTGATCCGGTTCGTAGACTCCTTGTTTGAAAAAGAGGGCGCGCCACAGATATAAAAGCGGTCTAGAGTTATAAGGGAAGCGGATTTCATGAGGTGGGTTGGATTGCGACACAGCAGGAATTGACTGCAGATAGGCAAAAATCAGGTCAGCATCCGCACGTGTCACCTTCGTGTATTCGGTATAAGGAAATGCAGGATAGAGGAGTTTACCATCGCGCGATTTGCCCTCATGCATCGCCTTCCAGAAATCCTCTTCGCTCCAGGAGCCGATACCCGTTTCTTTATCAGGCGTGATATTGGGAGTGATAAAAGTCCCAAATGATGTTAGCAATCGATGTCCTCCTGCAAATGGTCGACCTCCTTTGGCAGTATGACATCCCAAGCAATTCCCCACACGTGCAAGATACTCACCTTGTGCTTGTCGCTGTTCTGATAGGATGGAATTTTCAGGAGAAGCATTGACCACAGCGGTATGAGTCACCATCAGCAAGGTCAGCATATAGCCAAGAAATAAAAAATTATTTTTTGATCCCCGAGCAATAATCATCATGGTTGGTATCATCGAGCCTCTCCATTTTCCGAAACGATACTGACACAGCGCTGCGCCATTTCAGGCGGAAGTTGATTAGCCGGCTTTCCCGAAACAGGTTGGGTAGCCAGCCATTTTGCCACAGCATTGATCTCTTCATAAGTCAATTCTTTGGCGATATCCGCCATGCAATTCGTAATTTTTCCACGAATCAACCCTCCGCTATGCCATCCTCCCAATTGTGCTATCAAGTAAGTGCTATGCAACCCCAACAAACCCGGTACAAAAGGTGCTGTTCCCATCAAATCCTCTCCATGGCAAGCACTACATGCCGGTATATTTCGTTTAAGATCACCTGAATAAACAAGTTTCTCCGCTAGATTTGCTTCCGAGGGTTGCAGGGTAATAGATTCTTGCGGAGGGTAAGGTAAATTTAATGACGCAAAATACCGGGCTATCTCTTGCAAGTATTCATCGGACATATTCTCCAGCAAAATAGCCATCGGCTGGTAATAACGTCGACCGTCCCTGAAGTGGCGCAGCTGGTTAAAGAGATAGCCCTCCAATTTTCCCGCGATACGCGGATAATATGCATCTCTGCTATACTTGTCCTCTGCACCGTGACAAATGGTACAAGCCTTGACACGTTCAGCAAGCGTATCGGGAACATTCACCGATAGCATTTCTGTAGCTTTTGCCAGACTACTAAAAAACAATAAGATAATTAAAATAGAATGTTTCATGCCGTTATTTTTATAGATGAGCAATGTCTATGCCATTTACTTTTATTAAAGATTTGTATCAACATGGCACAATTATTCTGGACGAAAGTTTAAAACAATCCATAATTTCGGCCAAACTTATCCAATGCTATGTTACAGCTCACTACCAGACAAGCGTCGATTCAATCATGTTGACATTGCTCTTGGGTCAGCATAACGAATTATTAGCCAAGCTCATGAAAAAGCATGGGAAACAGTGCGCCCTCTATATTACTGCCTGTAATCCTCATAGTAGACCTCATGATGAAGAAACGAATCTCACAGCAAACAATCAGTTATTCGCACTGTTATCGACTCTTTCCAGTTGCATTTTTGTAGGCAAAAGCTCAGATCCAGCGGGTAAATGGCCAGCAGAATCGAGTTTTTTAGCATTAGGCATTGATTTTGTTACCTCTAAAATACTCGGCAGACAGTTTGATCAGAATGCTATTGTATGGGTTGATTTTGATGCAATTCCCAGATTAATTTTATTGCGCTAGAAACTCCGCTGCTATCATACCTCACGCACCATCGTCTGCTTTAATGCTTCGATTTGAGACTGATTGAGCGTCTCAATTTTGATTAACTCTTCAGCAGTCTTTTCAAGCAGCTCACGATTCTTGCGCAGGATACTCATCGCTCGTTCAAGCGCCTGATCCACAAAGGTACGCACAGTCGAATCAATCTTGTTGGCCGTCTCCTCGCTGTAATCTCGACTCGACGGTAGCGGGAAACCCTGCTGTAAAAAAGGAGAGCGATCACGATCATATGCAACGTTACCTAATGCATCACTCATGCCATAACGCAGCACCATAGCGCGCGCCATATCAGTTGCACGCACCAGATCATCAGAGGCTCCCGTAGACACCTCATTGAATATCACCTGCTCGGCTGCTCGCCCCCCCATCATCACGGCCATTTTGTTCTCCAACTCAATCCGTGTCATTAGATATCGATCTTCGGTGGGGCGCTGAATGGTATAACCCAGTGCACCCACTCCCCGCGGAATAATAGATATCTTATGCACCTCATCCGTGCCAGGTAATGCCAGCGCCACCATAGCATGTCCTAATTCATGAAACGCCACAATCTTACGTTCTTTTGGATTAAGCAGACGATTACGCTTTTCAAGACCCGCAACAATCCGTTCTATTGCGTTATTAAAATCCTCCATTGTGACGGAATCTACTTTACGCCGAGTTGCTAGCAACGCCGCCTCATTGACTAGATTAGCTAAATCTGCGCCTGTAAACCCTGGTGTCAGAGCAGCGATCTGCTCCAGTCTCACATCCACATTCATCTTTACTTTTTTGATATGAACCGCCAAAATCTGCTCACGCCCAATCTTGTCTGGTCGGTCTACCAGTACTTGTCGATCAAAACGCCCGGCACGCAGCAGTGCGGCATCCAAGACTTCCGGACGATTAGTTGCGGCCAGCAATACGATACCGCTTGATGGATCAAAGCCATCGAGTTCTGCCAGCAACTGATTCAGAGTCTGCTCCTTTTCATCATGCCCACCCCAGGCATAGGAACCACGCGCGCGCCCCAACGCATCAAGTTCATCGATGAAAATAATCGCTGGCGCCATTTGCCGCGCTTGTTCGAAAAGGTCACGCACTCTGGCTGCACCCACACCGACAAACATCTCGACGAACTCCGCTCCCGAGATTGAAAAAAATGATACCCCCGCTTCACCGGCTACCGCACGTGCCAGTAATGTCTTGCCTGTTCCGGGTGGCCCTACCAGCAAAATTCCCTTTGGTACTCTCCCACCCAGACGAGTATAGTCAGCAGGGTTTTTCAAAAAATTAATGATTTCAAGGAGCTCCTCCTTGGCCTCATCGACACCTGCCACATCAGCAAAGGTAACCTTGGTTTCTTTCTCAACATAAACTTTGGCCCGGCTCTTCCCAATCGACATTAATCCACCGCTCATGCCGCCGCTCATGCGCCGGATGATGTACAACCAGACTCCGATGAAAAGCAGCATCGGCAAAATCCAGGACAACAAATCGCGCAACCAGGTACTCTTGACGACTCCGCTATAAGTTACATTATGTTGATCTAGGATATCAGCAAGATCGGGCTCAACACGTGTCGTGACAAACTCCTTGAATCCTTCAGATTCGAATTCTTCTTTCAACGTACCGTAAATCTGGTTCTCTGTAATCGCCACCTCGGCAACTTTACCTTGCTCTAGTAGCGTATGGAATCGGCTATAAGGGATCGGCTCAATTCGGGTATATTGCTCGTAAAAATCGCGTAAAAACATCATCACAAGAATAGCAATGACGATGTACCAGAAATTGAACTGCACTTTCTTATCCATTAAATTTTTATCCATAAGACATTTCCTTCTTTATTGGGAAAATGATTAAATTCGTGAGAATCAGCCAGTTCAGCTACGGTCCAAGCTACGATTAAGCTATCTCTTTATGATCTTATCTTATGAGAATAAATCCTGTCCATATTCTTCCTGAGTGAAAAAATAAATTTTGAGAATAGTGCTAATTATTAGTTTTCAATCTGATGTAATGGATTGTGTCATTTTGCGAGTTTAACTGTGATTAGAGATGTTTGCCCCAAGAGCAGCCCCATGTGGAAGCGTTTTTAGCGTAGTAATCCGCTAGAGGCGGCAAGGCGCGCAGAAGAAACAAGCGGCGTCAGAGCTTGAGGAGTAAAGTTGGAATGTCGCGCTGGAGAAGACCGACCCATCACTGGTGCTAATCCGCCCGTTTTTTAGCGTGGTCATGGGTCACGTCGGCGACATTGGTGAGTCCGTGGCAACGGGCATCCCGTTTGAAAGAGTGAGTACAACGACGTACCTGAACCAGCGCGACATTCCAATAGAGATAATGGAGGATGTCATAGCAAAGTTCAAGCAAAGTAAATTGGAGTTAATCCATCCGAATGCAGCGGGGATTGATATTGGCTCTGCGAGCCATTTTGTGGCGGTACCGCCGGATCGAGATAACAAGCCGGTAAGGGAATTCAAGAGTTTCACCGCAGACCTGAATGGTTTAGCGGACTGGTTAGAGGCCTGTGAAATTGACACTGTGGCAATGGAATCGACGGGGGTATACTGGATTCCACTGTATGAACTTTTGGAGTCGCGCGGGCTGACTGTGTATCTAGTAAATGCGCGGCACGTTAGAAATGTTTCTGGCCGGAAGTCGGATGTACTGGACTGCCAATGGTTACAGCAACTGATGAGCTTTGGGTTGTTGTCTGGCGCATTCCGTCCGAAAGATGAGATATGTGCACTACGAGCCATATCTCGTCAACGCGATATGCTGATCCGTTATCAGGCGCGACATGTGCAACATATGCAAAAGGCTCTGGCGCAAATGAACATACAATTGGCGAACGTGATTTCGGATATTGTGGGCGAAACCGGTCAAAAGATCGTTCGTGCCATCATTACTGGTGAGAGAGATGGGCACATCCTGGCGAATCTCAAGAGCAATCGCATCCGGGCTGGCAAAGACGAGATTGAGAAATCGTTAGTCGGGAATTGGCGGGAAGAACACCTGTTTGCACTCAAGCAAGCGATGTCACTCTATGACGCCTACAGCGAACGACTCACCGAATGTGACCGGCAGCTTGAAACCATGCTGGCGGCACTTCAGGTGCACAAGGTAGAGATCTGCCAGAAGAAGCGCCGCTCCAATGTCAAGAACGCTCCCAAATTTGATTTGCGTGCCCATCTGATTGGCATGTGTGGGGTTGATTTGACGCGAATTGACGGCATCGAAGTGACGACTGCGATGAAAGTCCTGAGTGAAGTGGGCGCTGACATGAGCAGGTTCAAGAGTGCGAAGCAGTTTGCCTCGTGGCTTGGGTTGTGTCCTGGAACAAAGATATCGGGCGGAAAAGTGCTATCGGGGGCAAGCAAGCGCACAGCGAACCGTGCGGCTCAGGCACTGCGCATGGCGGCAGTTTCATTGAAATCCAGCCAGTCTGCACTGGGTGCCTATTACAGAAGATTATGTGGCAGACTCGACAAGGCAAAGGCAATCACAGCGACAGCACACAAACTGGCGCGCTTGATCTACACGATGCTAACGAAAGGAACCGAGTACGTCGATAAAGGGCAGGAGTACTATGAGGAGCGATATCGTCAACGCGTGTTGCATCATCTGACTGTTCGCGCTCGGAAGCTGGGGTTTAATCTTACCCCTGTTCCTGAGGCTACTTAATATTTGCTGTAAAACCATTGTGTTACATTTGTTTCTTGAAAGATATCTGTATATGTTATTAAGGAAGAATAATCGGAGCAGCTTAACGGCCCTTAGAACAATTCGAAAAGAAAATTAAGCTACGAAAAATATTAAATGCGAATTGAGAGCTGAAATAGAAACCAGTTCATCAATAACCGTTAAACTACCCAGTTAAGAAATCAAGGATGATATAGGCTTTAACCTTCTCAAAGACCGATAGAATGTTCTATGTATCTTCCTATTGCCTGGATCAAAATAATTTAAACATGCTAAATATTTATAAATAATAGTGAAATTTCCTTTTATCTATCTCTCCAAGGAGACTCATCATGAAAACAAAAATATTCTTCACAAGCTTGGTTATTCTTATTTTTCTGGCTTTCATCACTCCTGTACACGCTGAATCACAAAATCCAGTTGATACCAAAGTAAAAACAATTGCTTCCCCTGATCATAATAAATTAGCTGAATACTATGAAAATGAGGCTAAAGAAATGAGTTTAAAAGTGGAAGAGCAAAAAAAGCTACTTCATGAATACGATATTCATAGTTATTACTATGGCCGTGAGGGCCAGGATTTTCAGGCACATCATGAAGCCTTATTAGACAAATATGAAAAAGCGGCAGAACGAAACAGTGAGATGGCCGCTGCTCACAGGAAAATGGCAAAAAAACGTTAAACCTGTTTTCCTCAGCTGAACCTATAAAAATAGCTGCACGTATAGTGCTGTGAAGGTTTTACGGTTGAATAAAGGAATCACCTAATGGGTGAAAAGGATTTTTGAGGAAAAAGAGTAATAAAGGCGGTGGATAGCATCGGGCAGGAGATGGAGCAATCTGCAGAGGAGTTGTGCTCATCTACTTCTGGCGGTCGACTTCATCTACGCCAAGATAAAAACGGGAGTGCCACAGCTATGGGTCAGTTGGCACTTTTTGCCAAGCTCTTGGAAGTGACAGGCTTATTCCCAGTTAGGTAAAGGAATAGTGCCCCGCCCCGCTCCGCTCCGCTCCCTGACACTAACTCTCATGTGCCTGCTGTGGTTGATTTATTAGGTAACGTGAGTTCGACATAAGAAAAGCTGTAAAAGAAACCTGAATTCCTTATGATGAAATGGTTTTGCAAAAGAATTTCATCATGAGAGGAGTCAGATTTCCATGGATACTACAACGATTTTTTGTGAGAGTGACGAATTTTGTAAAGAGTTTGAACCACATGGGAGCAGCACTTATTAGAGTCATCGCTGAAACAGCGTCGGCGGCAAGGAGCGCTGTGTCTAAGCGAAATCATGACCATCATGGTCGGGTTTCATCTATCCGGCTACCGGACGTTTAAACACTATTACCTGAATTACGTGTTGAGGTATCAGCGCGATTATTTTCCAGGGTTGGTGAGTTACCACCGCTTTGTGGAGCTGTTGCAAGGTAGCCTGGTGCCTTTGTGCTGTTTTCTGACCAGTC
This sequence comes from Nitrosomonas communis, assembly GCF_001007935.1. Taxonomy (NCBI): domain Bacteria; kingdom Pseudomonadati; phylum Pseudomonadota; class Betaproteobacteria; order Nitrosomonadales; family Nitrosomonadaceae; genus Nitrosomonas; species Nitrosomonas communis. Next base: position 240,806 of record NZ_CP011451.1, read on the forward strand.
GCTTTGGGCAATGTAGTGGGATCAGTTTCATTGATTCGACTAAGATTAGTGTGTGCCATAATCGCCGTATTGGGTCTCATCAAGTAATGGCAGGGTTTGCTGCCCGGGGAAAGACCAGCATGGGTTGGTTTTATGGATTCAAGCTGCACCTGGTCATTAATGACCAGGGAGAATTGCCAGGGGTAAAAATAACGGCGGGCAATGTGGATGACCGTGACCCGGTACCAGAGGTGACCCGCTCCTTGTTTGGCAAACTCTTCGGTGACCGGGGCTACATTTCGCAATCACTCTTTGAGCAACTCCGCGAGCAAGGTGTGCAGCTCATCACCAAAGTACGCAAGAACATGAAAAACAAGCTGTTGCCGTTGTTTGACAAGCTGCTGCTACGTAAACGTTCGATCATTGAGAGCGTCAATGACCCATTGAAGAATATCTCGCAAATCGAGCACTCCCGCCATCGCAGCCCAGTTAACTTTTTTGTTAATCTGATAGCCGGATTGGTGGCTTACACCTTTCGCGAGAAGAAACCCTCACTTAATATCAGGCTCCCTCAAGCTCTTCCAGTCGTGATTTGATGATTCTTATGTCGAACTCACGTTAGGTAGTAGGTTGCTATCAATTCTTGGTAGGTAGCGACGTCATGCTTACACCGCTGAGCTACGAGGAGACAAAGTAGCCCCTGAGATACTTGGCATGGGCAAGATTGTCAGCGATAAGAGCTTAGTATGTCGTCAAAAATAACTTCCAGAAATTGGATTAGAATGTTCATGCAGGATTATGGATAATAAAGCCAATTTATAATTGGTGAATGACAAATTGTGGCTGTTTACGATAAAAGCATTGAACTGAAGATGCAGCGGTTGTTTCTGCTGCTATCAGAAAAGGATCGGCGGCGGTATGCGGGGATTGAAGCGGCCAAGCTAGGGCACGGCGGTATTGAGTATGTGTCTGGGTTATTTGATATGGATCCCAAGACGGTGCGACGTGGTCTGGTAGAACTGGAAGTGAGTGAGGATCCTGCGCCGAGCCGGATCAGAAAAAAAAGGTGCGGGACGTAAAAATGCAATGGTTCACAAGCCTACCCTGGAAGAAAATTTCCTCAGGCTACTTGCGGAATTTACCGCCGGCGATCCGATGCGCGAAGGTGTCTTATGGACCAATCTATCACGTTGCGAAATTAGTCGCCGCCTGGCTGAAATGGGCACATCAGCAAGTCGGTACACGGTACGTAAATTATTAAAGAAACATGGTTTAGGACAGCGTAAAACGCGTAAGAAAAAAACGCTGGGAGCCCATCCTGATCGGGATGCCCAGTTTCAAAACATTGCCAGACTTAAGGCAGCGTATATGGCCAAGGAAGAGCCTGTGATCAGTATTGATTCCAAAAAGAAGGAATTGATTGGCAATTTCAGTCGAGAAGGTTACACCTATACACAGACGCCTGTAGATGCTTTGGATCATGATTTTCCCAGTGCCGGTGAAGGCAAATTGATTCCGCATGGCATCTATGATCTGGCGCGAAACGAAGGGCATATGAACCTAAATACCAGCCACGATACCAGTGAATTTTGTTGCGACAGTATTGCGCATTGGTGGAAACAGCAGGGTTGCCAGCACTATCCCAAGGCCCGGCGGTTGTTGCTTCTCTGTGATGGTGGCGGCAGTAACGCCGCCAATCGACATGTGTTCAAGGAAGCTTTGCAGGTGCTTGCCAAACGGCTGGGACTGGAAATTCGTGTTGCCCACTATCCGCCTTACTGCTCAAAGTACAACCCTATTGAACACCGGTTGTTTTCGCACATTACGCGTGCCTGCCAGGGTGTGGTGTTTCATTCGGTCGCCATTGCCAAACAATTTATGGAGAAGACTAAAACCTGCAAGGGTTTAAAAGTAACCGTGGATATATTGACCGGGGTTTACGTTACAGGAAAAAAGTGTGCAGAGAATTTTCTTGAAAATATGAGGATCATCTTTGATGACTATCTTCCTCGCTGGAACTACCGGGCAGTCCCACAAACAATCTGATTTCGGGAAGTTATTTTTAGCTAAATCCTTACGCCGCACAATGAGCGCTTGCGCCAAGTTTACCCAGATGTTGTGAGTAAGCACAATGCTGTTTATCAGGATCATCCTGCATACATACGAAGGACAAGTCACTGATGCTGCGCAAGGAAGGCCTGGTAACCGGTACCATCTTCTTTAGTGATGAGGAACTAGTCAAAGGTATGGCAGGGCAAGTATTGCACGCTTTGCCCTTTAATCGAAAGGCCAGCCCAGGGCCGTGTCCATGCCTAAACCCTTCCCGACCTGAGCTGTATTCACCCCCTGGCGCGGGGATCAGGGACGAGCAGCATATCGCATGGTAGCCAGTCGAGCAGCTTGGCAGCGGTGCTGCCAAGCAACAGGCTCATGATCCCGCTATTGCCATGGCTGCCCATGACCACGAGATCGATCTCATGCTCACGTACGTAGCGGGTCAGCGTTGTTTCGATAGCTCCGTCCTCCACCATCGTCCTGAGCTTCGTTCCCTCGGGCAAGACCGTAGCAGACAGGAAAGATGCGCATTCGGCATCTTCGATGCTCACGCATACGTCGGAGGAGCGGGTGGAAACATCAGCCAGCCCTGCCATCGATAGAGTATGGGCGTGATAAACGATCAGCTCGCGCCCTGGAAAGAACCGCACGGCGGCCAGGAGGGCATGTCGAGAGGATTCCGAAAAATCGGTAGCCACAACGATGCGCCGATAAAGTCCATATGCACGGTTGTGCACCACCAATAATGGGATGGGCAGAGAACGTGCCAGCTTTTCGACTGTCGATCCGAGCAGGAACCGCCCCAAGGTTTCATTGCGGGAGACACCGGTGACAACCACATCCGATTGCGTTTCGGCAGCCATTCGGCGAATGGTTGCCGGGACATCTTTGCTTCGGCTGATATAGAGTTTCACTGGAACCTTGACGGTCTTGAGGTCGCGGGCAAGCTGCTGCCGCGCCACACGCAGCAGCTGCTCATCACCAGTTCCGCTGGCCCAGGCCAGCACCTGGTCAGGCGACGCAGTAGGGTCGAGGATATTGAGCGCAATCAGTTCAGCGCTCCATTCTTCGGCCAACTGGCTCGCCTGATCCAAAGCACGGTCGCATCGGGCGCTTAGGTCGGTGGCCAGCAAGAGGCGCCGGGGCGCAGTATCGGATGAAGCAATGGTGGTCATGGATATATATCTCCCTAAAAATTATTTGTTCAAGCGCGCAGCCAATGGGCTGTGGCGGATCACGAACTTTTCAAACTCGGCCACGCTGAATACAAACAGGCCAGCTGCCACAACCTTACACCACTCCAGCTGCGTCAAGTCGGTTGAATTGAAAATGGCCTGCATGGTCGGTGCGTGGGTATAGGCAATTTGGAGCGGGATACAGGCGGCGATAGCCAGTAGCACGTAACGGTTGCCGGTCAAACCGTCGAGGCTGATAACCGAGGCAAGAGTAAAGCGACTGTTGACCAGATAGAACATTTCGGCTGCCACCACCGCATTAACAGCCATCGTGCGCGCTGCCTCCATACTTGTTCCATTGTTCAGCTCCCACAGGAATAAACCCAACGCGCAGATCATCATCAGAACCGAAACCATCAGCACCCGCCAGACAAAGAAGCCCGACAATAGTGCCTCGCCGGGTGGGCGTGGCCGGCGGCTCATGATGCCGTACTCAGCTGGTTCAAAGGCAAGGGCAAGACCAAGCGTGCTCGAGGTGACCATGTTGATCCACAACACCTGTGCTGGCGTGAGCGGCAAGGCCAGCTCAAACAGGATGGCGGCGATCACCACCAGCACCTCACCACCGTTGGTTGGCAACATGAAGAGGATAAACTTCTTCAGGTTGTCGTAGACTGCTCGGCCTTCGTGTACGGCGCTGACAATGGTGGCGAAATTGTCATCGGCCAGCACCATACCGGCGGCTTCCTTGGCCGCCTCGGTGCCTTTCATTCCCATCGCTACACCTACGTCGGCGCGTTTCAATGCTGGAGCGTCGTTCACACCGTCACCAGTCATAGCAACCACCTGGCCTTCTTCTTGGAGTGCCTGTATCAAGCGCAGCTTGTGTTCGGGGCTGGCTTGCGCGAACACGTCTACATCCCACGCCAAGCGGCGCAGGGTAGCATCATCCATCATTGCAATTTCAGCGCCAGTGACAGCAGGTTTACCAACACCGATACTGAGCTGGGCGCCGATGGCGCGCGCCGTTTCGGCATGATCGCCAGTAATCATCTTGACCCGGATGCCGGCGTGGTGACATTCACGCACAGCAAGGATAGCCTCTGGGCGTGGCGGGTCGATGATGCCAACTATAGCCAGCATCACGTAACCGGATTCGGTATCAGTAAAGCTCAGGCACCCTCCCAGCGGGGATGCTCGCTTGCACGCAAGAGCCAGCAGCCGTAGCCCTTGGGCCGCTGTATCGGCCGCCATGCGTCGCCAGTAATTGATCTCCAGTGTCCGCTCGCCGTCATGGCTCCACTGCGCACCGCACATGTCGAGTATGCGCTCTGGCGCGCCTTTGACAAATATCCATGGCTCATCGTCGCTGTCACGGTGATAGGTAGCCATGAAGCGATGCTGTGACTCGAAGGGGATGGCATCCAATCGTGGCCACGCCTCATAGCTCACGTGTTGAGTAAAGCCGGCCTTTTCCCCAAGCACAAGCAAAGCCCCTTCGGTGGGATCTCCTTCTACCCGCCACAAACTGTCCTCTTCGCGTAATCGGGCGTCGTTGCACAACACGCCAGCACGGATCGCCATAGCCAGTGCAGGATAGTGATCAGGGTCAATGATGCGGCCATCGATACTCAAATTACCTACCGGAGCATAACCAACGCCGCCCACGTTGAATACATGTTCAGCGCAGACCACGTGCTGGACGGTCATTTCATTGCGCGTCAGCGTACCTGTCTTATCTGAGCAGATCACTGTCACCGAGCCCAAAGCCTCCACCGCTGGCAAGTGACGAATGATAGCATTACGGCGGGCCATGCGCTGCACACCAAGCGCCAAGGTGACGGTCATAATCGCCGGCAGCCCCTCGGGGATCGCGGAAGCAGCCAACGCCACAACCATCATAAACATTTCGGATGGGGGCTGTCCGCGCCACCAAGCCCCAAGCACGAAGGTCGCGGCCGACATGCTCAGAATGGCCAACGCCAGCGTCCTGCCGAAACGGTCCACCTGGCGCAGCAGAGGCGTGGACAGCATACGGATGCTGGACAGCATTTGGTTGATCTCGCCCAGCTCGGTAGCGGTGCCGGTCGCAACCACGATGCCGCTGGCCTGTCCATAGACCACCAGCGTTCCCGAGTAGGCCATGCTGTATCGTTCTCCCAACGGGGCGTTGATAACCACGGCTTCATGACACTTTTCCACCGGCAGTGACTCGCCAGTCAGAGCGGCTTCATCGACACGCAGTTCCTTGACCTTCACCAGCCGCAGGTCGGCTGGTATCCGGTCACCGGAGGCGAGCGTTACCAGATCTCCTGGTACCAGCTCAGCAGCGTCGATCTCACGCCACCGTCCATCCCGGATCACCGTGGCATGGGGGGATAGTATGGCGCGGATGGCGTCGAGAGCCGATTCGGCCTTGCCTTCCTGAATGAAGCCGATGATGGCGTTGATGACCGCCGCAGCCATCAGCACGCCCGTGTCGATCCAATGCCCAAGCAGGGCCGTGATGACGGCGGCACCGATCATTACGTAGAGTAAGATATTGTGGAACTGCATCAACAGGCGCTGCAACGGGCCATGCCGCTTCGGTGGAGGCAACTGATTCGGCCCGTAGTGCGCGCGGCGATTCCGGGCTTCCGCATCCGTCAGGCCACCTACTCCGGTTTGCAGCACGTGCTCGATCTGTTCCTTAGACAGTGCATGCCAATGAGTGCGTAGCGGAGTTTCCTGGTGATCAGGGATCAAGTGCTCGGCCATAAATCAGTTTTGTTGTTATTATGAGGGCAGGAATGTGCGCATTACAGAGCAAAAGAAAATCTTTGAAAATTTAAAATTTGTAACTATTCAGTCACTAGATATAGATTTTAGGGATGTTTTTTAGTCAAGAATACAAGAAATATAGTAACGTGCGTTCGACACAAGAATCATCATACTAGGACTAGAAGAGCTTGAGAAATCTAATGTTAAGTAAGGGTTCTTCTCCCGAAAGGTGTAATCCACCAGCCCGGCTATCAGATTAACAAAAAAGTTAAATGGGGTATAATGGGCGGAATGTTCGGTTTGCGAGAGGCCGTTGACTGTCTCAATAGGAGAGCGTTACGTAATAAGAGTTTAGCGAATAGCAGCAGCAGCTTGTTTTCCAAATTCTTACGTACTTTGATGACGAGCTCATGCCCTGCTCACTAATTGCTCAAAGAGTGCCAGCGAGAGTTAGCCCTGATCATCAAAGAGTTTCCCAAACAAAGAGTGTGCAAACTCCGGGCGCGGATCATGGCCCTCGACATTTCCTGTCGTGATTTGCACTCCCAGCAACTCCCCTTGATCATTGATGACCAGGCGCAGTTTGAACTCATAAAACTAACCCACACTGGTCTTTCCGAGGCAGCAAACGCTGCCATTACTTTATGCGAACAGAGTCGGCGGTTGCGGCACACACTGATCCGGCTCGAATCAATGAAGCTGGTTCCAATACTTACCTAAAGCGCCCAAAGCGGCTAGTCAGGAAGTAGCACCTCTGGTGCCTCTCAACACCTCACTCAAATATGAGTGCTTAAATGCCCGTTAACCCGACAGATGAAATCCCATCATGATCGGCCATTACTTCACGTAAATCTCTTCCCTCCTTGCCGACGCCATCCCAGCGATAATTACGACAAGTACTGCTCCCACCACGACTCAAACTCTTGACAAAAGTCGTCAATCGCACAAAAAAATCAATACTATAATATCCATTGGAATCTGACTCCTCTCGTGATGAAGTTGTTTGCTAAAAGGGCATCATCAGAAGGAAATCAGATTCCCTGTGCTGCTTTTCTTATTCCGAACTCATGTTAATTTATTAGTGTGTATGCTTATTACTCTCCTCCTCAGCAGCGTCATGGTCATAATGATGATGATGCTCTCCTCCTTCTCCATTCGACGCGAGCGGCATGAAAGTTGCGCCTTGAGTCTCATAGCCAGGAATGGCTAGAAAGACAGCTACTGTCGTCTCAGGCGTAATTTGAAAATCTCCCTTCGCTTTCATTATATTTGCATAAACTGGCTCCAATACAACGGATTGTCTTTTCTCTTCCTTACCTACTTGGATATTTGCTTTTCCTTGCCCCCCACTCGTGGGGATGGGACTATCTCCATGATCAGTTATATACAGCGTTAATTCGCCATCCTTCGCTACCAACTCTAAATGGAACGGACCAGATGCGCGAAGTTGACCACCGTTGGGTGGAGTTAATGTGGCTAAATGCCCTTCTGTATGGGCCAGAGCAAAATGTGACACCATCAACATCATACTCAATAAAACAGATGTAACAACCAGTCTTCTCATTCAGTTTCTCCTGGAGTATTAATTAAGACACAGATAATACTTTAAAAATTTTAATAATTTACACATTAGTGCACATGATCACGTGGTGGCGGAAGGATTTCCTTTTCACTATTAAGCTGAACCAATTGTTGTTTTAGAAAATCCATATTATCCCACCCACTATCATCTCTATCTGGTATCCATCTTGCACGTAAGTAGCCAAAGCGATCTACCAAAAACTCCAAATGTTCTGGAATAACTCCCTCACCAAGGATATCTGGATGAGTTAATGTCCTTCGGTATAGAACATAACTATTTTTGATCTCCTCAGCTCCTTCTGTAGCTACAGGGAAAGGCATATCTGCTGCAATCTGCATTATTTCCTGTTGATCGAGCTTATTCATTGGAACAGCCAGGATGACTGTATTGAGTTCACGTAGCTTGTCATAAGACGCGATCAATTCCTGTAAACGAGCTTGTGATTGTGGCCATGTAAATAACACGAGCATCACATTCCTTTTCTGGCGGAAATCCTTCAAATAGCCGCTGGAGCCATCATGTGCAAAATAGGAAAAAATAGGCGGCCCAATCGATGGTTTCTCAGGAACAACCATCGGACTTAGTAAACGCGCCTGATAGCCGCGTGACATACAATGCATATAATTGACCACATCCCAGCGATCTTCTTCCGACATATTATTGGAAAAACCAGGCATACCTGTTTCCGCTATGCCATAGGTTAACCAATGGAAAAAATCCCCGGCTGTATGCCTAGCTGTGTGAGGCTCGGTCAGTAAATCTGCGGGTGGTGGATTAAATGTTTTGGCAAGCATTCCATTCCCTTTACCTTGCGGGCCATGACAGGAAGTACAATTTTGCGAGAAAAGGATTGATCCATTAGAAATGGAAATAGCATCAAAAGGTACTGGCGTATTTTGATAAGTTTCCGGATAAGCGTCTACTGCTAAAGGAGGCAAGGCTATGGCTAAAGAAGCAATTGTTAAGCTAGCTGGTATTCCAACTCTCTTTTTAATTTCCCATTTATTTTTAATGCCTAACCACACCGAACCAGCTGCAAGTATCAATAACACCACACCACTCCAGACGAGAAGAGGGGTATTGGGTTCATTCCAAGTGGCATCAATTGAAAACCTAAAGGAATAAGGCCAATTTTCTACGATGGCATGCTTTGCCGGTATGGTATTAGACAAAATGGTCGCACATAACACCATGATAATGGCAAGTATGAATTCAATACTGACCCATTTCTTCAGTTGCTGCCCGCCTCTTTGGATTTGCTCAACGTAATCTACTTGCGTGAGTGAAGGTAACCATTTAGCACGTGCTCGATATGCGATGACGAGAATTATTGCTAGTAGCATAAGTTTCATGTTTATTAACCAGCCATACGCACTAGCTACTAACGCATGATAATCATCCTCTACCATTCGATCCGCAATAATAAAACCTGTCAGCATTAACACGACCATTACCGGTAAGGCGATCGTAGAAAATTTCTTCAAACTTTCAGTGCTTAATAAATCCAAGGGTTTGTCAGACTCCTTCTTATTGAATATGATCAATAGAAATGCTGGTAAAGCGCCGAACCAGGCACCTGCCAGAAGAATATGCAGGGCATAAGGAAATATTGATATAACAGATATTTCCTCTGCCGCCGAATGACTGACCAGTGAACCTGCAATCAGCGGAAGGGAAGCTGTCACCGCACCTAGGATATAGTGCCACCTCACTCTGTAAGTATGCCGAATGTATAAAATGGCCCCTAGCAAAACTAGCGCAAATAATGCACGAGCTGCCCACATTTGTCCCATGCGAGTCTGTTGCACTACTTCTAACCAAGCATCAGGTCGCCAAGCATTCGCAGCAACACCCGTCGCTTCACCGGCCGTTGTCGCTAAAATGCCGAGCAACCCAATTAGAATAATACCAGCTAACCATGGAAATCCACGTTCCAAGCGGGTTGCCCAGGGGGTCCCAAATACAGCTTTTTCTTGTCCAGCTATAGCAAGAAAAATACAACTACCAAAAATAATCAGATTAGCTACCAGCTGTGACCAACGAGCAAATGCAGCAACGATCTCAATCATCTCTTTTTTCTTTATCCGTAACTGTAAAGTTATATTCAGAATCAACCACATGACCATCTACAGAGAGTACCCGAAATTTCACTGTATATCGTCCTGAGCTCAATTCTGGTAATTCCAGAACGATAGACTTCGGATCTTCTGGATGAATCTTTACTTTATTATCAGTAACAGATTTTTTATCTTTATCCAGTACGGAAAGCGACGCATAGGCAGGCTCAATCTCTTCATTAAACCAGAGACGAACTTGTGCTGGTGCGGTAGAAAGTACAGCACGACGAGCAGGTTCAGCCTTGACCAGAGCAGCATGCGCAAATGCTTGGTTCGCATGCATAAGTGTCATTACCATAACGGTTATAGATAATGCTAAAAATTGTGTTAAATTTAATTTTGGCCATTTTATTTTCATTCGAGTACTCCTCATTTTAAAACTGATAATTTAATAAACTATTATTATTTAGATTATCAAGTATGAGCATGGTTCTAATGTGCTTTCGCTAACTTATTATGCAACTTCTGCTTTATTCTTTTTGCCGCGCATCAAGAAGAAGGCAGCAGCCACTGCCAGCAGGATGACACCGATGATATAAGGCAGGTTCGATTTTCCACCTGTTCCCACAGCAAACGGAAAGCGTGAAACATATTCTTCCTTGTCACCTCTTACTGTGACCAGTCCTACAAATTTGCCTGGCTCCGGAAAGGTATGCTCAAAGGTCACCGATCCATTCGAATAGACTTTCGGTGGTATATGAAAGATGGTTGCGGCATCCGGATTCTCTTCTGACCCGGTATCCCGTATGATGCGCACTTCGGTGGTCATAGGCCGCAGCTCCTCATTGATGTAATCCAGTGCCACCACGGTGCGGCCTGTCATGGGAATATCTTCACAAAACTCCTGCTCTTGCGTGCTCTCAGGCTGGTAACCCGTAAAATGCATGGTGTAAGGCCCGATCGTAAGCTTGCACATATCCTCAGCCAGTGACAGTCCACCATGCGCAGACAGCTGCATGGAATACATCATGCCTAATGCAACCAGTAACATTGATTTATAGATAGATTTCATTACGTTTACAAACACTCTTCTCTCCCCAGGGCGATAATAATATTTTTATTATAGGATCATTTCTTTGGCAGTACACTTACTTTAATCTTGTGAGCGTTGTGCCGTTCGCCATTTGCGCAACCGTTGCAATGGCTTGATTTTATAGATAAGCCATGCCAATAGCAGCAATACCATCACAGGCAGAATGGAAGCACGCACTATCTTCATATAATCTACCATTTCCACCCGCAGTCGATATTGATATTTTAGCGGTGGAACGCCTTCTGCCGTCACAATCACTGAATATAACCCTTTTTCCAGGTTAGTTATGCCGTTAATGACGCCATCGGGATGCAGTTCTGCAGGCAACTGCAGCACGCTTTCTCCCTCTGTCTCACTACCACGATAAACGTTGACTTTGACAGGCATGTTACGTATGGCAGCATCAATCAGATCGATGACTAAATAGGTATCGCCTGCTAACGGGATCTCGGTACAATAATGCGCGCTTTTGTCATGTTGCGGCTGATAAGTACTTAGATGCACCATATTTTCATTTATTTGGCGCGTACATGGATCTTCCTCTAAAGAAACTTTTCCGTGGGCAATTACACTACCCGCGTAAAGCATCGCAACAAGAACGAAAGCCGCAATACCCGCTTGTGTTAATTGCTTTACCACGACAATTCTCCTATTGATGATTAAAACTATTATGGTTTAAAAAAAAACCGGCACACCTTGCTGCCTCTCGACAGGGGTGCACCGGTTTGTGTTGCTTTCTGCTATTTATTAAAGCTTGGTAAAGACCGGGATAACCGCACCAGCAATACTATTAATGTGGCGATTTCCATTTTCATCCCAAGACATCAACAAACCACCAAAACGGCTTTCCGGATCACCCAACAGCGCCATCAGACGTTGAATTTCCCATAAGGCGTCCTTAGCTTCCATTTTGATTTCTTTAGTTTCACCAGGTTGAATCGCTGATTCGTCATCAAACGTCAAGCCGATTGCGATCAATTCCCGTGGATAGGATGGATCAAGATATTGACGGCCAGTGGAGTTGATGAAACGAATACCCGCTGTGGTGAATTCTCCAAATGTGACTGGGCTGTCACCATTGTTAGTCACTTCCATAGTCACACGCAGTGCACGTCCCGGTACGTCATAGTTAGCGTAAGTTACGCGAATAGCGACTGGGTTGGGTGCAACCGGCAACGGCGCTACTTTGGATTCACCTGCCTGGATGGGCACGGTATACGGATGTTTAGTTTCCGTGTAGCGATAGCCGCCCCACACCAATGCGATCGTTGCAATGGCAACACCCCAGGCCAGTTTTGTGTCCAGCGGATCCACCAGCGGGTCATCACCATAAGCCAACAACACACGGCTACGTGGCAGGAACATGGGACGTGCCACAAAGATGCCGATCCAGAAGCAGGCTAACGTCATCCAGATAATGTGCCAGGTCATCCCATTGGCAAAGTTGAAGGTTTCGGTATCAACGGTTTCGCCCGTCAATAATTTGACCGGGTTGGTAAAGTCGTCCCAGCTACCTGTGATATTCATCCATGCACCGGGTCCTGCGATCGGGCCAGCATCCTTCACATTCAACATCGCATGCATGTGATGACGACCTGGAATACGTGCTCTCAGGTTGACTTCAACTTCATAGTCACGACCAATTTCCAATGGCCCGGCGATGAACCAGGGCTGGCCATTGATCCGGGTGCTCATACGCACAAACACCGGGCTTGGGCTACCTACGTTGAAGAAGGATCGATCTGGCTTAGCTGCTGCACGCGGCCAATCCTCAGCCAGGTGGAATTTACCCTTGATCGTGGCAGAGTCATTGACTTTGGTGACTTCTGGTGACCATTTGATGTCATACCATTGTACCGTACGCATCCGCAAGAAAGGTTCTTGCGAACGTTCCCCGTGGGCTGCCACCGGTGTGACATCGACTACCAGGCTGACTGCTAATGCTGCTGCTGCGTAAGCGACTCCGTAAAGCCCCAGCACGCTTCGTTTGTATATGTTTTTTAAATTCATTATTTGATCCCCTGTGCGAAACCTTCTTCACCAAACGCGGTAACGTCATCTCTTTGCACGATACGTCCTCTTTTGCCTTTAACATAGTAGAAGGCTGTGCAATAAATTTTACCGAGATACCACCAGACGACGAACATCAGCATAGATACAAACGCCGCAAAGAAGGCAGCAATGACAGTGGTATGGCCACCAAAGGTACGCAGTGAGCCTTGCTCAATATTACGGACATATTCTGGTGTACCGGTACGCACATACAGGTGCCCCATGAAGTCTGCCATTGAAAGTAATACACCATCAGCTACGACTGGCAGATGGGTGGGTCCAAAAATTGGCCAGTTTCCTGGATAAAACAACAAACCAAAAAATCCACCGCCGACTAACGCGGTAACCAGCCAGTTACGGGTTAGATACATAGTGATATCCAGCATCAGTGCGCCTGGGAGCATGATGCCAGGGGTCACGAAGTTAAGTGGATAGTGCGACCACCAGTAAAAACCCCAGTAACGTGTTAGCCATTCTCCCACCAGCAGACAGACGATACACAGTGTCGCGCCAAATGGTTGACGATAGTTAACCCAAAGGTAATACATGATGGCTGAACAGTAGGTAATGCCTACAATCGGGGTCACGACCGGCCACCATTGACGGTCTTTCCAATCCATCCAGAAATCCCAGTCACCTGCCAGCAACATAAAATGCATGTGGTATGTTCCAACCAGCAGTATGCACAGAATCGGAAAATAAATCAGATCAATTGATCGCGACATGTGGATTGCTTCCGGTGGCATCTTGGCAGCTTGCAGAATGTCCTTGGTTTTGAACATATCTGCAAAGTAGCCTTCACTTTTTGACAGCAATGGCACAAATAGAAACAAAACAGGTATGAATATTAGTACCCATACTATACTTTCATTCATGATTCAACTCCCTCCCTTTTGAAGCTTTTAATATTTAAATATGACATGACGATTCCTTTCTTTTCTAAGTGTTTTTAACCGCCGACCATTCTATGTTTCCCTCACATAGGTCGACTCACTTTTATTTCATTCCCACTTCTGGTTTGCCAGAAGCAGGAATGATAAGCAGGTATAAACCCAGAGAATTAAGGAACAATCCGGTTGTTAAGGATTTCCTTGTTAGCGTTGTTCCAAACCACGTCTGTCAGATTGGAGTAACGGGTGATGATCTGAGCTGCAATACCGCCTGCGAATAATCCCGACCAGCCCAGAATCACAAAGCCCCAATGCAATGGTGCACTGAAGAGTTCTTCCATGAACCAGAATGCATGACCCCATTCATTCAAGCCTACGTTTGGCAGAATCATGAGCGGACCTGCAATGGCCAACACCAGTGGGAAGGAAATCCCTCTGCTGTATAAAGGCAGGCGAGTCATTGCGTACAGGTATGAAGCCACACCACATACGATATACATGGGGAAAGAACCATAGAATACGACTACATGGCTAGGAGTAAAACTAGTATCCCGGATAATTACCTGGTGCCATGATGCATCTTGCTCGGTGAAGAAGCTACCACCCCAGTATACGCCAAAGAGGTAAACACCAAGCCACATCATCCAGTAAAAATAGCGTTTGATTTCCAGTTTTGGATCCAGATTGTCCAGTTGCTCTTTGGTATCACGGGTTTTCCAAATCCAGCCCCAGGTAATCAATGCAAATAACGGCATAATAGTCATGTGAACACGCCACAATCCCATCCATACGCGATCAAATTCCGGCTCCATTGAGTCCATACCATGAGAATACGCGAATGTTCGTTGATACCAAATCCAGAATATCGCTACCAGCAGCATGGTAGCCATTCCAAATTTATACCATTTTGAGTCATACCATACCGACGTGTCATAGCTTTGGGCGCTTGACGCTGCGCTGCCCGTTCCATATGTTGTTGCCATTTGTACTTCCTCCTGTTTTTCATTCACTTATAAAAAGTAATATTCTTTCCTAGCATATTACCCTTACTCGTTAACTATCGCAGTATCCCATAAAAACCTTTTTGTCTTCAGGGTTTATCGATAGCCTTCCTTCTAAACTACTCTTCTTGTTGTTCCAGCTAAAAAGTGCTACACCCTTTGCTGGCTACACTCTACAGGCTAGTCACCTTCATCGTTTTAGTCAAGTAGTTTTTCCATATTTATAGCAGGGTATTTCAGAAAATATTAATTTCCATTACTACTTCAATAGTTTGGGTAAAGGTTCGGTTGTCGGCTGTCCTTTCAGAATTTAAATTTTTTAATTCTTTTTTGAATAGAGGTCGACAAAACGAATTTCCTAATTTTGAAATTAAGTAAACTCATTTAAAATATGACATACTCCTTGCGAACTTTAATTATCTGCAAGCACTCTTAATTAACCTACAATAAAATCTAGTAAGATTACTTAAAAACGATAGTCCGCATCGTTGTATTTGATATTTAACAATAATCTCTTACTTACCATGCTCATATCAGGCAGTGACATCATGGATACGGCACCAATTAATCCAGAATTCTAAAACTAGCGCTAAAAGAGAAAACACAATTTTTGTTTTTTTTTGTGTATATTTATTACCAAAAGTATGAGTAATAGGGAATCATTACTTTCGCTGAATGATAAAATTACTGCGGCTGTTACTCTTCTAAAAGCGGGTAAAAACGTCGCCTTTCCTACAGAAACTGTTTATGGACTCGGAGCTGATATCACCAATGTTTCAGCGATAAATCAAATCTTTGAAATAAAAGGTCGACCTATCGACCATCCTCTTATAGTGCATTTCGCAGAGGTGCATCTATTAGATTATTGGGCAATTGATATTCCGGATTCAGCCTGGTTATTAGCCGAGCATTTCTGGCCGGGGCCTCTTACCCTAATCCTGCCCAAAAGCTCACATGTACCGCTTAATGTAACGGGTGGCCAAAATACTGTCGGCTTACGCATTCCCGATCATCCTATTGCACTTGCTCTACTAAAAGCACTTGGGGAAAATAAAGCGCTTGCCGCACCTTCAGCAAATCGCTTTGGTAGAATAAGCCCCACTTCGGCAAATCATGTATATGAAGAATTTGGCAGTGAAGTGAGTATGATTTTGGACGGAGGACCTTGTAAAGTTGGCCTGGAAAGCACCATCATTAGCTTTTATAATTCTGAAGCCATTCTTTTGCGACCCGGCGGTATTCCTGTAGAATTACTTGAAGAGACACTAAAGCAAAAAATTAAATTGAAAGAAAACCTAAATACATCTTTACGGGCTCCAGGTGGTTTATCCTCCCATTACGCTCCCGTGACAGCTCTCGAAGTTTGGCCCACCGAATACATTCAACAACGTGCACAGCAATTGAATAAAAATGGGCTAAGAACTGCTCTAATTGCATGGTCTGGTTCCGATTATTTCTCCCAAGTCACAAATGAAAATACTCATCTTTTCTTAATGCCAGCTGATCCGATCGGATATGGCCATCAATTATATGCGACACTCCGTGAACTAGATCAAGACGATTTTTTTTGCATGTTAGTAGAAGCTCCTCCTACAGACCCAGCATGGCTAGCAATTTCTGATCGTCTGCAACGTGCCAGCTATAAAACATCAATTCATCTATGAAAAAAAATAATATCCCGCTTTCTGCAGTACTATTTGATGTTGACGGCACTCTTGCCGAAACAGAACGAGACGGGCATCGCCCTGCTTTTAACGCTGCATTTAAAGAGTTTGAACTTGATTGGCATTGGGATACTGAACTATATGGTAAATTACTCAAAATTACCGGCGGCAAAGAACGTATCCGTTATTACATTGAAAAATACGCGCCAGACATATTAAGCAAGCGTGATTTGTCCAATTGGATCGCTGAATTACATAAAACTAAAACTAAATATTTTGTTGACTTATTAGCAAAAGGGAATATTCCCCTGCGCTCTGGTATAGCACGACTAATTCATGAATTGCGTGAAAATGAAATAAAAATAGGAATTGCTACAACCACAACATTAGAAAATGTAACCTCCCTATTAAAATACACACTGGGGGAAGAATCTATTAGTTGGTTTGATGTTATTGGTGCTGGAGATATCGTAGCCCAAAAAAAACCTGCGCCAGACATTTATTACTGGACACTTAAAGAACTTGGGCTACCACCTCAACAATGCATCGCAATTGAAGATTCAGAAAATGGATTACAGTCCTCCTATGCTGCAGGAATTAAAACTATCATCACGATAAGCGAATACACATATTCACAAAATTTCAATGGTGCAGCAATGGTTTTAACTGATCTGGGAGAACCGGGCAAATTGCCTTCTATTATCTCAGGTGATATTGCTAACCTCAATAACAGATGGATTGATGTCTCGACCTTGATGACTTTATTAGCACCTAATGATCGGCAAACTTTATAGTTCTAGCACGATAATAATTCAACTATTAAAGTTTTTTAATTGGCTGTGGATTCAAATTCAAAGTACAGCTTTTGATATTTGTACTCGTAGGAATGTGACAGATTGCTGATCCTTTCTATTATCTCTTTAGCATGCTTAGCTGGTAGTCGGCTCGTCAAGATATGGCGCGAGTTTCGCTCTGTCAAGATGACCAGGTGCTACTGACAACGCTTGCCGACCAAGTATCGCTTTCCTAACCACCTATACGCGCACCCTGCTTCTACATAGCGCTTGCGTCGAGGTTTCTGGCAGCGCATAGATTGCCTGCCACTAACCATCCCCTGCCAGTTTGTCTGCATAGAGGTATTGACAGGGGGAGTTCATGGTTTATAGTAATTCAACGTGAGTTCGACATAAGGATTACGCTACCACAACTGGAAGAGCTTGAGGGGATCTGATATTAAGTGAGAATTCCTTCTCGCGAAAAGTGTAAGCCACCAATCCAGCTATCAGATTAACAAAGAAGTTAACTGGACTGCGATCACGGGAATGCTCGATTTGCGACATATTCTTCAATGGGTCATTGACGGTTTCAATAATCGAGCGTTTACGTAACCGAGGCTTGCCAAACAGTGGCAACAGCTTGTTTTCATATTCTTGCGTACTTTATGGTAACGAGCTGTATGCCTTGATCCCAGAGTTGCTCAAAGAGTGACGGCAAGAGATAACCCCGGTCACCAAAGAGCTTTCTAAATAAGGAGCGCATCAACTCTGGTACTGGGTCACCGTCATCCACATTGCTCGCCGTGATTTTGACTCCCAGCAATTCCCCCTGCTCATTGATGACCAGGTGCAGCTTGAACCCATAAAACCAACCCACGCTGGTCTTTCCTTAGGCAGCAAACTCCGCCATTACTTGATGAGACCCAATGCGATGGTTGTGGCACACACCGTTCTTGGTCGAATCAATGAAGCTGATCCCACCGCAGTGCCCAAAGCGGCTGGTCAGAAAACAGCATAAAAGTAGCAGGCTACCTTGCAGCAAATCAACAGAGCAGTTGTAGCCTACTCACCCTAGAAAATAATCCCACTGATATTTCAATACGTAATTCAGATATAGCTTAACCAGTTAAGAATGATTCAGAATGTATAAGATTTGAAAAGCATCTCAACGGATTGATTTTGTTGTTTACGCAGCGCTTTGGTAGAGTAAAGGACTGGCTTTCAATCGCCATTAGGAGTTGCTTATCTGTTTCCGCCCCTTTCGTTTGGCGGTGCCTCAATAGCCATTCCATAGTCAATTTCACCAGCCCTTCCTCATCAAACTGTGCATGCGTTATTAACGCACACGGCTTTCCGATGCTCTTCACGTCGAGGCATGCGCCATCTTCCAGCCAGCTATCGTTGATAATTTGTAGAGTCCATGCTTCTCATACAGTACGCACCTCGGAAATTGAACCTAAATTCCTCTTTTAACCCGAATTGGAAGCCAAATGAAAGGTTGGCAAATCGAGAACTGGTGGATTTTTTGGTCCGGCTGCAAAGATTTTGTCGATAATGTAGCGTACCAAGGTAGGCCAACGTTCCACTTTTGGCAACTGAGGCGCATTTGCTAGAATGAAATCAAAACCCTTACGGATACTGCTGATCATTGTTTTGATTTGATCACCCGCCTCATGAGTTAATGTAAGCAATAGTCGAGATTGACCTGCATGTCGAGTCAGACGAGCAACCCCATTTAGTAGTAAAGGGCGACTGGTAATTGCTTCCAGATGTGTTTTGGGGTGTGCCAGGCGAACATACCCGCTCCACCAGTTATAAATGAGCGCGACTGCTCGTGCTGAGAGGTTACAGCGCTCCAGGTCATGAGTGGTATAGCCACCCCAACCCCATTGGTTTTTCAACTCATCAAAGCCATTCTCGCAATCTGCCCGATCCCGATACCATTGACCGAAGGCTTCCAATGAATAATCAGCATTGGTCACTAAAACAGCCTATTCCCATACTTTGATCTTATCTAGATGGTCAACGAAGTGCAGGGTTCCCTGTTGAGTATCAGCATTCATTTCGACTGCCAGATTGTTTTTGACTTGACGCCGCAGCACCACTATCCGCCGCGCGCGACTCCAGCCTGC
Organism: Nitrosomonas communis; assembly: GCF_001007935.1. NCBI lineage: Bacteria > Pseudomonadati > Pseudomonadota > Betaproteobacteria > Nitrosomonadales > Nitrosomonadaceae > Nitrosomonas > Nitrosomonas communis. Next base: position 260,022 of record NZ_CP011451.1, read on the forward strand.
CAATTGGATTTGATCCTCTACTGCGTCAAAGCCTTGCCCCACGGCTGCCACTGGTTTTGCTGCCATTTCCGCTCGATCAAACGTTTAATTCCAGCAGTCTGGCGCAGTTTGAACAGATAACGCTGATTAATCTGTTCCATTCCAGCCATCACGCCTTCATTGCCAAAAGCACTGTCGCCACGCACCAACGCAGGACGCTTTTCAAGAGCCAAGTCTTCGATTAACTGCCGCAGACGGGGTAGGCTATGTTTGGCAGCATGAGATTTACCGCTTTGCACTTCGACATCAAGCACCAGACGAACATTGCTAATCCAATACGTATGCAAGGTGTGGCTTGGCCGTCCCGGCTTGCTAGGATTGTAGCCGATCTCAGCACCTGTTTGACGGCCATATAACAGCTTGACGCTGCTATCAGCGTCAAGAATCCAGGCAGTATTCAAGGCTTCACGAGTACTCTCGCTGAGCGCTGTATCCATCCAGCTTGTACTCTTCATCAGTTGAGCCAGGCAGACAGCACGTTGCGATTCATCGCAACGTTTGGGTAAACCTGGCGCAAGCGCACTCAGCGCGCGACGCAAGCTCTCATCGCTGACAATCTTGCCCATGCCAAGTATCTCAGGAGCCACTTCGTCTCCTGGTAGCCCGGCGATGTGGGCATAGCGTCGCTGCCCATCAAGAATGGAGAGCAACCAGGTACCCAGTAAATCAACCACAGCAGGCGCATTAGGACTCGTGTAAGAAAGCGGGCATCCTTCTACCCAACGGGCAAATAAGCCGGTAACTTCCAGGAATTCAGCAAAAAATGCCAACTGACCCATGGCTGTGGCACTTCCGTTTTCATCCCAGCGCACGTGAAATCGACCACCAGGAGTCGACAAACACATCTCCTCTGCAGATTGCTCCATCTCCTGCACGGCGTTACTTACCGCCTTTGCCGCTCCTTTTTCCTCAAAATCCTTTTCACCCATTGGGTGATTCCTTTATTCAGCCATAAAGCCTTGACAGTACTACGTTTTCGGTTGTTTTTATAGGTTCAACTGAGGAAAATAGGATTAACTTATCAGTTCACGATGATGGTACAAGCGTCTTCATAAAATAGTTGAACAACTTCTAGGCGCCTATAAAATTCAGAGTTGTAAAGTAAGCGCTCAACGACACCACCTGTCATTCTCTCTGGCTTAGTGATTTAATGAACTCCGGTGTTAGGGGTAACAATTCATCGATACGGCTATTAGGCCAGGCGGGAAGTTTAATGAGCGTATCTTTGAGCCATGCAGATGGGTCCAGTCCATTGAGTTGAGCGGTACCGAACAGGGTTTGGATAGCGGCTGCGCGTTGGCCGGCACGCTCTGAGCCGGTAAATCGCCAATTTTTTTACCCAGTGCAATGGGACGGATAGCATTTTCCACCGGCTTGTTGTGTGTGCCTTGCTAAGGCGCATCTGATTCGTCGGTGCAAATCCGACCTGGCTAACTATCGCTCCAGCCGGAAGTACTTGTAGCGGTCCAGGAGGTAACAAATGGGCTGAAGCACTACAAGAAAAGGTCTCCCCGGGAGATCAACGGGCCATGCGGGCCGTAACGAGAGTGAACACTGAGCAGGCCTCGAAATGTCGTCGTGGGAGCCGACCCGCCACAATAACGGGGAAGGCCGTTGTTCTTGTGGAAGCTGAGCGACTTAGCCTCAAGAATCCCACCGGGGTAGTAGTGACAGCACGCATGGGAGAGATCAGATGCGCAACAAGGGAAGTCCTCAAGGGTGTCCGGTGGCAACGGACAACGATGATCCTGTGAGGGATGGAGCCGGCCAATGGGGATGACGGATGGGCGTGTATTAGTGTTGAGGCCGGGTAATGCCGGAAGAGCGAAGGCGCCCTGTTTCGAAACGCGATGAGGAAAGTAATAAGAGCGAGGGGATTGATGTGAGTCTACCAACCTTGATGAGTAAAGTTCAGACATTACAGACTTCATTACAGACGAAAGCCAAGGCAGAACCAGCCTTTCGTTTTTACAGTCTATGGGACAAGGTCTACCGGGCCGATGTACTGCAGGTCGCTTATCGGCGTTGCCGCGCGAATCGTGGAGCGCCGGGCTACGACGGCATCAGTTTCAAGCAGATCGAGGGCCAAGGGGTGGACGAGTGGCTGGAAAGATTGCAGCAGGAGTTGCGGGTGGGTGGCTATCAGCCCCAGCCCTTGCTGCGCGTATGGATACCCAAAGCCCAGGGGGGACAGCGCCCTTTGGGCATTCCGACGATTCGGGATCGAGTGGTGCAGATGACAGTACTGCTGGTTTTAGGTCCGATTTTCGAAGTCGACCTATTGCCGCGGCAATATGGATTTCGCCCAGGATTGGATGCCAAGATGGCGATTAGGGCGATTCATTTCGGCATTACTCAACGGGGGAAGCGGGAAGTGGTAGACGGAGATTTATCCGATTACTTCAACACGATTCCTCATGGCGAGCTGATGCGCTGCGTGAGCCGCCGAGTGAGCGATGGTACTGTGCTGTCAGTGATCCGGAAATGGCTGAAGGTCGCTGTCATTGAACGCGACGAGCGCGGCGAACGCCGAACCACCGAAGCCAAGGACAAACAACGAGGCACACCACAGGTGCGCTGTAGACGCGCAACAAACGCAAAATTATTTGCGTAAAGCTGAGCTTAAGCTCTATAGATGATGGAGGAATCGACCCTCCGATATCGGCGTTCAGGTGCTGGTATCAAACCACTTCAAGCGGCTGCTGTAAAAGGCGGTGGTCGTGAGCGTTGAAGAAAGTCAGAGGATAAAATCTGGCGAGGTATGGACTAGAGAGACGAATGAAACTGAATCTCTGTTGAAGCATCGTAAAGCCCTTATGACATCAAAACTGCAGCTATTTGTGGGGCGGCGGGATAAATCCACAAGCAACCTGATTACTGGGTGGGTGGTGTCCGGTGTGCAGGAGGCGTGAGTCTAGTTCAGGCATTTATAGGGAACTACAGGAAGCAGTCGCTTGGATGAAAAGGGAAAAATTCAAGGAAGTGACCTTCCAAGAATGAGCGTACCAAGGCCAAGAACTGTGGCGGGACTACTCGTAGTAGTGATGAAGTTTCTGTAATGGAAATGGAGCGAAGGGGTAGTGTTAAACAAGCTTAATTTATTATTCAACTTGCAGAAGGATGAAATAATGAAGGCAGCAAAACCATTTGATATTCCCAAGGCATTAGTGTGGGAAGCGTTCAAATTAGTCAAAGCCAATCAAGGGTCTGCTGGTATAGACCAGGAGTCACTTGAGGATTTTGAACAGAACTTATCGGGAAACTTATATAAACTTTGGAATAGATTATCATCAGGTGCTTACTTTCCTCCGGCCGTTAAGGGGGTAGCGATACCCAAGAAACAAGGAGGAGAAAGAGTGTTAGGCATTCCAACGGTCTCGGATCGAATAGCCCAAATGACAATTAAACTGGCGTTTGAGCCATGCGTTGAACCTCACTTTTTGGACGACTCCTACGGATATAGACCAAATAAGTCTGCACTAGACGCGGTGGGAGTCACGCGGCAAAGATGTTGGCAGTTCAATTGGCTATTGGAGTTTGATATCAAAGGCCTGTTTGACCATATCGACCATAATTATTGATGAAGGCGGTGAGGAAACACACCAATAATCGGTGGATAATACTGTACATAGAACGATGGTTGAAAGCTCCTATGCAGATGCCAGATGGAAAGCTCGTCAAGCGGGCGCTAGGTACGCGCCTCAGGGCGGTGTGATAAGCCCCGTGTTGAGTAATTTATTTATGCACTATGCGTTTGATGTGTGGATGACACGTAATCATCAAGAAAAACCATGGTGTCGGTATGCCGATGATGGGATAGCCCATTGCAGAACAAAATGGTCGGCAGAAAAGTTGTTAGCTGAGCTTAATCAACGTCTTGTCGAGTGTGGTTTAGAACTGCATTCTGAAAAGACAAAAATAGTCTACTGTCAAGATGGCGCACGAAAAGGGTACCATCAAAGCACAAAGTTTAAATTCTTAGGTTATGAATTTCGCCGAAGAATGGTGAAAGGCTTCGAAGGCAGAATGTTTTTGAGCTTTACGCCGGCGATAAGTAAAGAAGCCAAGAAATCAATAAATAGAACGATAAGAAGAACGGGGGTGCGAAACAGAAGCGATTTGAGTTTAGAAGAAGTAGCTCTTTGGCTCAATCCTATGCTTAATGGATGGATCAACTATTATGGGAGGTTCAATAAATCAGCATTGAAACCTGTTATGCGTCAAATAAATTTCACACTTATAAAATGGTGCATGCGCAAATACAAGCGGTTCAGATACAGTAAGGCCAGAGCGTGTCAATATCTGATAAAGACTTTTGAGACGCGCCTTACCTATTTGCGCACTGGAAAAGGGGAATACAAGGTTCATTTGTTTAATGGGAGCCGGATGAAGCGAGAGCTTCACGTCCGGTTCTAAGAGCGGCTGAGGGGAAAGTACTCTCGGCCGACTCACCGGAGGAGTCATATCGCCGTTGCTATCGAACATCTACCTGCACCTGATGGATCGTATCTGGCAACGCGGGGAACTGGCAAAGAACCAGCAAGCGAAGTTGGTGCGATATGCTGACGACTTTGTCGTGCTGTGCCGGAAAGACGTTGCCACGCCGCTGCGCATCGTCAGGGAAATACTGGGGAGGCTGGAACTGGAACTCAATGAAGGCAAGACAAAGATTGTTGATGCCGGCAAAGAGAAGTTTCGCTTTCTGGGATTTGAACTGAAGATGAATGTCGGCTCAAAGGGGATGGCTTACCCGCACATCAATCCGTGCGATAAGGCGGTAGAGAAGGTAAAGACCCGCATCAGTGAGATAACGGCGAGGAACCAGACATGGAGACCGTTGGACGAGGTAGTGCGTGATATGAATCGAACGCTGCGCGGTTGGTCGGAGTATTTTCATTTCAGGAATTCATCGGCGGTATTTCTCAAGGTGAAACGTTTTGCTGAAGAGCGGTTGAGAATTCATCTACGCAAGCGGTACAAGGTGACAAATTGGAAATCAGCAATGATTCAACCTATTTTCCTCAGTTGAACCTATAAAAACAACCGAAAACGTAGTACTGTCAAGGCTTTATGGCTGAATAAAGGAATCACCCAATGGGTGAAAAGGATTTTGAGGAAAAAGGAGCGGCAAAGGCGGTAAGTAACGCCGTGCAGGAGATGGAGCAATCTGCAGAGGAGATGTGTTTGTCGACTCCTGGTGGTCGATTTCACGTGCGCTGGGATGAAAACGGAAGTGCCACAGCCATGGGTCAGTTGGCATTTTTTGCTGAATTCCTGGAAGTTACCGGCTTATTTGCCCGTTGGGTAGAAGGATGCCCGCTTTCTTACACGAGTCCTAATGCGCCTGCTGTGGTTGATTTACTGGGTACCTGGTTGCTCTCCATTCTTGATGGGCAGCGACGCTATGCCCACATCGCCGGGCTACCAGGAGACGAAGTGGCTCCTGAGATACTTGGCATGGGCAAGATTGTCAGCGATGAGAGCTTGCGTCGCGCGCTGAGTGCGCTTGCGCCAGGTTTACCCAAACGTTGCGATGAATCGCAACGTGCTGTCTGCCTGGCTCAACTGATGAAGAGTACAAGCTGGATGGATACAGCGCTCAGCGAGAGTACTCGTGAAGCCTTGAATACTGCCTGGATTCTTGACGCTGATAGCAGCGTCAAGCTGTTATATGGCCGTCAAACAGGTGCTGAGATCGGCTACAATCCTAGCAAGCCGGGACGGCCAAGCCACACCTTGCATACGTATTGGATTAGCAATGTTCGTCTGGTGCTTGATGTCGAAGTGCAAAGCGGTAAATCTCATGCTGCCAAACATAGCCTACCCCGTCTGCGGCAGTTAATCGAAGACTTGGCTCTTGAAAAGCGTCCTGCGTTGGTGCGTGGCGACAGTGCTTTTGGCAATGAAGGCGTGATGGCTGGAATGGAACAGATTAATCAGCGTTATCTGTTCAAACTGCGCCAGACTGCTGGAATTAAACGTTTGATCGAGCGGAAATGGCAGCAAAACCAGTGGCAGCCGTGGGGCAAGGCTTTGACGCAGTAGAGGATCAAATCCAATTGGCAGGCTGGAGTCGCGCGCGGCGGATAGTGGTGCTGCGGCGTCAAGTCAAAAACAATCTGGCAGTCGAAATGAATGCTGATACTCAACAGGGAACCCTGCACTTCGTTGACCATCTAGATAAGATCAAAGTATGGGAATAGGCTGTTTTAGTGACCAATGCTGATTATTCATTGGAAGCCTTCGGTCAATGGTATCGGGATCGGGCAGATTGCGAGAATGGCTTTGATGAGTTGAAAAACCAATGGGGTTGGGGTGGCTATACCACTCATGACCTGGAGCGCTGTAACCTCTCAGCACGAGCAGTCGCGCTCATTTATAACTGGTGGAGCGGGTATGTTCGCCTGGCACACCCCAAAACACATCTGGAAGCAATTACCAGTCGCCCTTTACTACTAAATGGGGTTGCTCGTCTGACTCGACATGCAGGTCAATCTCGACTATTGCTTACATTAACTCATGAGGCGGGTGATCAAATCAAAACAATGATCAGCAGTATCCGTAAGGGTTTTGATTTCATTCTAGCAAATGCGCCTCAGTTGCCAAAAGTGGAACGTTGGCCTACCTTGGTACGCTACATTATCGACAAAATCTTTGCAGCCGGACCAAAAAATCCACCAGTTCTCGATTTGCCAACCTTTCATTTGGCTTCCAATTCGGGTTAAAAGAGGAATTTAGGTTAATAAATCAGTATTTGCTTTTTTACTAAGGAAAAAAGATGACCTTAAAGCAAGTATTCGCGTTTAACAATCAGTTTTACCCAGTATAAGGGACTCCAGTCGGTATCCGCAAATATACCCGCTAATAAAGTTGCAGTAGCAGAAACAAGAGGCGGTATCAGTAAGAGTCCATGAGTTTCCCATCGACCCTTGGTGTAGATACGTTCTTGTACCCAAGTCTGTGGCTGAGTTTTAAACCAGAATCGATACATGATTGGCAAAAAATAAGCTGCATTAAGGAGGCTCGAAACAGTCAATACCCAGCTTGCCCACATCTGATCTGCTATCTCTGCACCCTGGTTGAGATAGAGTTTACTAATATAGCCCGCCGTCAATGGCGCCCCAATCATACCAAGAGCAGCTATGCAAAAAGCTATTGACGTCCATGGCATACGCCATCCTACCCCATTCATCTCGCTTATTTTATGGATACCTAAAGTCTCAGCATAATTACCAGCGCAGAAAAAGAGGGTAATTTTCATGATGCCTTGATGAACAAGATGAACAATTCCGCCAATAGTACTTACTGGCCCAAATAAACTCATTCCAAGAATAATATACGAGACTTGGCTAACAGTTGAATAAGCAAGTCGTCGTTTTAGATCGCCTTGCCAGAGAGCACACAGTGATCCCCAGATAATGGTAATCGAAGCTGCTATAGCAAGTGGTATAAGCAAATTCATGCTTTGCAAATATTCCACACCATAAACTTCATACACGATTCGTATGATGCCAAAAGCTCCTGCCTTCACGACTGCTACTGCATGGAGCAAAGCTGATACTGGCGCTGGCGCCACCATTGCTTGCGGCAGCCAGCCATGTAACGGCACCAAAGCTGCTTTTACACCCAGTCCAATAATGAGTAACAGAAAAATTATCTGTAACTGAGGTGAATATTTTGAATCCAATACGGTTACTACACCACCATACATAAACTCAACTCGGCCCAGCAAACTGTACAACCAGATTATACCTACCAGCAATACTGCCCCACCAGAAAGTGTATAGATCAGATAGATATTTCCAGCGCGAATGGCTGCTTCTGTCCCTCGGTGCACCACCAGAGGATAGGTGGATAGCGTCAGCAGTTCATAGAAAATGAAGAAAGTAAACAGATTACCCGCCATTGCCACACCTACAGTGGCGGTAACACAAAGACTGAAGAAACCAAAAAAGCGGCTACGATGAGGCGAACGTTCTAAATAACCGACAGCATAAAAGGTCGTCAAGAGCCATAATGCTGCTGACAAGGTGACAAAGAGTGCAGCTAGTGCATCTACCTTGAGTACTAGCTCCAGATTAAGTAATAAATTGTAACGCAAAATGTAGATCTGGCCATGTTGAATGCCCCATAGCATGTAACCTATCAGCAGCAGCTTGAGAATTGCGCCTGTCAGATTTAATAAGGTGCGCAAGCGAATGCGTGACTCTGGCAGAAAGAAAATGATCACTCCTGGCACCAGTGAACTGGCCAGAACGAGTAAAAGTAGGCTCTCGTTGATGCTCAACCCGCCCCCAGTATATTTAAAACATTACCAGATGCAAAACTCAACGACAAGCTAATAAAAGCAAGCAAAAAAGCAGGCCATTCCAGAGGAGGGTTTACAGGGCTGAATTTCATCTCCGCTGCTGCTGGCAAAAAAGCCTGGCGTAACACTTTAAATACATACCCTGCACTCAGCAGCCCTCCCAGAATCATCACGACTACCCAGCTCCATTGACCACTAATCACAGCACTGCTAATCAGTAACCACTTAGCTATAAAACCCCCGGTAGGAGGTAATCCCATTAAGGTTACTCCTGCCAAAGCAAAAGTAAACAAAGTAAGTGGTAAACGTCTGGAAATTCCGCTTAGCAATGCTATGTCATCTTTGCCCACCGATAGTATCATTACACCCGCAGCGGCAAACATTGCTGCCTTGGCTAAAGCGTGCGCCACAAGCTGAATCACACCGCCTTGCATTGCAATTCCAGCCGCTTCTGAGCCAACCTCAGTAATCAAAGGAAAAAGTAAGAAAAAATAGCCAATCTGAGCTACAGTAGAATAAGCTACCAGCATCTTCAGCCGTGTTTGGTTAAATGCCATGATTGATCCCCACAGTATGGCCACCGCACCCAGCCCTCCCAGCAGTTGAGCTGTCTGTATTGTCGCCAAAGGAGCATACAGGCCAAGCCACATGCGCAGGATGAGATAAAAAGAAGCTTTAATGACTAATGCCGAAAGCAAGGCTGATACTGGGGTTAGCGCCCCACCATGAACTGATGGTAACCAAAAATGAAAAGGGAATAAAGCTGTCTTAAGCAATAATCCGACCAGCATCAATATAGCTGCGAGGAATACTGCAGCAGAAACTTCATTTTCAATTAATGGCTCTAGCACAGCTAACGATACACTGCCATAACTACCATAAATCAGCGCAACACCAGCCAAATATACACCTGAGCCAAGCAGAGTAACCAGCAGGTAGCGTATGGCTGCCAATATCGACTCTGTTTTACCTGCCATTCCTACCAGTCCAACTGCTGCCAAGCCTAATAACTCTAGAGTAACGTATATATTGAATAAATCAGCTGACATGAATAGCGTATTCATAGCTGCTAACAGAAAACCGAGCATTGGCCAAAAATAACCGACACTCTCGACATTATGAGAATAATAGTAGCGCGCATAGATCCCTAGCGGCAAGATCACCACATGGGTAAGCAATAGCATTACACTAGCCAGACCATCCACGTATAAATCAATTCCCAGAGGAGCGCCCCAACCACCGACGGCATAATACCGCCCCCCCTCCGCGACAGCCTGCCCTACCAATAATGCTACCAAAGCTAGGTGAATTGCCAAACATGCGACCGCTAACCGACCTCCCCGCCTCACACCTAGCAGAAAAGATAGTGATCCCCATAGTAAAGGCAGCAAAATTAACCAAGGTATAGGATCACTCACGTGAAACTATCTCCCTCTCTATTTCCTTCGCTCTTCCCTTCGCCCGTTATGAGTTTTTCCTCGGTTTGAGCTAAGCTTTTCGAACTCACTACCAATTGCGCCTTGCTGGTAAGATACAATAATCGCCGGACGAAGGCCAAAGCCAAAGCCGTAGCAGCAACAGCCACAACAATTCCAGTAAGAACCATGGCCTGTGGTATTGGATCCGGTACATTATCGTGTTGTCCTAAACCCACCAGCATAAGAAATACACCACTACCCATGATATTGAAAGCTAATATTTTGCGTAGCAGATGTGGCAGCAGAATCAACCCTGCCACACCACAAACAAACAATACAGCGCCGACACAGGCATAAATAAGTGCACCTGTCATTCATCAGCCTCCATATTATTTACTTCATCAGATAGTAATAAAAAGAATCCTGCCAGAATAAGACCAAGAGATAAGGTAAGCCCCACCTCAATTATCAATATAAACATGCCGGCCAAAGTTATTGGATATTGCAGTAGCACGCCAGGGGATAGAAACAATGTTATTGCAGCGATTAGCAAAAACAACAGCAAACCGGAGATAAATCCTACGCGGAGACGCCATGATGGCTCTCTCCAGGAACGTAATAAGCCAGACAAGTTAAGCAATACACCCGCTGCGGCCAGAACAGCAGCCGCTTGGAATGCGCCACCTGGTTGGTATTCCCCTACCCCTAGCAGGTAACCTGCTACTAAAATCATCATTGGCACAAGCACACGTGCTGACCACAGCAGAACTTGCAAGTAGGGCTGAGTTAATAGAATGTTTATACTTAAATTATTTGTTCTACATTTTTTTGTTTGATCCAAGACCCCTAGCAAAGCTAATAGCAATACCATTACTTCCAATAGCGTATCAAAACCACGAAAATTGAGTAGCACTGCTGTTGTTGGATGTCTTACACCCGAAGCATCAAGTTGTATCAGTACCTGCTCGGACAAATGAATGTGGTTTGAAACCGGCAATTCTAAGATAGCCCAAATCAGCGTTGCACCCAAAATGGCAGAAAAAATTATAACCACAGCATTAAGCAAGCTCTTCATCGACATAGTTTTAATGGTTTCTGCGTAAATATCCTATTGTATCCAGTAACAGTGCCCCAGTAAGTCCAGCACCAATTGCAGCTTCAGCTAGCGCGATATCTGGAGCATCAAGTCGAACCCAAGTCAATGCCATAAGTAAGCCAAAAATCATGAATAACACTACTGCATGAAATAAATCTGGAGTAATCAGTGTTTTTAAAGCAATCCAAAATAAAACCGTAGCCAATAACATATCCAGGATCAAGTTGCTCAAATTGTATGCTCCCTCGCTCTCCATGGAATGACTCTTCTCTTCATCGCACGTCTGGCAATTAAAAAACTTAGAGTAGAACTTGCAACCAAAGCTAGTAACCAGATTAGAATAATCTTCAAAGCAATGATCAGCCCTGGTGCTTGAAATAATAAGCCGATACTGGTAAAACCCAGTCCCAGATTATCCACTTTGGCTAAGGCATGCAATCGGGTATAAACGTCAGGAAAGCGCAACACCCCTATTGTGCCCGCTAAGAAAAAAATAGCCCCTGCTACTAGAAAAAAAATACTGCATAACTCAAGAATATTCATTTTTTTTCCTCTTTTGTTCGCCAAGCACGCTGGGTAAAGACCACGCCAGAGATGACTGCGAGCAGAGAAAATACCAAGGCAACATCTAAAAGTATCAGTGTCTCTTCAATATAGGCTAATAATAACAATATAGCCACACCGGACGTACCAAACAGTAGAGCTGCCAGCAGACGATCTGCAGTTGTAGGTCCACGTATTACCCGCACTAAAGCAATTGATAAATTGGCAAGTATAAATACCGCCAAGAGTTGATTAAGACTATTCATGAATTTTTCAGTTCTAAGCGCAGCATGTGTGCAATCTTTTCTTCAATACCCCGTACGTCTGTTTCTATAGATTGTCGCTCATCCAGCACATGTATATACACACTGCTTGAAGTGAGATCTACAGTCAATGAGCCTGGCATCAAATTTAAGGTATTAATTAGAATCACTCGCCCCACACCCTCTGGCAAACGTAGAGTAATAATATGTATGTTGGGATGAAGATCAGGATTTAGGCGTATAGCCATCCAGGCTACAGCGATACCCCCTTTCAACGACAAACCAAAAAAATTGATTAAAAAAAGGGCAAAACCTGAGAAGGAGAACTTAAATTGATTCGGCGGCAGCAAAATGAGGCTAGTCACTAGTGCCAATGAAATACTGATCAAGCCCACAAACCAACTGTCTGTCTTGCCTTGTATCAGAATCCACCAAACAACGATAAAAAACATGGATCTCCAAAGAGTAGTTCGCAAGATCAAGATCATATTCTTACCTCAAGAGAATTGAACAGCTTTAACAAATCAGCTGGTTACCGCCCAGTTCAACACGAGAGTATTATCGAGTGACAGGTAATATTGCTCCCCGTGACTTTTCCTGTCCTTGAATATTCTTTCTTCCAGGATGAGTACAAATAAGGAAGAGATCCTCCATACACCACTTTCCTGAGTAAAAGCAAGATAGCCAAGAATACCACAGCTTGGTCACATGCATTGCACCATTGTCTGATCATCCTATAAAACGAAGGAATTAATTTCTGATTGTGTCTCGTGTATTGAAATTCTGCATCAATTGCTTTTATATACTTTCTATAAATTTTGCAATATGTTGATTAACTTATACTTATGCAGCTTTTTCTTCTAACAGGCTATAGCGTTGGTAAGAATAACCCTTCTGCTATAAAAAAATAATCATGCAAGTATTTAAAATAACGTGAGTTCGACATAAGAAAAGCTGTAAAAGGAATCTGAATTCCTTATGATGAAGTAGTTCTGGAAAGAATTTCATCATGAGGGGGGTCAGATTTCAATGGGTACTACAACGATTTTTTGTGAGAGTGACAAATTTTGTAAAGAGTTTGAACCACGATGGGAGCAGCACTTATTAGAGTCATCGCTGAAACGGCATCGGCGGCAAGAAGCGCTGTGTCTAAGCGAAATCATGACCATTATGGTGGGGTTTCATCTGCCCGGCTACCGGACATTTAAGCACTATTACCTGAATTACGTGTTGAGGTATCAGCGGGGTTATTTTCCAGGGTTGGTGAGCTATAACCGCTTTGTTGAGCTATTGCAAGGTAGCCTGGTACCTTTGTGCTGTTTTCTGACCAGCCGCTTTGGGCAATGCAGTGGGATCAGCTTCATTGATTCAACCAAAATCAGCGTGTGCCACAATCGCTGCATTGGATCGCATACAGTAATGGCAGAGTTTGCTGCCCGGGGAAAGACCAGTGTGGATTGGTTTTAAGGGTTCAAGCTGCACCTGGTCATCAATGAGCAGGGGAAATTGCTGGGAGTCAAAATCACGGCGGGCAATGTGGATGACCGTGACCCGGTATCAGAGTTGACGCGTTCCTTATTTGGCAAGCTCTTTGGTGACCGGGGTTATCTCTCGCCGTCACTCTTTGAGCAATTCCGGGAGCAAGACGTGCAGTTCATTACCAAAGTACGCAAAAATATGAAAAACAAGCTGTTGCCACTTTTTGACAAGCTGCTGTTATAGCAGATCCCATATAAAATGATTTAAATTTCATAAGCGGCAAAGAGCTGCTCGATGGAACAACCTTCCTTTTTTCTGATGGCTTTGGCCTGAGCCCATTTGGGTTCAATGTCATTTAAGTCAGGGGAATAAGGCGGTAGGTATTCAAGTGTATGCCCGGCATTGGCAATGGCGGTTTGGATATCCTGCCGTTTATGAAAGGTTGCGTTGTCCATGACAATCACGCAAGCGGGCAAAAGTTTAGGCAACAGGTCCTGCGTCAGCCACGCATAGAAAATGTCAGCGGTGATATTGGCGATGAACAGACTTATAGTCAGCAGCGTCTTTCCGATGAGAGCGCCAATCACATTGGTTCGACCTCGTGCATGCCAGTCTTTTACGCCATGGACGCGCTCACCCACTGGCGCATAGCCATGCGTGCGTGGCATGTCGTGCGCAAAGCCGCTTTCATCAAGGTAGACGATAACGCGGCCTGCTCGCTCATAGTCTTCAATTTTTTTCTGGAAGATACGCCGCTCTTTTTCGCTGGCTTTGGGGTGACACAGGCTTTTTTTTATAAGTCACGCTCAGACGCTTTAAAGCATGGTTAATGCCTTGCTTGCTGACACCCAACCGTTTGGCGCGCTCGTACTGATACGCGTCCGGATAATTCTTGATGTCCTGCGCCAACATTTCCATGTTGATCTTGGTGGCAGGTTTGTTGCGGGTGGTCTTGGGATCGGGAGTTTTGATCCAACGCATCACGCTGGCGACCCCTACACCAAAACGCTTGGCCACTTGCGCGATTGAGAGGTTCTCCTTCTCACGAACGGATAATACTTTACGGCGAAATAATATCGGATAGGTCATCTGTAAATTATAATCAATTTATAGGGGACATGCTATACCTAAACGCTCGATTATTGAAACCGTTAATGATCCATTGAGGAACTTGTCGCAAGTCGAGCATTCCCGTCATCGCAGCCCAGTTAGCTTCTTTGTCAATCTGATAGCCGGACTGATGACTTACACTTTTCGCGAGAAGAAACCCTCGCTTAATATCAGACTCCTTCAAGCTCTTCCAATCGTGATGTGATGATTCTCATATCGAACTCACGTTAATAGCATTTCCAGAAACTGCATAGGAAAAATACATCTTTTAATTAGATTTGCCGCATTAACACAATTATTTCTCGGTTTCTTGCAAAAGATTCGCAAAATATGCCCTAACTGTTGATGAAAAATCTGTTTTTATAGAGTTTTCAAAAGAATAGGAGGTTTTATAAACATCTCACCAATTTTTATTACAAATTAAAATTACCAAGCTCATCAATCATAATGAACCACAAACTCAGGAATTATTATTACTCTTTCAGTTTCAACCGCACGAATTCTACAGCGATAACAAGGCCATTTTCTAATTAATTAGATAAAAACTTAAGAGGATCAACAGGCTTACCTCGCTCTCTAATTTCAAAATGAAGTTTCACAGTATCACTATCAGTATTTCCCATTTCTGCTATTTTTTGACCTTTCGTCACAGTTTCACCTTCTCGAACCAGAATCTTGCTATTGTGCCCATAAGCACTAAGATAAGTATTATTATGTTTAACGATAATTAACTTTCCATATCCGCGTAGTCCACTACCACTATAAACCACCGTTCCGTCCGCAGAGGCTAATACGGGCTGGCCAGGTTGACCAGAAATACTCACTCCCTTGGTTTTTTCAGTATATCTGCTCAGCAGTTGCCCATTTGCTGGCCAACTCCACTTAATATTGCTGCGATTAGCTTCAACCTTTTGAGAACTATTTCTTGGAGGGCTCTCATTTTCAACAATTTTTTGTGTTGTTGGAGCCATAGCTATATTTTGTGTTGATGGAGTTACGGCTACAGTCTCTGCTTTAGGTTCTATTTTTGGTGTTATTGAAACCGTTTCTGCTTTTTGTGTGGTTGAAGCTATTTCTGGTTTCTGTATTACTGGAGCGATTGCTACCGTCTCCGCTTTAGTAGGGAGTGAAGTAGATGTACTATTAGAACCTCTTACCTGAGCCACAGCTGTTTCGGAATAGGGCAATTTTATTCCTTTCGGTTCCGCTACAATCGAACTAGCTGATGCCTCTACGTCAGGTTGTGAAGCTGATGGCGGAAGTTGCTCAGTTTTCTCGGAAGATAATATTGGCTGAGAAACTGAATACAGTGTCGGCTGAGCCGTAGTCGCTTGCTCTGGTATTACTACTTTTTCCTGTTGAGAAACTAGCTTTTGCTTAGATGGCACGGACAAATCAATTTCCTGGCCAATCTTAAGTGCATTAGGATTTACAATCCCATTCCACTGCGCCAGTTCCTTATAATCAATGCCATGTCTGAGCGCTACCCCATAAAGGGTATCTCCTCTTTGAATAATGTAGGTTTGCTTACCAGGTACCTTATCTATTGCCTGATTTAAGTTTCTTTGAGACTCAACTACTGGAGCTGGGTAGGGTGCGACGCAACCAGTTATTAAAAAATAGGGAAAAACAAATAATACGCCAGATAAAATAGTAAATAATTTCGCTTTTACTATTGAGATAGCCATTGTGATAACTCCATAAATTCCTAAACAGGCTTTTTCCTGATCATAATACCCAGCATCTCTATCATGCTCTTGTTTCGCTTATTTGCTAATGACCCCAGATAAAATCGGAACAAACTTCACCTCATCCAGTATGGTCTCAATAAAACCCTGAGAAGTATGCTCTATCACACACAAATTCTGCTTTTGACTTCCTTTCGGATAAACTATTCTACCGCCTATCATCAATTGCTCTAGGAGTGATTCTGGTACCTGCGTGGTAACAGCTGTCATCATAATGCTGTCAAAGGGAGCTACTTCAGGAAAACCAAGTAATCCATCCGCATGTCTCAGATGAATATTGTTAATTCTAAGCTCACGCAAACGAATACGTGTTCGAGTAAGAAGTGACCCTATACGTTCAATTGAATACACTTCCTGCGCTAGTTGAGCAAGCACTGCGGTCTGATATCCGCTGCCAGTACCGATCTCAAGAACCTTACCAAGAGAGGAATTTGCACGAAGGAGCTCGGTCATTCTAGCTACAGTCCATGGGCTTGAAATTGTTTGGCCAAAATTGATTGGTAATGCTACATCATCATAAGCTCTAGATGACAGAGCTTCTTCCACAAAAAGATGACGAGGGATTGTGTTCATTACAGTTAACACCCTTTCATCGGTGATGCCTTGTTCACGTAAACGCTCGACCATTCGCATCCGCGTTCGTTGTGAAGTCATGCCAATACCAGAATGACGCATGCTCACAAATCAATCTCCCATCATATTTTTTTCTACACAAACAAAGTTAGCATGACAACCCTAACCAATCTTTTAGATATTCTATTTGATCATATCGGGTAAGATCTATTTGCAATGGAGTAACTGATACTCGATTATTCTGAACTGAGAAAAAATCTGTTCCCTCTCCGGCATCTTGCGCTGCACCTGCGGCACCTACCCAAAAAACAATATTTCCTCGTGGGGTGTGAGATTTAATTACCCCTTCGGCCTTGTGACGGCGTCCTAAGCGTGTGACATCTAACCCTTGTAATTGCTCTTGTGGAACATCAGGCACATTGATATTTAATAGAATAGGCACATGGAATTTTTCTTTCATGAACTGTTTTACCATATTCAACGTAACATTTGCTGCCGTTGAAAAATTACCATTAGAAACACTTACGAGAGATACAGCAATTGAGGGTATACCCAGGAGAAATCCCTCAGTCGCAGCAGCAACAGTACCTGAATAAATTGTATCATCTCCCATATTAGCTCCATCATTAATACCAGATATGATCATATCCGGCAAATCATCTAACATACCGGTTACTGCCAGATGCACACAATCTGTCGGAGTGCCATTAACATAATAAAAACCATTATGTGACTTGCGAAAACTCAATGGACGATCGAGCGTTAATGAGTTACTCGCCCCACTACGATCACGCTCCGGAGCTACCACAATTATATCAGCTATACTTGAGAGGGTTTCAGCTAGACACGCAAGACCTGGCGCAAAATACCCATCATCATTACTGAGCAATATGCGCATTTGAATTAACTTTTTGGAAATTAATGAGAAGCCAAAATATTATATAAATCTCCTCAGTATACATAAGAGATTCAAATAAACTCGCCTACCAAATTCATACTTAATTATATGAGAAGAGATTACACTACATTATTTAAATAATTATTTATCATATGCTGTCCATCATATGATAATCAATTAAACTGGTCGGGGCGAGAGGATTTGAACCTCCGACCACTTGCACCCCATGCAAGTACGCTACCAGGCTGCGCTACGCCCCGACGATTTAAATTATAGCAAATACAAACTCCAACATTAGAATTACTTACTAGACAAATCAGGAAAGAAGCATTGATCCTGTATTCTTGATTGCTGCACTCTATCTAATAAGTAACATTCTACCTTTAAATAATATGAAATCTCAGCACATCTATCAAAATTTACTTCTATAGGCTGCAAATAGTGATGTGCCATTTATAGTAAAATCGAGATTCATAATATCATTCAGATGTCAAATAAGTGAGGCCTTCCTTGATACTGGATAACAGATAAAATCAATTTCCGCGCCACTTAATCGAGCAATGCTGTGAAAAGTCCCGCTATTGCAAAATATGAGATTTATGAGATTTAGCTCCAAATAATTTGCTTACTCCCCAAGCTGTAAAACAATCTTTTATATGTACGGAAGAAAAAATACTATTTAATTTCATTTTTTCCATGATAGTTTTTCTCTACCATTAACTTAAGTTTTTGGCTCGCATGAAAAGTAACAACACGACGTGCTGAAATAGGAATTTCTTCACCTGTTTTGGGATTACGTCCAGGACGTTGAGGTTTAGTACGTAATTGAAAATTACCAAAACCAGAAAGCTTAACCCCTTCCCCTTTTTGAAGAGCTAAGCGTAATTCCTCATAAAAAGATTCCACTACTTCTTTAGCTTCTCGCTTATTGAGTCCTACATTTTCAAACAACAGATCAGTCAATTCTGCTTTTGTTAACGCCATGTTTAACCCACCTATATGAACAAATTTTAGCACGTACACAAAAATAAGATTCTATGAAACTCATAGATAAAATTTATTTTAAGTGCTTTATTTTTAAAATTATCGTATCAAAGACTTTTCACACTTGAGAAATGGATATAAATATTTTGAAATCAATAAAAAATCCATGCAGGGAAGACATTAGAATGCCCTTTAATAATTAAATCAATAAGATACACACTTCATAATCTTACTTAAGATAAGATTATCTGCGTAGCTTAGCATTATATTTTGATTCTAATACGTTAAGCAATTGTGCAATTGCTTCCTCTACTTCCTTGTCAACTAAGGTTTTTTCTGTATCTTGTAATAAAATACGAAAAGCTAAACTCTTCTTGCCTGCTTCCATTCCTTTTCCACTATAAATATCAAATAAGTGGATTTCAGAAATAATATCGACTTTCTCTGCATTCATACTATCTAACAACTCCTGAGCACTGATATGATTATCTACCACGATAGCGATATCACGTTGTACAGGGGGAAACTTGGAAAGTTTCTTAACTTTTGGCAGCGTTTTCATGGATAAAGAATCAATATGCAATTCAAATAATATTGCTGATCTGGGCAAATCATATTTTCTTTGCAAATGCGGATGCAACTCCCCTAACCATCCTGCAATTTCATTGTTTCTGTAAAGTTGAGCAGATTTTCCTGGGTGTAAAGCTGGATGGATAAATTTTTCAAATCTGACCTGTTCCGGCCAGAATAGAGACTCTACATCCATCTTGACATCAAAAAAATCTATATTTCTAGCAGGCTGTCCCCACTGCTCTGGCGCTGCATTACCATAACAAAGACCAGCAATATTCTCAGTTTGCTGATAATGACCTTGATCATTTATAAAACAGCAACCTACTTCAAATATTCGAACTCTTGTTTGTTTACGATTTAGATTAAATTGCAAATTAGCCATGAGTCCCCCGATCAAGCTACTACGCATCACACTCATCTGACTAGCAATAGGATTTTTCAATACCACTGGTGCAGCATTATTCGCAAAATCTAATTCCCAATTGGCATCGACGAATGCGTAATTAATTACCTCCTGATAATCTCGGCATATTAAAATTTGTTTCAATCGGCCAGGAGAAAGGTTAATTACTTCAGACTCTGGAAGCATTGACATCTCTGCACGTGGTAAACTCACAGGAATATGATCATACCCATAGATGCGCGCGACTTCTTCAACAAAATCTTCTTCTATTGCTAAATCAAAACGATAAGATGGCGGGATAACATAAAATACATCGTCATCAACAGAAAAATTAAATCTCAAGCGTTTAAAAATTTCTGAAATTTGTCCGCTTTCCAAATCAATTCCCAGCAGCTGTTTTATACGCTCCAGACGAACTTTAACAACGTCACGTTTCGGTAATAAATTTTTAACCTCAGTTATAGGGCCAGCTTTGCCGCCACATATACTCAGAATTAAATGAGTAGCTCGCTCCAAGGCATCTCGAGCTACAGCAAAATCTACCCCTCGTTCAAACCGATGTGCAGCATCTGTGCTGAATCCCAGGTGAAATGATTTGCCGCTTATCACTTCGGGAGAAAAAAATGCACTTTCCAAAAATAAATCCGTTGTGCCCAGTTGGACGCTACTTTCAATCCCGCCCATAATTCCTGCTAAAGCCAAAGGTTCATTCTCATCCGCAATGACCAGCATATCTGGCTGCAGCTCAATTTTTTGTCCATTTAGCAATTCTAGATGCTCACCTTTTTTTGCATAACGCACAAAAATTTTTCCTGCTTGCCCATCCTTAATTTTTGCTAAATCAAATGCATGCATGGGCTGACCCATTTCCAGCATTATATAATTAAGAATGTCTACTACTACATTAATCGCACGTACTCCGCCTCGTTCCAAACGTTGAGTCATCCAAAGAGGCGTAGCTACAGCAAGAGATACTTCATGCATCACTCTTCCATAATAAAGTGGGCATGTCTCAGGCTTTTCTACATACACTGGTAGAGTATTATTGATTTCGCACTTAACTGATTCAATTTCTGGAGGAATAAAATCTGTGGCAGTAATTGCTGCCACCTCTCGCGCCACACCTAATATCCCAAGGCAATCTGCTCGATTAGGTGTAAGTTTAAGCGTAAAAATTTGATCATCCAATGCATAAAATTCCCTAAAACTCATACCTTTCGGTGCATCCTTAGGTAGCAAAAGTAAACCTTCTGCTTTTTCACTTAATCTTAGTTCTTTTGCTGAACACAACATACCAAAAGATTCCACACCACGTAATTTACTTTGCTTGATGACAATATCTGGCAAATGAGCGCCTATTAAGGCACAAGGTACTTTCACTCCAACCTCAACATTTGGCGCACCGCATACGACTTGAATGAGTTTATTGTCGGTTGTTCCAGTATCAACTTGGCACACATTAAGTCGATCTGCATCAGGATGCTTTTGTATAGATATTACTTCAGCCACAACCACGTTATCGAAAGGTGGCGCTACTGCTTCCACACTTTCCACCTCTAGTCCAGCCATAGTTAGAACTTGCGCTAGCTCATTACTCGAATAGGGTGGGTTTACAAGCATACGAAGCCAATTCTCTGAAAATCTCATGACAATAGTTTACTAAAAAGGCGGGTTTTAACGAGAAAATTTATTTAATTAAATTGCTCTAGAAAACGCAAATCATTATCAAAAAATAGCCGCAAATCATTTACGCCATATCGTAGCATCGCTAACCTTTCTACTCCTAAACCAAAGGCCAATGCGGTATATTTTTCAGCATCTATCTCCCCATGCTTCAAAACATTAGGATGTACCATGCCACAACCGAGCACCTCTAACCAACCTGTATTACCGCATACTCTACAGCCTTTCCCATCACACATGACACAACCAATGTCCATTTCTGCAGAGGGTTCTGTGAAAGGAAAGAACGAAGGCCGAAAGCGTATCGGTAAATCATCACGCTCGAAAAATTTTTGCATAAAATCTATTAATACGCCTTTCAAAGCTGAGAAATTCACGTTTTCGTCCACCCATAATCCTTCCACCTGATGAAACATGGGGGTATGCGTTACATCAGAATCGCAGCGATAAACTCGCCCTGGTGCAATAGCTTTTAGAGGGGGTCGATGATTTTTCATATAACGGATTTGTACTGGCGAGGTATGGGTACGCAATAAGTTCATACTGTCCACATAAAAAGTATCGTGCATTGCACGAGCTGGGTGGTTTTGTGGAATATTAAGCGCAGTAAAATTATAAAAATCAGTCTCAATTTCTGGGCCTGATGCAACAGCAAAACCAATCGAGCGAAATAGAGACTCAATCCGTAACAATACTCGCGAAATAGGATGTGCCCCCCCTACACCCAATCCGCGCCCCGGCAACGTTACATCTAATGTTTCTCCTTCTAGTTGCGCTATCATATCCTTTTCTTCAATAATTTTTTTGCGTAGCGCTAATGCTTCATCTAATGATTTTTTAGCTTGATTAATCAGATTGCCCATAACAGGACGATCTGCCTGTGGCAATTCTCCTAGCCCTCGAAGCAATTTAGTGAGTTCTCCTTCCTTCCCCAGATAGCGAACCTTTATATGCTCGAGTTCAGTTGCATTCTCTGATCTATCTATAAGAATCACTGCTTCATTTACAAGATTTTCAAGGTTTTTCATAAAACGTAATACATAAAATCATGCAAGAAAAAGGGAGATCAAGTTCATTAATCCTTGATCTCCCTTAACTTATTATTTTCAAATAAATTATGATGCCAAGTTTATTTTAGCCCTTTCTACTATCTTCTCAAAAGCAGCTTTATCAAATACAGCAAGATCTGCCAGCACTTTTCTATCCAGCTCGATACCAGCCTTTTTTATCCCATTCATAAAATTACTATATGATAGCCCATGCTCACGTGCTGCTGCATTAATACGAGCAATCCATAAAACACGAAATTGGCGTTTTCGTTGACGGCGATCGCGGTATGCGTATTGACCCGCTTTCATTACCGCTTCTTTGGCTATTCTATAAACATTTTTGCGCCGGCCTCGATATCCCTTAGCCAGTTTAAGTATTTTTTTATGGCGCGCATGAGCTGTTACACCCCGTTTCACTCTTGGCATCGCAAACCTCCTTACGCGTAAGGTAACATAGCACGCACAGATGCTATATCCCTTGGATGAACACCAGCAGTTCCACGCAACTGTCTTTTGTTTTTAGTCGTTTTCTTGGTTAGAATATGCCGTTTAAATGCTTGGGATCGTTTAATAGTGCCACCAGCTCGCACTTTAAAGCGCTTAGCGGCGCTTTTCTTGGTTTTCATTTTAGGCATAGCTTAACTCCTCTATTTTATTTATATGATTCAAGGTGTTTCTATTCATTAGAAAACTTTGGAACCTGTAATCACTTATTTTTATCAATACTCCAATTAATTTACTAATCCGATTACATCATTTGAATGATGAGCATGCTCACATAAATATTAATGCTGTTGAAACTTATTCTTTTATATTAATCTCTTCGATTTAGGTTTTTTCTTTTTTTACTTCTTTCTTTTTAGGTGACAATACCATTACCATTTGCCTACCCTCTAGCCTGGGAAATTGTTCTACTACTGCATGTTGCTGAAGATCATCTTTTACTCGTTCCAAAAGACGAATACCAAACTCTTGGTGTGCCATTTCCCGACCCCTAAATCTTAGAGTAACTTTGACTTTATCACCCTCATTCAGGAAATTAATCAAATTACGTAATTTGATGTTGTAATCACCCTCATCAGTATTTGGCCGAAATTTAATTTCTTTGATTTGGATCTGCTTTTGTTTGAGCTTTGCATCATGTTTCTTTTTACTTTCTTGATAGCAATATTTCCCATAATCCATCAAACGGCATACTGGTGGCTGAGCCCCTGGTGCGATTTCAACTAAATCCACGCCTTTCTCTTCTGCTAAAACATTTGCGATAGAGAGAGTAACAACACCAATTTGCTCTCCATCTAAACCGATTAACCGTACTTCCGGGGCATTAATTTCCTCATTTATACGTACATGTTTTTCCTGGCTTATGGCAATTCCTCCAAGCTATATAAGAAGTTATTAATTTATCTTTTCTGAAATTTCTAATTTTAGACGATCAATCAATGACTGTAGAGACATCAGACCTAAATCAATATTTGATCTCCCACGTACAGAAACCATATTATCCCTTACTTCAGTATCACCCACAATGATTTGATAAGGCAATTTCTGTAAACTATGTTCCCGAATTTTATAGTTTATTTTTTCATTTCTCAAGTCCGAATCCGCACGAATACCATGATTTTTGAGTTCTTTTACTACACTCTGAGCATAATCTATCTGGCTCTTCGAAATATTTAGAACGATCGCCTGAACAGGAGAAAGCCAAAGCGGAAGTGCACCTGCATGATTTTCAATAAGAATACCGATAAATCGCTCTAAAGAACCTAGAATTGCACGGTGCAGCATCACTGGAGTTTTTTTCGAATTATCTTCAGAAACATAAATTGCACCCAGTCTATTTGGCATCGAAAAATCTAATTGCAAAGTGCCGCATTGCCAGACCCGCCCAATACTGTCTTTCAAGGAAAACTCGATTTTAGGGCCATAAAAAGCGCCTTCTCCTGGTTGCAATTCCCAATCAAGCTGTTTCAGATTTAATGCAGAACTTAGCGCCATTTCTGCTTTATCCCACTGTTCTTCTGTTCCCACCCTTTTTTGTGGGCGCGTAGAAAGTTTAACTAATATTTCATGAAAACCAAAATCTTTATAGACACACTGTAACAAATCAATAAACTGTATCACTTCATCCTGCACATGCTCCTCTGCGCAAAAAATATGGGCATCATCTTGAGTAAAGGCCCGAACGCGCATGAGACCGTGTAAAGCCCCAGACGCTTCATTCCGGTGGCAAGAACCAAATTCCGCAAGTCGTAATGGCAAATCTCTGTAACTTCTGAGCCCCTGATTGAATATCTGCACATGTCCAGGGCAATTCATGGGCTTGATGGCAAAATATCGCTCTTCAGCTTCTGTAATAAACATATTTTCACGGAAATTTTCCCAGTGACCCGAGCGCTCCCATAACAGTCTTTCAAGAACCTGTGGGGTACGAATCTCCAAATAGCCATTTTGGTTCAGTATTTGACGCATATATTGCTCGATCTGCTGCCAGAGAGCCCAACCTTTGGGATGCCAAAAAATCATTCCAGGCGCTTCTTCTTGCATATGAAACAGATCTAATTGTCTACCGAGTTTCCGATGATCACGCCTTTCAGCTTCTTCTAAACGCTGCAAATAAGCTTCCTGGTCATCTTTTTTTATCCATGCTGTCCCATATATCCTTTGCAGCATTTCATTATGAGAATCGCCCCTCCAATACGCGCCCGCTACTTTCATTAATTTGAAAACTTTGAGCTTGGAGGTGGATGGCACATGCGGTCCGCGACACAAATCAGTAAAATCACCTTGCGAATAAAGTGAAATGGTTTGTTCTTCAGGAATCGATTCAATTATTTGAGCTTTATAATGCTCCCCTTGATTCTTGAAAAAATTTATGGCAGCAGAACGATCCCACTCCTTTCGTTCAATCTTTAAGTTCCGCCTGCTAATGTCCACCATTCTTTTTTCTATTTCGTTGAGATCCTCTGGTGTAAATGGGCGTTTATATGAAAAATCATAATAAAAACCATCCTCTATAACAGGACCAATGGTCACCTGCGCCTCAGGAAACAATTCCTTGACAGCTTGTGCTAACAAATGCGCACATGAATGCCTTATGATCTCTAAACCTTCAGTATTCTTCTCAGTAATAACAGCTAGATTGCTATCGGTTTCGATAAGATAAGACAAATCAACCAATTTATCATTAACTTTTCCTGCTAATGCTGAGCGAGCAAGACCTGTACCTATCGATTCTGCAACTTCTAATACAGTCACTGGACGATTAAATACCCTTTCTGAACCATCTGGCAAGCGTATAACAGTCACTAATTTTTCCCTCTAGTTAAGTAATTCAAGTAATGTATTTTTACTCTGAGTAAAGTAATAACTACTTAAACCATTCGCTCTATTTTTTTATGACTTATTCTATTTCCAAATCAAAAATGACGCGAAAGCGAGCCGCAGACAGCATCCATAATACGGCAAGGTGAAGCCGACAAAATCAGTTTTGATTTAGCAATGGAATTAAATAAAGAAACCCGCGCAGCTCTCATCTCAACGCGGGTTTCACTAGAAACAAAAGGAGCTAAACTTTTAACCTCTCCGGGATCAGACTTAATTAAACATCATCATCGGAGCCTTCTTCGGAAGCATTTTCTTCAGCTTCTTCACTATTTCCCTCTTCTTCGTCATCTTCATCCTCAGCCTCCTCGTCTTCTTCCGGCTTCAACACCATCTTGCCAGCAGCTAGGCTCGCATTTAAATCCGTCATCGGAGCTTCTTCATGGACCAGGTTCTGATGGCAATCGATACAGGTGGCTCCCTCAGTTTCCATTTTCTTGTGCTCGGCCTGAGCGCTTTCGCCAGGTGGTTGCGGATCTTTATGACAGGTTCTGCAGGTGATGCTATCCCACTTTTTGAGGTTCATACGCGCATCATGCGCCATGATGAGTCGACGCTCATTGAATTTTTCCAATGTGGAATAATCATTAACCAGTTCAAGGTAGAGCTCACGCGCACCATCCACAATATGGGTGGCCACTGCCAGATGGAAGTTCTCAAAGCCTTGCGGAATATGACAATCCTTGCAGCCGGGATTAACGCCTAATGCGCCATAGTGTGAGGACTGCTTCAATTCTTTTTGCGGATAACTCATCGAGTGGCAGCTCGTACAGAATTCTTCTGTGGAAAGCGCTGCTTCCCCTCCGAATACGACGGCTACCAATACTATTCCCAGCAACCCGCCAATCAGCAAGCTGCCAATTGATCCTTTTTGTAGTGCGGTCATTATTCTTTTCCTTTTTTTACAGTTTTACTCTTCTTTTCCTTTTTCACCTTCTTTAGCACTGGCCTGGAATTCATCGTGATACTTGAATTTAGGTTCACCCACAAACACACCATCGAGTTTGAAGTGCTCGTGCATGGCTTTCACATCTTTGACCATTTTATCAAAGTCAAAGGCGTATTTCGGATCCACGTCCGGAGTAAAGGGGGTGTAAGGCGGTTTCGCATCTTTCCAGGGCGAACCTTCATAGTTCAGGTGACAGGCATTGCAGCTTTCTTCAAACGCAAAGTCTTGTCCTTTGTCTGCCAGGGTTTTACGCGGCGTGGTCTTGTTTGATTTCTCAAAAGCTTGCCCGGCCTTGCGGTGATCGCCACGGTAATTTTTGCCCGGTCCATGACAGGATTCACAGCCTACTCCTGTCAGCGGTTTTTTCGGGGCATCAATGCTATAGCCGCCTGTTTTGCCAAATCCGTCGACATGACAGCCGACGCAGTCTTTGTCCTGGGTATAGTCTTTCTCAGGATCCAGCTTGGCTTTGACTTTGGCTTCCTTTTTGGTATTGGGCTTGAGCGATTCCATCGCTTTGGCATGGGCGGTGTCTTTCCAGGATTTGGCTTGCGATTTGTGACAGTTGCTGCATTTGGTGCGACCTTCAAATGGGGCGTCTGAGGCGGCGATAGCAGCGCCTGTCATGAATGCAAACATGGCTGCGATAGCAACGGCATAGGCTGTAATGTACTTCATGTTCTCTCCTCTCTTTTAATTTGGGTCTTGATTATCATCCGGCTAAGCCTCAATTGTACGCGATCATCGGATTGTGTAAATGGTTTTGATGCGATCAGGGGTATTGGTTGGCGGCTCGCTTCATGGCAGCTTGTATACCCAGTATCCCCCTTGTTGATAAACGAGTTGCACCGCCTGGAGGTTCAGTGGCGGCTCTTTCTCAGTAAAAGGCAGCAGACGCGCCATGAGGGTCTGCGTGCTGGGCTCGTCGGCAAGAAAGAATGCCCGGATGTCGCGATCAGACAGGGATTGCAGGGTATAGGTGTTGTAATCATGTTCTTTCATCTCGACTTTCATGTGGTTGATCAGCCCATGGATATTGCCGGTCAGCATGAAGTTTTTGTAGGCAACGCCAAATTTGTCCGGGTGCAGCAGTCCTAATTTGTATAAGTCAGAGACATGGATCACGAGGTAGGCTTCCTGGTTGGGGCCAATCAGGTCACGCAGTTTGGCTGCGCCTGCTTCGGGCGGTTGCAGCAGGGCTTCAGTAAAGCGCTGGAACTGGTCTCGTTCTTGTGCGGTGGGCACACTGTGTGAAAGGTCGCTTTCATAGGTACGGATGGTGTCGGCATGCTGCTGCCAGCGCGCCGGAATGATGAGCGGTTCATTTAAGTGTGCGTTAAACAGGGTGTTGCGTTCGGACAGCAGGTGTATTTGACGCGAGGTATCCCACCAGGCCAGGATAAGGGCGTCCGGCGAGACGTATTTGCCGATGGCGCTGGCTAATGCGCTCAGCTCCGAGGGTTTGCGCTCCAGGGCAAGCAGCGGTTCTCCCGTTTGATTTTCCCAGTTGAGCAGTACCGGCCCTTCTTTTTCCTTTTGCCCGAAATAGGCCAGCGCAATGGGCTGGTCTTTTTCTGCTATGTGTATTTCATATTTGCTGACCTTGAGCGTCGGCCAGGCTTCCAGTTCGAGTTCCGGAAATTGGTTCGCTTCCCCTTCTGCGATCAGCTGGTAGTGATAGGGGGCTGTCTGCGGTGTCAGCCAGAGATAAGCAAACCAGCTAAGTAAAATGAAACCTCCCGTTACGAGCGTGATGCCTAGTAACGGGAGGAGCTTGTCTTGCCAGCGCCCCCCGGGGGGGCGCTGTTTGTCATTGGCAGTACTCAAGCTTTGTTTTGCTTACGTTTACGCCAGCCGATCAGCGCGAGCGTGCCAGCCAGCAGCAGGCCACCGCCGAGTCCGCCCAGTGAGATTTTTTCACTGTTGCTGTTCAGGTCAAGCAGACTGGTTTTGCTTCCTTCCAGTTTGTTGACGCGTTCCTGCAGGGTGAGCATTTCGCGCAGTCGGGTGTGTTCGTCCTGAATTTCGACATAGGCGCGATTCATTGGACCCCATCCTTCCGTATAGGTCCAGCCACCGGGGTTGACGTGGGCAAAGCCTACGTGCATTTTAGCAAGGTCGTTCTCAGCCATTTCGAGTACTTTGAGTTCCATCGAGGCCGGGTTGTTGCCTTTTGACCAGAACAGCTGGGTGAATTGGCCAAAGCCCGGTTTGTCAGGAGCAGGCGGGGCCGGACGGTTGGTTTTTTGTCCGGTCAGCAGGCCTTCATCGTAGAGCTTCTTGACGATGTCATGGGCTTCCTGATATTTGGCCAGGCCTTCGAGCGTGCCTTTGTCCATGAGTTCCAGGTAGGTGCGCGCAAAACGCTCGGAGTGACATTGACTACAGGTGGCTGCCCAGGAGTCGAGTCGTTTTTCTGACCATTCGCTGGTGATGTTTTCAGCCACACCGGGTACAAACGGATAGTTGGCCCAGCGTACTTTTCGTACCATGTTGTGCGCGTATTCGCCTTCATATTCCATGTGGCAGCTGGCACAGGTGGGGGCGCTTTGGCCGCCTTTTTCAAAGGCGTCTTTCAAGGGCACGTCCCAGTTCCATTTGTCGCCCATCATGGCGGTGACTTTGCCGTGTTTGGACATGGAGTAGGCTTCCCAGTTGTTGTGGTCTACCCCGCTGTGGCAGGTGGCGCAGGCTTCCGGTTTACGGGATTCTGCCGCAGAAAATTCATGCCGGGTATGACAGCCGTCACATTTGTTCTGGTTGTAGTGGCACATGGAGCAGCCTTCAGCCACTTCGCGCTGCGGCATAGCAGCCCAGACGGTGGTTTCGATGTTGGCTTTCCAGTCCAGTGCATGCGAGGGGCGTCCTTCCGGCCATTGTCCATTCGGGAAAATCATGGTGTCGCGTTCCGATTCACGCTCGGCAAATTCGCGCAGGTGACAGGTGCCGCAGGCGTCAGCGGTCGGCATGCGGATGTCTTTGGTGTGATCCGCTTTCTTCTTGGTGTTTATTTCGACGTGGCAGTCGATACAGCCTACTTCCTTCAGATTCTCCTTGGCACCCAGTTTACCGAGAGAACGCAGGTTATTTTCGACTTCCTCCAGCTTTTCCTTTTTGTAATATTTTGCATCTTCCGGTTTCAGTTTACGTACTTCGTCCAGGTTAGCATGGGTGCTGCGTTTCCAGGCTTGTACCCAGACCGGTGATTCGTCGGAGTGACATTCGACGCATTCTTGACGCGTGACGACTTCCTTGACCGATGAAGGGGATTTGTAAAAGGTGGTCGGGTCCAAATACATGCTATAGGGAATCGGCTCCCAGTATTCAGCCATCGTGCCACGTCCTGCTCCCTGAGCAGGATCCTTGTAGCGCTTGACCAGCGCGTCGTAGGTCTCCTTCGGCGTTGCCTTGCTACGATCCAGATTCAGTGCCTTGTATGTCTCATCCGGCACGGTCGACAGGTTCGCATGCACTGCTCCCGCCATCATTACTCCACAGGCTATCGCTAGCCCTTTCAGCCATTTTCTGGCATCCATTCCTCTCTCCTTCTTTCTTATGTTGTTATCCATTCATGCCCATCTAAAAATGCCTATCCATTTCTTCCGATAGCTTGAGCATAAAGTCAATACTAACCCATACTTCTTTTTCTTTACTTGTAACTCCCAAGCCTACTTCTTTGACCATATCTGTGTCAAGGATTTTGAAATATGAATTATTCTTCTTACGTAATATTAAGATGAATTTTATGGTTGGAAGATATGATCAGTATTTTTTATTAATCAAGATTTCATGGTTAAGCTATGGATTAGATTAAGCTAACGAATTAAGGGTACCTCTAAAAATTCAGAGCTTTAAACAAGACAAAGCGAAAACAAAAATTTTAATGCAGCATACGATGGATCTATGAGGAAATATTTTTATGAACAACGCTATATTGTGACGAAATATCGATTTCTAGAGGTGTCTTTAATTGGGTAGTGTGTAATACCTAACTAAAATCGTCTGATTCCTAGCTGAATGCACATGAAAATCCATATCTCTGCTTAAACCTAAAACAGTAGCCGTCCATTTGGTTGAAAAATAACTATATGATATATAGAGGCATTCTTGAAATTTTCTTATTCACCAGAAGAGTGAAACTATTACAAAATGCCTCATATATCGCTCCAGGTACGAATACAATGCTGCTCTTCGTTGCAAAGGATATTCTCTGCAGCTTGATAGTACTTTCCTCGTACTTGGCACCCTTTACTTACCGACCGCGATTTTTAGTTCAAATGCTATTTGAAAGAGACGTCATTATTAGCAGTTATAGATTCACTATCTGTTTCTTCCGCAACTTTTTGAGGTAAATGACTGTTTATATTAGCCATTGATTGCTGTCTTTGCTTTTTACGGATATTATGAAACGATAACCCTGTTCCTGCAGGAATTAATCTTCCTACAATAACATTTTCTTTTAATCCGCGCAGATCATCTCTTTTTCCCATGATTGCTGCTTCTGTAAGAACACGGGTTGTCTCTTGAAAAGAAGCAGCAGAGATAAATGAATCTGTTGAGAGCGATGCTTTAGTAATGCCTAGTAACATGTATTCATATGTTGCAGGAGTTTTATTTTCAGCAAGCAGTTTCTCATTTTCTGCTAGCACATCAGCTCGCTCAACTTGTTCGCCAGGAATGAAAGATGAATCTGCTGCATCAATAATTTGTACACGACGCAACATTTGGCGAACAATCACTTCAATATGCTTATCATTTATCCTTACGCCCTGTAAACGGTAAACATCTTGTACCTCATCAGTAATATACCGGGCTAATGCCTCTACCCCCTGAAGACGTAATATATCTTGTGGATCAGCAGGACCATCAACAATCGTCTCACCTTTATTTACAACTTGGCCATCATGCGCCATAACATGCTTATCTTTTGGAATTAGATATTCATGTGCAATATTATCAAGATCAGTGATGACGAGGCGTTGCTTTCCTTTAGTATCTTTACCAAAAGATACTGTACCAGTAACTTCCGCTAATAAACCTGCATCTTTAGGCGATCTGGCTTCAAATAATTCAGCCACACGCGGCAAGCCACCCGTAATATCACGGGTTTTTGAAGTTTCCTGCGGAATACGAGCTAATACCTCTCCAACACTTACTTGCTGTCCATCCCGTACAGAAATAATGGAGCCAATTTGGAATGTGATACTAACTGGCAAATCACTACCCACAATTTTAATTTCTTTTTCTTCTTCATCCAAAAATTTAACCAATGGACGCAATCCCTTAGTTTGTGTAGCGCTACGACGCTTGGGATCTATGACAACAAGTGTAGATAAACCTGTTATATCATCAATTTGTTTTGCTACTGTCACACCTTCTTCAACATTTTCAAAACGTACCTTGCCACTATATTCTGCGATAATAGGACGTGTATGGGGATCCCATGTTGTTAATACTTTGCCCACTTTTACTACTTCACCATCATGCACGAGTAATGTTGCACCATAAGGTACTTTATGGCGTTCTCGCTCACGTCCATTTTCGTCATAAACAACCACTTCTCCACTGCGAGAGATGACTATCAATTCACCGCGAGCATTTTTTACATATCGCATCGTAGGAGAATAATGAATCACGCCATTTGATTTACTCTCAACCTGACTCACCACTACTGTTCTTGAAGCAGCGCCCCCGATATGGAATGTTCGCATGGTCAATTGTGTCCCAGGTTCGCCAATAGATTGTGCAGCAATCACACCAACTGCCTCACCAACATCTACTGCGGTCCCTCGGCCTAAATCGCGTCCATAACACTTGACACATAACCCGTACCGAGTTGCACACGTAAGCGGGGTACGTACTTTAACCTCATCAATTCCATATAATTCAATTTTTTCAACAGTCTCTTCATCAAGTAAAATGCCTGCAGGATAAATAATCTCCTGGTTTTCTGGATTAACGATGTCTTGCGAAGTTACTCGGCCGAGTATGCGCTCACGTAACGCCTCAATAACCTCACCACCTTCAATCAGCGCTTTCACTACAACACCATTATCTGTGCCGCAATCCTCTTCAGTAATCACTAAATCCTGAGTAACATCCACCAAACGACGAGTAAGATAGCCAGAATTAGCCGTTTTCAAAGCTGTATCAGCAAGTCCTTTACGTGCGCCATGAGTAGAAATAAAATATTGCAGTACATTCAGCCCTTCACGGAAATTTGCTGTAATAGGTGTCTCAATGATAGAACCATCAGGCTTAGCCATTAATCCACGCATGCCCGAAAGTTGCCGAATCTGAGCTGCCGAGCCGCGCGCACCTGAATCGGCCATCATGTAAATTGAATTAAATGATTCCTGCATTATCGGTTTGCCATTTTCATCTTGTTTTACCATTCCTGCTAAGGGATCATATACCGGTTCTACACTTAATTGATCCATCATCGCTTTAGCAACCTGATCACCGGCACGTCCCCAAATATCCACTACTTTGTTATAGCGCTCGCCCTGGGTCACTAAACCTGAAGTATATTGAGCCGCTATTTCCTGTACTTCCTTCTCCGCAATTTTTATGATGTCATTTTTTTGAACAGGTGTAAGCAAATCATCCGCACAAATAGAGATACCACCTCGCGTTGCATAGGAAAAACCTGAATACATGAGTTTATCTGCGAAAATAACTGTTTCACGTAAACCGCATAAACGAAAGCATGTATTGATCAGCTTTGAAATTTCCTTTTTCTTGAGTACCTTATTGATCACAGAAAAAGGAAGTCCATCTGGCAAGATTTCCGATAATAACGCGCGACCTACAGTTGTTTCATAGCGTGTAATTTTTTCTACTTGTTCTACTTGTTCTCCTTCTTCCTTCCTCTTTTCAACTTCCTTTATTCTTACTACCACTTTGGCATTAAGCTCAACAACGTGATTTTCATACGCGCGTGATACCTCCGCAACATCCGGAAAAAACATACCCTCACCGCGCGCATTAACCTTTTCCCGAGTCATATAATACAACCCGAGCACGATGTCTTGTGAAGGTACGATGATAGGATCGCCGTTAGCAGGAGACAAAATATTATTAGTTGACATCATCAAGGTACGGCATTCCATTTGCGCCTCAAGAGATAATGGAACATGTACGGCCATCTGGTCTCCATCAAAGTCCGCATTAAAAGCTGCACAAACAAGAGGATGTAGCTGAATTGCTTTGCCTTCAATTAACACCGGCTCAAACGCCTGAATACCCAATCGATGAAGTGTTGGCGCTCGGTTTAACATTACCGGATGCTCTCGGATAACCTCTTCCAGAATATCCCACACGACTGGACTCTCATTTTCCACTTCTCGCTTGGCTGCCTTAATAGTGCTGGCAATACCCATAGATTCTAACTTATTGAAAATAAACGGCTTAAATAGCTCAAGCGCCATTTTTTTCGGTAAGCCACATTGATGTAACTTAAGCTGAGGACCCACCACAATGACTGATCGCCCAGAATAGTCGACGCGCTTACCCAGTAGATTCTGGCGGAAACGTCCTCCCTTGCCTTTAATCATATCGGCGAGAGACTTTAATGGCCGTTTATTGGCTCCTGTCATTGCCTTGCCACGACGCCCATTATCAAGAAGTGAATCGACTGACTCTTGTAACATACGTTTTTCATTACGCACGATAATTTCCGGCGCTCGAAGTTCGAGCAGACGTTTTAGTCGATTATTCCGGTTAATAACACGACGGTATAAGTCATTTAAATCAGAGGTTGCGAAACGCCCTCCATCTAATGGCACAAGCGGCCTCAGTTCTGGTGGCAGTACTGGCAGTACCGTTAACACCATCCATTCTGGTTTTATACCTGATCTATTAAATGCTTCCAGTACTTTTAAACGTTTAGCTATTTTTTTTAGCTTAGTTTCAGACCCTGTACTCTGCATTTCGCGACGGAGAGAATCAATTTCTGCAACAATATCCAATTTATTCAACAGATCTCGTATACCTTCTGCACCAATCCCTGCAGAAAAATCATCTCCATATTCTTCCGTTTTATTGAGATAATCGTCTTCAGTCAGCAACTGACAGTCAACAAGGGGGGTCATGCCTGGATCAGTTACTACATAAGCTTCAAAATAGAGCACACGCTCAATGTCTCGTAATGTCATGTCTAATACCAGTCCCAAACGGGAAGGTAATGACTTCAGAAACCAGATATGCGCTACGGGAGAGGCTAATTCAATATGCCCCATACGCTCGCGCCGAACCTTAGATAAGGTCACCTCTACGCCACATTTTTCACAAATCACGCCACGATGTTTTAAGCGTTTATATTTTCCACACAGACATTCGTAGTCTTTTACTGGACCAAAAATCTTGGCACAGAATAACCCATCCCTTTCTGGTTTAAAGGTACGATAGTTTATCGTTTCAGGTTTTTTTACTTCACCGTATGACCAAGAACGTATTTTTTCTGGAGAGGAAAGACCAATTTTAATTGAATCAAACTCTTCTTTCTGAGTAACTTGTTTAAATAAATCAAGCAACGCTTTCATTTGTCACTCCTAATAATCTATCGGTCGGCATAAAATATCTTCAACTAAGGTTTCAATGTTGTTCCAAATCAACATCCAACCCCAGCGATCGAATTTCTTTCACCAATACATTAAATGATTCCGGCATTCCCGCATCTATTTTGTGATCTCCCTTGACAATACTTTCATATACCTTGGTACGTCCATTCACATCATCTGACTTAACGGTCAACATTTCCTGCAAGGTATAGGCAGCTCCGTATGCTTCTAGCGCCCATACCTCCATTTCACCAAAACGTTGGCCGCCAAATTGAGCTTTGCCGCCAAGCGGTTGTTGCGTCACTAAGCTATAGGGACCCGTAGAACGAGCATGCATTTTGTCATCCACTAGATGGTGAAGCTTAAGCACATGCATATAACCTACGGTAACAGGTCGATCGAAAGCAGCACCTGTTCTACCATCATAAAGAGTTATCTGCCCTGATCGGGGCAAACCAGCTAATTCAAGCATATCCTTTATTTCAGTTTCTGTTGCACCATCAAAAACAGGCGTCGCAAAGGGTACGCCATCAACTAAATTTTTTGCGAGCTCTAATATTTCTTCGTCATTTAATGAATTAATTTCTTCTCTCTTACCGCTGCTGTTATAGATTTTATCGAGAAGCGCTCTGAGCTCGGTAATTTCTCTCTGCTCACGCAACATCTCATTAATTTTCTTACCCATTCCTTTTGACGCCCATCCTAAATGAACTTCCAATATCTGTCCTACATTCATACGCGATGGCACGCCTAAAGGATTCAATACGATATCAACAGGAGTACCATCGGCCATATAAGGCATATCTTCTACAGGCACAATTCTTGAAATGACACCTTTATTTCCATGACGGCCCGCCATTTTATCTCCAGGCTGTAGACGCCTTTTAACGGCAACATAAACTTTGACCATTTTCTGGACACCTGGTGGCAATTCATCCCCTTGTGTAAGTTTTTTTCTTTTTTCCTCAAGAGCACTATCAAACATTTTCTGCATTTGTGCCGTGCTGTCTTTTATCTGCTCTAACTGTATGCTGGTATCTTCATCAGCCAAGCGGATATCAAACCAATAGTGTGGATCAATACTTTTCAGATATTCTTTCGTGATTAACGTCCCTTTAGCAAGCTTCTTAGGACCACCGGTTGCTGTTTTGCCGATAAGTAAACGCTCTATGCGCATAAATGCATCTGTTTCCACTATGCGCATCTGGTCAGCCAGATCTTTTTTATAGCGAGCCAATTCATCATCGATAATTTTCTTAGAACGCTTGTCGCGTTCTACCCCCTCTCGGGTAAATACTTGCACATCAATCACGGTACCGGATATCCCGGAAGGTACGCGCAAAGAAGTATCTTTAACATCAGAAGCTTTTTCACCAAAAATGGCTCGTAATAACTTCTCCTCTGGGGTTAATTGCGTTTCACCTTTCGGAGTAACTTTACCCACCAATACATCACCTGCTTCAACTTCAGCACCGATATAAACAATCCCGGATTCATCCAGGCGTGCGAGTTGACGCTCAGATAAATTGGGAATATCAGCAGTAATTTCTTCTGTACCCAGCTTAGTATCACGACTTACTATTGATAATTCCTCAATGTGAATGGAGGTAAAACGAGCATCAGATACGACATGCTCAGAGATAAGAATGGAATCCTCAAAGTTATATCCATTCCATGGCATAAAAGCCACCAACATATTTTGCCCTAATGCAAGTTCGCCCAAGTCAGTCGATGCACCATCGGCGATGACATCGTCGCGCGCCAGAATATCACCTACTTTCACTAATGGGCGTTGATTAATATTGGTATTCTGATTTGAACGGGTATATTTAATCAAATTATAAATATCTACACCCACCTCTCCTGGACGTGTTTCAATATCATGCACGCGCACTACGATACGGCTTGCATCTACATAATCCACGACTCCTCCACGCACTGCTCTCACAGCGGTACCAGAATGAACTGCCACAACCCGTTCTATTCCAGTCCCAACAAATGGTTTCTCCGCACGTAAACAAGGAACAGCTTGTCGCTGCATATTAGAACCCATCAAAGCACGGTTGGCATCATCATGCTCTAAAAAAGGAATCAACGAAGCGGCAACGGAAACAATCTGAGCTGGCGCAACATCTACATACTCGATTTGATCTTTAGGCGCCAATGTGAATTCATTCTTTTGACGACATGAAACGATTTCATCTACAAACTTTCCTTCTGAATCAAGCCTTGCATTCGCTTGAGCAATCATATATTGACTTTCTTCAATAGCAGAAAGATAAACGATCTCGTCAGTTACTTTCCCATCTATTACTTTTCTATAGGGTGTTTCAATAAATCCATATTCATTAGTTTGTGCATAAAGTGCCAGCGAATTAATCAGACCGATATTGGGCCCTTCCGGCGTCTCAATAGGACAGACACGTCCATAGTGAGTTGGATGGACATCGCGTACTTCAAAACCTGCTCGTTCACGTGTTAAACCACCTGGCCCCAATGCAGAAATACGTCTTTTATGCGTAATCTCTGATAAAGGGTTCGTTTGATCCATAAATTGGGATAATTGACTAGAGCCAAAAAATTCACGCGCTGCAGCCGATACCGGTTTAGCATTGATTAAATCATGAGGCATAAGATTCTCTGATTCTGCCTGACTAAGCCGTTCTTTAACCGCCCTTTCCACTCGCGCCAATCCAGCTCGGAACTGATTCTCAGCTAATTCTCCAACTGAACGAACACGACGATTCCCCAAATGATCAATATCATCTATCTCTCCACGACCATTGCGTAACTCCACCAATATTTTGATCACATCGATAATATCAGAATTAGATAAGGTAGAAGAACCTGTCAGCTCTGAGCGCCCAACACGGCGATTGAACTTCATGCGCCCCACTACTGACAAATCATAGCGCTCGGGTGAATAGAATAATCCGTTAAACAAAGCAGTAACAGCTTCCTCAGTAGGAGGTTCGCCAGGACGCATCATCCGATAAATTGCCACTTGAGCTGCAGTCTGATCAATGGTTTCATCTATTCTCAATGTCTGCGAAATAAAAGAACCGTAATTAAGATCATTCACATACAGCGTACTAATTTGCTCAATTCCAGCTCGTCTTATTTTCTCAAGTATAGCTTCTGTAATTTCGTCGTTAGCCAGCGCTATAATTTCACCGGTTTCCTTATCTATAATATTTAGTGCCAGGATTTTTCCAATCAAAAACTCTTCTGGAATCGCGATCTGTTTTATACCAGTTTGCAATAATTCTCGAACATGTTTTGCTGTTATACGTTTATCTTTTTGAGCAATTACTTTACCTTTATCATCAGTAATATCAAAACTTGCTACTTCACCCCGCAAACGTTCAGGCACTAAATCAAATAAAATTTCATTTTTAGAAAAATAAAAATGATCAAATACAAAGAAATCAGCGAGAATTTGTTCCGGCGTACAGCCCATTGCTTTTAATAAAGTTGTCACCGGCATTTTGCGGCGGCGGTCAATGCGAAAATAGACATAATCTTTGGGATCAAACTCGAAATCAAGCCATGAGCCTCGATAAGGAATAATCCGTGCAGAAAAAAGCAGCTTACCTGACGAATGCGTTTTTCCACGATCATGCTCGAAAAACACACCCGGAGAACGGTGCAGCTGAGAAACAATTACTCGCTCCGTTCCATTAATAATAAATGAGCCAGTGTCTGTCATGAGCGGGATCTCTCCCATGTATACTTCTTGCTCCTTAACTTCTTTTACTGTCGGTTTAGAAATTTCTTTATCTAAAAGCGTCAAGCGTACTCTGGCGCGTAAAGGAGATGCATAAGTCAAGCCTCGTTGCTGGCATTCCTTAACATCAAATACAGGTGTCCCAAGAGAATAGCTAATAAAATCAATGCGAGCATTTTTCGAATGACTCTCAATTGGAAAAATTGAATTAAACGCTGCCTGCAACCCTTGATTAGTACGCTTATTAGGCGCTACTTTCTCTTGCAAAAAAGCTGCGTATGATTCAAGTTGAGTGGCGAGAAGAAAAGGGATTGGTAAGACGCTGGCACGTTTAGCAAAACTTTTTCGAATGCGTTTTTTCTCAGTGAACGAATAGTTCATCAATTTTCTCCAGGCGCAGAATAATGAGGATTAAATAATTATATTTATCCAAATAGTCATTTACTGGCTGCCACAGTAAATGCTCGGCAAAACATCAAATCATCAAAGAAAGCAAAGGCCGGCAGTCTTTTTACTTCTGCCAGCCAATACTTTCATAACAGCAATATTATTTAACTTCGCAAGCAGCTCCTGCTTCAATAAGTTGTTTCTGAATTCCTTCTGCATCAGCTTTGGAAATTCCTTCTTTTACTGCTTTTGGAGCGCCATCAACCAGATCTTTCGCTTCCTTTAACCCAAGACCTGTTATTGCCCGAACGACTTTAATTACATTTACTTTATTATCTCCTGCAGAGGTTAGTACGACAGAAAATTCAGTTTGCTCTTCTGCTGCCGGAGCTGCTGCTGCAGCAGCAGGTGCAGCAACGGCAACAGTAGCCGCTGCAGCGGAGACTCCAAACTTTTCTTCCATATTCTTAATTAA
The DNA here is from genome assembly GCF_001007935.1 of Nitrosomonas communis. Classification (NCBI taxonomy): domain Bacteria; kingdom Pseudomonadati; phylum Pseudomonadota; class Betaproteobacteria; order Nitrosomonadales; family Nitrosomonadaceae; genus Nitrosomonas; species Nitrosomonas communis. The sequence continues at coordinate 299,672 of NZ_CP011451.1, forward strand.
CTCAGACAGCTCTAATACAGTCATATTAGCAATTGCGTCTAAAATTTCTTCTTTGGCCACAGCCATTTCTTTCTCCTAACAATAAATAAAATACTGATTAATTCTAAAGATGCGCAAAAATTTGCTTTCTAAAGCTGAATAGATCATTTATGATCACGTATAGCAGCTAATCCACGCACAAAACTGGTAGGCACTTCATTAAGCGTTCTCACAAATTTAGCTATAGGTGCTTGCAGCGTTCCCATCAGTCTCGATAACAGTTCTTCTCTACTCGGTAAGCTGGCTAAGGCCGCAACTTCTTTGTTAGACAAGACAGTGCCAGTTATTGCTCCAGCTTTAATAACAAATTTATCATTATTTTTTGCGAACTCATGAAGTACTTTGGCCGTAGTCACCGGATCACGACCAATACCATATACCAAAGGACCAACCATTTGATCAGCAAGAGTAGAATAGGGCGTATTCTTCACTGCACGGCGTACAAATGAATTTTTAACTACGCGAAAATATATTCCACTCTCACGTGTTTTAGCCCGTAATTGGGTAAATTTACTCACTTCCAATCCACGGTACTCAGCCAATATAATCGCCTGCGCGTCAGCTATTTGCGCACCAACTTCTGCTATTATTGCTTTTTTCTGTTCAAGATTAAGACTCAAGATACATTCTCCACGTTAAACTCTGGAGTTATATCGGAAAAATCACGATATCTTCCATACTAAAAAGCGGCGATCTATATTCAGGAGAAAAATAAATCCTGTTCTGGATACGCCATCTGCGTTGGGCACCATTCGATAAATTCATGATAATTAAGTCTCAGTTTGCAAATTTGATCCTCTTTATTTAAAGCGAACATGAAACCCCAACGGTCTTTGATAACCTATTGACTATAAAAGTCAATAGCCCAAAGTCTGTAAATCAATACTCTACACCGGATTGATCGACTCTTACCCCCACGCCCATGGTACTGGAAAGAGTCATTCGTCTTAGATACACACCTTTAGATGTAGGTGGTTTAGATTTATTTAGCGCATCTACTAACGCCAAAATATTTTTCTTAAGCGCATCAGGCTCAAATGATGCCCTGCCGATTGTACAATGCACAATACCGGCTTTATCTGCTCGAAACTGTACTTGTCCTGCTTTGGCATTCCGCACAGCAGCTGAAACATCCGGTGTTACCGTACCTACTTTTGGATTGGGCATGAGTCCTCGCGGCCCCAGGATTTGGCCTAATTGACCAACAATACGCATCGCATCTGGACTTGCAATAGCGACATCAAAGTTAATCTCGCCTGCCTTAACTCTTTCTGCAAGATCCTCAAAACCGACAATATCTGCACCCGCATCAAGCGCTTCTTTAGCTTTATCACCTTGGACAAAAACAGCAACACGCACCACTTTACCTGTGCCTGCCGGTAAAACTACTGATCCACGTACCGCTTGATCTGATTTTCTTGCATCTATCCCCAAATTGATGGCAACATCAACCGATTCATCAAATTTTGCAGTTGCAGTTTCTTTTATAAGTGTAATGGCTTCTGCTAGCGAGTAGGATTTATTACGATCTATCCTTTTGTTTATCAACGTATATCGTTTAGAAACATGTGCCATTTTATAATCCCTCCACTTCCACACCCATGCTTCTTGCACTACCAGCAATAGACTTAACTGCAGCGTCCATATTTGCTGCAGTTAAATCCGGCATTTTTAATTTAGCTATTTCTTCCGCTTGATCACGACTTAATTTCCCTACTTTATCAACGTGTGGCTTAGCACTTCCTTTACTTATCCCTGCCGCCTTTTTAATTAATACCGTGGCAGGTGTTGTTTTCATAACGAATGTAAAGCTTTTGTCCGCATAAGCCGTAATAATGACCGGGACAGGCAAACCCGGCTCCATTTTCTGTGTGGCTGCGTTAAATGCTTTACAAAATTCCATAATGTTAAGTTGACGCTGCCCAAGAGCTGGGCCAATAGGGGGGCTTGGATTAGCTTTTCCAGCCGGTATTTGTAACTTGATATAGCCGATAATCTTTTTTGCCAAAATTATTCTCCTTTTTGGGTTTTATCGAATGCTTACAACATTCTCCCCGATGTCGTACAAAACAATAACCACTTCTATTTTCTAAATTTAGCTATATTTTATGAGAAATTAGGATTTTTCGACTTGATCAAAATCTAATTCAATAGGTGTAGGTCGACCAAAAATTGAAACGGACACTCTTAACTTATTTTTGTCGTAATTAACATCCTCAACATTTCCATGGAAATCTGTAAATGGCCCTTCTTTAACACGCACAGCCTCGCCAATCTCAAACAATATCTTGGGTTTAGGCTTTTCTACGCCTTCTTGAATCTGATCAAGTATATTTCGAACTTCCTTTTCACTGATGGGTGTTGGTTTTGTTAGAGAACCACCAACGAAACCACTGACCTTGGCTGTATGTTTAACCAAATGCCAAGTTTCATCAGTCATTTCCATTTCTATCAATACATAGCCAGGGAAAAATTTCCTTTCACTGATATTTTTTTGGCCACCTTTGATTTCCATAACCTCTTCTACAGGAACCAATATTTGACCAAATTTATCCTCCATATCAGCACGAGCAATGCGTTCCTGCAATGCTCTCTTGACGCTATTTTCAAAGCCAGAATATGCATGAATCACATACCATTTTTTGCTCATTTCACCACCCGGATCATTTAGCTAGCCCTCTTGATCCATTACATACCTCACGACCGTCATCAATCCGGTATCTACTAACCACAAAAAAGCCGCCATAGCCACAACAAAAGCGAAGACCACCCCCGCGGTTTGCATCGTTTCTTTTCGACTAGGCCAAATCACTTTCTTTGTTTCTTCAATTGACTCTCTGCTAAATGTATAAAATTGCTTGCCTTGATCCGTAAACCAAGCTATCGTAATTCCCAGAATTATGCCTAGCAACAAAAGCAAAATGCGAATAACCATTGCGCTCTCACGCAAATAGTAAAAACCTACGACACCAGCTATTATCGATAATATAGCAAGCGCCAACTTAAATTTGTTCACCCAGATACCATCCTTGACAATAGATAACCAGCCTTGCCTTCTTAATAATTTCTTAATTTCAGATTGATAATAAGATCAATAAGTAAACTCAATAACCTCTTACTTAAATAGCATGACTTACTTTTAATCAAAAATTAAAATCCGTTATAGTTTTGACTCAATCAATTTTCTGAAATGAATTCAATTTTGGCAGGCCAGGAGGGCATCGAACCCCCAGCCTTCGGTTTTGGAGACCGACGCTCTGCCAATTGAGCTACTGGCCTACTTTCTACACAACAATTTATATTTAATATATTACTTTTATAACATAATTCAAAACTTAAAAATAAATTTACATCCCATTTATCTACTCAATAATTTTAGCCACCACACCCGCACCAACAGTTCTGCCACCTTCACGGATTGCAAACCGCAATCCTTCTTCCATCGCAATGGGAGCTATAAGGTTGACTGTCACCGAAATATTATCTCCAGGCATGACCATCTCAGTGCCTGCTGGAAGCTCTATCGATCCCGTAACGTCTGTTGTTCTGAAATAGAACTGAGGGCGATATCCAGCAAAAAATGGCGTGTGTCTTCCACCTTCCTCTTTGCTTAAAACATATATCTCTGCGGTAAATTTCGTATGCGGCAATATACTCCCAGGCTTGGCAAGCACCTGACCACGCTCAACCTCTTCCCGCTTAGTACCGCGCAACAATATTCCCACATTATCGCCAGCCTGCCCTTGATCAAGTAGTTTCCTGAACATCTCCACACCGGTGCACACCGTCTTCAATGTCGGCTTCAAACCCACTATTTCAATCTCATCACCCACTTTAACAATGCCCCGCTCGACACGCCCCGTTACAACCGTACCCCGTCCGGAGATGGAAAACACATCTTCCACCGGCATGATAAAAGCACCATCTACGGCTCGCTGTGGCTCAGGAATATAACTATCCAGCGCATCCGCCAATTTATATATGGAGGGCTCTCCAATATCGCTCTGATCTCCCTCCAGCGCCTTTAATGCCGAACCCACGATGATCGGTGTATCATCCCCCGGAAAATCGTATTTAGACAAGAGCTCACGTATTTCCATTTCCACCAGCTCAAGCAATTCAGGATCATCTACCATATCTGCTTTATTCATATAGACTATGATGTACGGCACGCCCACCTGCCTTGCCAGCAAGATATGTTCGCGCGTCTGAGGCATCGGCCCATCAGCAGCTGATACGACCAATATAGCCCCATCCATCTGAGCTGCGCCGGTAATCATGTTTTTTACATAATCTGCGTGACCAGGGCAGTCTACATGCGCATAATGACGCTTCTCAGTCTCATATTCTACGTGAGACGTGTTAATGGTAATTCCCCGCGCACGCTCTTCCGGTGCAGAGTCAATCTGAGCATACGACTTTGCCTCTCCCCCAAATTTTTTCGTCAATACCATCGTAATGGCTGCCGTCAATGTCGTCTTGCCATGATCCACATGACCTATCGTGCCAACGTTTATATGTGGCTTCAATCGCTCAAATTTACTCTTCGCCATGCTATTTCCTCATCATCAAAATTGCTTTATTTTACGACAGCACTCTAACTATGACTATGGAGCCCATGGCCAGAATTGAACTGGCGACCTCTCCCTTACCAAGGGAGTGCTCTACCACTAAGCTACATGGGCAAACTACATCCACTTTACTTGCACTGCCTTTCTAATATTTGGAGCGGGTGAAGGGAATCGAACCCTCGTCGTAAGCTTGGAAGGCTTCTGCTCTACCATTGAGCTACACCCGCATACTTTAGAAAACTCACCCATCCCTATAATTTATGATTAAGCACTGAATTCACATACCTAACCGTTCTTTCAGCAACTAAAAATATGGTGGAGGGGGAAGGATTCGAACCTTCGAAGGCAGAGCCGTCAGATTTACAGTCTGATCCCTTTGACCGCTCGGGAACCCCTCCAAATTAATCCATCATTATGGATGCATTATAGCCCTAAGTCAATAAATACATTATTATTCCTTAGCACGATTAATATCTGCCAATGATGAGCTTAAGTCAGAATTGGGATGAATAGGTATATTCCTGATTATTATTCCTCGGATCACTCACATCAATCTCCCCACTGAACAATGAAGCTAGCGCAGATTTCAATATTTTTATAAAAAATCAATCTAAAAATCTGCTTCAAATAATAAAAAAGAGTTGCATTATAACATTGCAACCCTTTCCTTTCATTGGTGGGTCTGGCTGGACTCGAACCAGCGACCAAGGGATTATGAGTCCCCTGCTCTAACCAACTGAGCTACAGACCCATTTGAGCTATTAATTTATTATGAATATATAGTACACACAGTCCGTTTCTATTACCCGGTATTAATTTGTGCTGGATAACGTATTTATAAAGTCATCCGCATTTCCATATCGGCCAATCTGCAAATTGATATATCAGCAGCTCAAGAATTAAGAATACGAATATTATATCTTATGTAGCGCGATAATAAATTATGAGTTTATGAATTTCCTGTGTCCAAAAAGCTACGCAGGCGATCGGAACGAGCTGGATGCCGTAGTTTTCTCAATGCCTTTGCCTCTATTTGACGAATACGCTCACGAGTAACATCGAACTGTTTTCCAACTTCCTCTAAGGTATGATCAGTATTCATTTCAATACCAAAACGCATGCGCAAAACTTTTGCCTCTCGTGGCGTCAGAGAATCGAGCACATCCTTAGTAGCGTTGCGCAAACTAGCATAAACAGCAGCATCAGCGGGCGCCACAGTAGATGAATCTTCTATAAAATCTCCCAAGTGGGAATCTTCATCATCACCAATAGGTGTTTCCATCGAGATTGGCTCTTTAGAAATCTTGAGGATTTTTCTAATCTTCTCTTCAGGCATCTCCATTTTTTCGGCTAACAATGCTGGTTCTGGCTCTTGCCCCGTTTCTTGCAGAATCTGACGCGAGATACGATTCATTTTATTAATTGTTTCAATCATATGAACAGGAATTCGAATGGTACGAGCCTGATCAGCAATAGAACGTGTTATTGCCTGACGTATCCACCATGTTGCATAAGTAGAAAATTTGTAACCACGCCGATATTCAAATTTATCGACAGCCTTCATCAAACCAATATTACCTTCTTGGATGAGATCCAAAAATTGTAATCCACGATTAGTATACTTTTTAGCAATCGAAATCACCAATCGCAAATTAGCTTCTGTCATTTCACGTTTTGCACGCCGCGCTTTAGCCTCACCAGTAGTCATTCGGCGATTAATCTCTTTCAGTTCTTTGATAGGGATTTTGGCTTGCTCTTGCAGAGAAAGCAAACATTGCTGCTGCTCCATAATAGCGGGCATGAAATGCCTTAGTGACTGACCGCAAGGCTTATTAGATTCAACCTCTGACTTAACCCACTCCAGATTGGTCTCATTACCAGGAAAACCCTTGATAAAATAATTTCTTGGCATGTTTGCTTTGGTGACGCACAGATCCATAATTTTACGCTCGCAATTGCGAATTTCATTAACAAGATCGCGCTGTGAATCACATAATTTTTCCACCATCTTGGCCGAGAATCTCATAGCCATGAGTTCGGATGAAATTTTTTCCTGAAGAGCTTTATATTTTTTATCCTCCCGCGAACCATTTTTTTCGATTATTTTTTGCATTTCGTTATAGGCTTCGCGAATCTCTAAAAAACGTTCTAACACATCATTTTTTAACTTAATCAAGCTGGCGCTCGCTACCGCAACTCCGCTCTCATCTTCCATGTCATCAGAAACAAAATCCTGTTCAAGCGGCTCATCAGACATCTCTTCATTAAGGATTTCTTGAGCATCATCATCAAGAAATCCATCCACCAATTCATCAACACGCAACCGATCATTTTCAACTTCGGTTGCCAAATCTAGAATATCTGCAATAATCGTTGGGCATGCAGAAATAGCCTGTATCATATGCCTCAAACCATCTTCAATACGTTTTGCTATTTCTATCTCACTTTCGCGTGTCAATAATTCTACCGACCCCATCTCACGCATATACATGCGCACTGGATCAGTAGTACGACCAAATTCCGAATCTACACTAGAAAGCGCTGCCTCAGCCTCTTCAACCACATCCTCATCAGTTACAGCAGTTGCTGTATCAGACATTAATAATGCTTCTGCATCTGGCGCCTCATCATGAACAGAAATTCCCATATCATTGATCATGCTAATGACACCTTCAATCTGCTCTGCATCTAGCATATCATCAGGCAAGTGATCATTAATTTCAGCATAAGTTAAATAACCCCGTTCCTTACCCTGAACAATCAATTTCTTAAGCCGCATCTTCCTTGCCTCGATATCTTGAGGCGCAGATGACAAGGTTTCCTCAACCATTTCTTCTACATTATCATTATTCGATGCTTTAATTTTTTTGGATGCTTTCATTTTCGCCGATTTTATCTTAGTTAACTCCGACTGATTATCAATAATCGGATTCTCTGTATTTAATTCTGGTGTTAATTGTTTTGTATCCATATTTCAAGTGCCCGAGCACCCATCACTGCAAAAAGATCCCATCTTTATTTTTGTTACCCAATCTATGTATACCCATTAACTTTAGTAACCAGGTCTATTTTTTGTTCAAGGGCTATCGCTTGCTCAGTTATTAACTTTTATCATTCTCTTAGTCACCGCTGACTAATCTACTAAATTTGCTAAAATTTAGATAATATAGACCAATAAATTCTAAAATCTTTGAGTATATCAAAAATTCATCATGACACATCTCATTCAGAGGTGGTTTTATAACTCTCTTTCATTTTTCGCAAATATATCTTGCTAACTATCAACACCACGTCACCTTGTTATTTTTTGTTCAATTAACCAATGAAAAGTTCAAATATATAACAGCTATTTAATTAATTATTAAATAATAAATACCCAATCTGCATTTGCCCCTTCCAATAAATATTATGATAATAAACTTGTTTAAGAAACATATAATTGCTGCAATTCTCGTTTTTCTTCTGAGGTAAGCAAATTTAGAGGTTTACTATGCAGCACAGCCATTCTTTGTTTGCGGCGCATTTCTCTCAACCGCAGCAATATTCCGGTAAACTCTGCGTCTATATCGACCCCTTCTCCCCACATACTTATTTCTTTTTCTATTGTTTCTAATAATTCATAACATGGGTTATCACAGAAATATGCCTTAATCGATAACAATGTTGCCTCTTCTAAGTCCTGCGGTGATAAAGCATTAAAAAAATCCATCAGTTCTATCAATAATGTCTTTTCATCATTTTCTTCATCATCTCCTGTCAGCATACTTTTTTCTAGCTTCCCGACATATACTGGATCGTGTAGGATTAATTGAATTAGTTTACGATAAGGTGTGACTGGTTGCGGTCGCTTCAGATTAGGCCGAGAAAAAAGATCTTTTCGCTTAATTTGCAATAACCCCTCCAATTCGTTTTGGTTAATAGAAGTGAGTTGTGCCAACTGTTTTATCAGCATAAGCGCAAGAACCGGAGCGCCACTTATCTGAGCCAATAACGGCCGTGCATGTTGCACCAAACCAGCACGTCCTTCGCTAGTTTGCAGATTCACACGCCCAGATAATTCACCATAAAAAAACTTGGAGAGAGGTAGCGCCTGATCGACAAGCGCTTCAAATGATTCTTTACCATGCTTACGAACATAGCTATCGGGATCCTCATTCTCTGGTAGAAACAGAAAACTTATCTCTTTTCCATCCCGTAATTGAGATAAACTATTTTCGAGCGCACGCCAAGCTGCTTTCCTTCCCGCACTATCACCATCGAAACAAAAAATGATTTTATCTGTTTGACGCAGTAGCTTCTGGATATGAAACGGTGTAGTAGCAGTACCAAGCGTAGCAACCGCATAGTCTATATCATGTTGCGCAAGCATAACTACGTCCATATATCCTTCTACCACTAAAGCTCGCCCTGCTTTACGGATCGCCTTGCTGGCTGCAAACAAATTATAAAGTTCACGCCCCTTTATAAATAAAGGCGTCTCAGGAGAATTTAAATACTTTGGCTCTCCAGCATCCAATACCCTTCCACCAAAACCGATTACCCTGCCTTTCTGGTCTAAAATTGGGAACATAATGCGGTTACGGAACCGGTCATAATGTTTACCATCATTGCCACGTATGACCAAGCCTACTTTTACCAACACATTTTCGGATTGCTTTAGCGGGTATTCAGAAAATACAGAAGCAAGATTCTGTCGGTTAGCCGGCGCATAACCAACTCCAAAACGAACCGCGATTTCTCCCGTTATACCGCGCTTTTTTAAATAAGCAATAGCCTGCTCAGCGTTCTTAAGTTGACTACGATAATATTGAGCGGCAGTTTTCATCGATTCAACCATCTGCTGCACAGACTCCTCAGCTTTATCTTGCTCACCTTCTTTTTTAGTAAGCGAGAAGTGAGATTCAAATACTCGAGAATAAGTTACAACTTGTTGAGATGGAATTTGCAATCCAGCAGAAGCAGCCAAATTCTCAACCGCATCAATAAAACTCATTCCGGTATGCTCAATCAGAAAATTAATGGCGTTACCATGCTTTCCGCAACCGAAACAATGATAGAACTGTTTTGTTGGACTAACCACAAATGACGGGGTTTTTTCATTATGAAACGGGCAGCACGCGCTAAAATTGCCACCAGCTTTCCTCAATGGCACATAACGCCCAACTACATCCGTTATATCTATGCGATTGAGCAACTCTTGAATAAACGATTGAGGAACCATTTATTAAAGTAGGCCAATAATTAACTGATTATCGATGAGGTGAATAAATACTTGACTACTACCCCAAACACATAAACTAAGATAAGTTGTCCTTTAATAAAATCAAGAGGAAATTTTTTTCTTCACTAGCGCGGCTACTTGAGTCATATCTGCACATCCAGTCAATTTAGATTTTAACAAAGCCATGATCTTACCCATCCGCTGCTGCCCTGCATCTCCTACTAAAGCGATCACTTCGTCCACTATCCTAGTAACTTCAGCCTCACTCATCATTTGAGGCATATAAGTAAGCAGCACGTCCACTTCATATTTTTCGGCATCAGCTAAATCTTGCCGGCGCGCAGCCTCATATTGCGTGATCGAATCTCTACGCTGTTTAAGCATTTTCTCAATTACTGCAATGATCGCTGTATCATCTAGCTCAATACGCTCATCAACTTCTCGCTGTTTAATAGCTGCTTGCAATAATCGAATAGCGTCACGCTTTTTTGAGTCCCCCGCGCGCATGGCAACCTTCATGTCTTCTGTAATTTTCTGCCTCAAATTCATAACAAAGCAGCCTAGTAAGTTTGTCTTACGAATTCATGACCAACTAATAAAGTTTTTTCGGGAGTAATTGACTACGCAAACGTTTATAGGTACGCTTGACAGCTGCTGCATGTTTACGTTTACGTTCTGCAGTTGGCTTTTCATAAAATTCGCGCGCGCGCAATTCAGTAAGTAATCCAGTTTTCTCAACCGAGCGTTTAAAACGACGCATGGCAACTTCAAATGGCTCATTTTCCTTGACTTTAACAGTGGTCATAAAGTAGTAATCCCTTTCGGTCTCCTTCTATTTTTATTGAATGTTAATAATTCTGCAAAAGCTTATAAATATAACATTATTATTTTCTTAATAAAAGCATGCAATAAGAAAAGCTTTTGGATGCAATGAAGAAGATATTAAGCAAACATCAACCATATTTTCTCATACACCACTTTTTACTCTTCTCTTTCTCTCACCAAAAGGTTTAAAATTGGACACAAAGAGATTCAATATAGTTTCTATTGACATTAAAAATGATTGTGCTTGGTATTGAAACGTCATGTGATGAAACAGGTATTGCCCTTTATCACACAAAATATGGTTTATTAAGTCACACGCTATATTCACAAACTGAAATACATAATGAATATGGCGGAGTTGTACCAGAACTAGCCTCACGCGACCATATTCGCCGTGTCATACCGCTTATCAAACAAGCTTTGAAAGAAGCCAATATTTGTTTGAAAGAAGTTAACGCTATTGCCTACACTCAAGGACCTGGTCTGGCAGGAGCTTTACTAGTAGGCGCATGTATTGGTTCCGCACTGTCATTCGCTCTTGAAATCCCAATACTGAATATTCATCATCTTGAAGGCCATCTTCTGTCTCCTCTATTATCGACACCTTCCCCTACGTTTCCTTTTGTAGCCCTTCTCGTTTCTGGTGGTCACACTCAGTTAATAAAGGTTAATGGAATAGGAGAATATATATTGCTTGGCGAAACGGTAGATGATGCGGCAGGTGAAGCTTTTGATAAAACAGCAAAACTTCTTGGGTTAGATTACCCCGGCGGGCGAGCACTTGCCGAACTTGCGGAACAAGGTCAATCGGGTCGTTTTAAACTTCCTCGCCCTATGCGGTATAGCGGGGACTTTAACTTTAGTTTCAGCGGATTAAAAACTGCGGTATCAACTTTAATCAAAAATCATCATATTACACAGCAAACCGGTGCTGACATTGCACTTGCCTTTCAAGAAGCGGTCATAGACATTCTGGCAGAAAAATCTTTGTCCGCTCTCATGCAAAATGGTCTTAGTCAACTGGTCATAGCGGGTGGAGTAGGAGCAAATATCCAATTACGTAAAAGGCTCGTTCGCGAAACAACCAACATAGGCGCAACAGTATTTTTTCCAGAATTTGAATTCTGTACTGACAATGGCGCCATGATCGCTTTTGCTGGAGCAATGCGTCTACAACAACAAGAGATTAACTACCAGCATAGTATGAGCTGCTTTACAGTAAGAGCCAGGTGGGATCTGGAAATGTTGTAAGCATCTTCGATTTCAACTCACAATCTGCTTTTTTCTCCAATGCGTGCTTCTTTACCTATAGCTAGATTGATGAAATTTGATTTATGCCGCCAAAGAAGTAACAATGAAATAATAGTAGTAGCCCAGACATTTATTTTGGAGTCAAATAGAATAAACGCATAAATTGGCGCTAACAGAGCAGCAACCATAGCAGATAATGAAGATATACGCCAAAGCATGGCAACTAAAATCCACGTAAATATTACCAATAGTCCTAATAAAGGATCCAAACCGAGTAGCACACCTGCCGATGTCGCCACCCCTTTGCCACCTTTAAAACCAAGAAAGATTGGAAACAAGTGACCAAGAAAAACAGCTATTGCAACACCCGCAACCGCTTCATTTCCTAGTTGCCAAGCTTGTGAAAAATAATTAGCGAGTATCACTGCCAGCCAACCTTTGCCAGCATCACCTAGTAATGTCACAACTGCTGCCACTTTCTTGCCACTACGCAACACATTTGTTGCCCCGGGATTTTTCGAGCCATATGTTCTTGGATCAGGTAAATTAAATAACCAACTTGCTACCACTGCAAATGAAACTGAACCCAGCAAATAAGCGGCTAACAACAATAATCCTACTTCCATATCATCACCAAAATAGCATCACCTTCATAAATAGACTAGAATCGCGATAACAACACACAAAAATATTTCTTTAATTTATTCCACCAAGGTTATAGATCATTTTAAATCCTAATAATGGATATCATCTTTCTTCATGACTTCAAAGCAAAAACACTGATTGGAATTTATCCATGGGAAAAAAAGATTGCTCAAACAATCGAACTTAATCTTGAAATCGCCCTACCAACCAATCGAGCTTGTTTTACTGACAAACTTGAAGATGCACTGGATTATTCTCTGATTATCAAGCGCATCAACGATATTTTAGCCACCAAACAATTCTCTTTACTTGAGGCATTAGCTGAACATATCGCACAAATTATTTTGACAGAATTTAATTCACCTTGGGTAAAAGTAAGTGCAGCCAAACTTGACATTATTAAAGGAGTAAAAAAGCTAGGTGTATGTATTGAACGAAAATCATAGCCCTTCTCTTAGCCTATTCCTATTTTGCTACCCGCCTATTTACTTTATTCTATTTGATCAGGAATTCTCTTGATCCTGAGGTAACTTTAAACGATGTTTGCCCACATTTTTAACCTACTCTATACCGCGTCGGATCAGAGATATCTGCCGCTAAAAATCCTGCTCTACGAATGCGACAAGCATCACATAGGCCACAAGCAGAGCCACTTTCATCAGCTTGATAACATGATACAGTCAAGGC